>JANNPH010000062.1:0-88550 GCA_031399965.1 Gloeobacteraceae cyanobacterium SOY_34_metabat_159 | reverse complement strand
GCTAGACGTCTAGCTTCTTCTTCAGCTTGACGTCTAGCTTCTTCTTCAGCCTGGCGTTCAGCTTCTAGCTCTGCTTGTCGTTTTGCCTCTAGCTCTGCTTGTTGCTGGGCCTCTAGCTCTGCTTGTTGCTGGGCCTCCAATTCTGCTTGTTGCTGAGCTTCTAGCTCTGCTTGCCGTTCGGCCTCCAGCTCTGCTTCCTCTAGCTCTGCTTGCTGTTCAGCTTCCAGTTCTACCTGCGCTTGTTGTTCTGCCTCCTCCTCAGCCTGGACTTGTTGGTCGGCCTGCTCCTGTTCTTGTTCTGCCTGGTCCTGCTGCTCGAAGTCGTAGGCTTGTTGTGTCAGTTCGTCGTCGGCGAGGTAACTTTCCAGATCCTCCTGGTCGGCGTACAAACCGGCTTCCGGCATCTGGTTCATGTCGTCGTCATTGTCGAAGCCCAGGTCGGTATCGTCGCCGTACATCGCTGGATTCATCTGACCATCTTGTGCAGTGAAGGTGTCATCAAGATAGGCTCCGACTTCGTCGTGCATGCCGTCCACGTAGGATTGATCGCCCGTATCGAGCCAATCGTCCACGTCGCCGTGGTGTTCGCCAGGGGCGACTTCGTCGTCGAAGGGGTTCAGGTCCGAGAGAAAGTTGCCGATGTTTTCACGAGCATCTGAAAAGCCATCCTGAGCGATTTCCAGTCCATCCTGGGTCATCTGCCCGATTTGTGGAGTGAGACCACCCTCGTTTAGCGCCTGTTCGGCAGCGGCAAAGGGGTTAAAGACGGCCCCGGCCAGATCGCCTATCAATTCGCGGCTGTTTTCGTCGATACCGAGGTCTTCACCGGTCTGCGACCAGGCAGCAGTCATGTTTTGACCCCAGGACTCCACCGTTTCACCAGCATTGCGCAGGGCATGCTGCGCGTCCTGGCCGGCCAGATCGTAGTTGCCGTCTGCTGCGTGCAGGACTGCTCCAAAAGTATTCTCGACCGTCTGACCCAGGTTTTCGTCGGTCAGTTCGTTGAGGGGTCTCAGGTAGGTCTCTTTGAGATGGGATTCGAGAGTTTCGTTGGCCGCCTGCCAGTTCTCGTGGATGGCCTGATTGATATATTTTTGCTCTTCGCCAAAATGCTCCTGAAACTCAGAACCCGCCTCCTCAAAGTCGCCGCGCAGCAACTCATCGCCCGCATCGATACTGGCAGTCACGGCGTTCAGGGCAGTAGCATAACCGCCGGCCACGGTGTTGACGGTAAAGTCCAGGGCGGCACCACCGGTCACGACCTGATCCGCTGTCCTCAATAGCTCGAATACGGCTGCTCCCTCAGCGGCGCTACCCAGGGCCGGACCGGCATTACCCAGGAAGTTGGTCGCCTTTTGAGCCAGGCCGGGACTGATCTTATTGGCGATACTGGCAGCCTTATCGCCGATCCAGGGTGATACCTCGTTTAGTTGAACGGCACCGAGGGTCGTCTCGGCAAGACCATTGGCTGCTTGCACTGCACTTGAGACCTTTTCCTCGGTACCCTCTTTGGCAAAGACGTTGATGCCGCCCTGGGTGAGGTTGACGCCGCCGTTGACCAACTTGCTCAAGCCGCCAAAGTTTTCGAGGGTGTCTTTGGCCAGGTCGTCGATGCGACCGCCAGTCATGTTGGTCAGCTCGCTTCCCAGCTTTTCGATAGTCTTCAGCCCGTCGCCGATGGCCCGGCCGCCGTGGGCAAGCCCGTTGAGCAGATTAAACTTTTCAGTCCCGTAATTCTCGACTTCCTGCCAGGCGTTGCCGAGGTTGCCGATGGTGTTGAAAAGGGCACCGCCACCGCTACCGCTCAAGGATTTATTTTCTTCCTGTCCAATTGAATAGCCGTTGGTATTGAGTGCCTCGGCCCCCGCTTTGATGAACCGGCCGCCGGCCTCGAACAAGTCGCCCTCCTGAAGATTCTGCCAACTGGAAGCCAGGTTCTGGCCGACACCAATGACCCCGGCCTGATTTTTTTGATCGACAATATTCTGCTTGGTGGTACCGGCCGGGTTGGGGATGCCCGAACGGTCTGCCCCTTTAACGGCAATCTCCTCGGCGTTGATGCCGAACTTCAAGGCATTGCTCACGTCCCGCTGACCGGGGCCGGCCGCCTTCGCCGCGTCATAACCAGGGCCGAGGGTTTGTGTCTGTTCTTCAGTGGTAGTGGTGTTCTCGGCCGGTTGGGGCTGGCTCTCCTCGCGATGCACGAGGCCATCGAAGGTGCGCCGGATTGCTTCGCCCGTCTCACGAATCTGCCCTGGAATACCCTCGGGGTTATCGTCCTTGCGCTGCTCGAAGAAAGTATCGAGCTGGTCGTGCAGAGACCGGCCAGGACTCACCACGCCATTGACCAGGCGCTCGGTCCCAAACTGGTCCCCCAGGTCGTTCGAGCGCAGGTCTTCTTTCATCAAAGCGCTCGGCAGTCCTTTGCCGCCGCGTTCGTCAGTAGGCCGCGCCTGCTCAAATTCTCTTAACAAGCCCAATTCTTCACCGAGCGGTCCTTTGTCTGCGGCTGAGAAAAAGTGGGTCATGTCGATGACCTGACCAGGGTCGGCCGGATCCTGGACGTAGCGAAACTCCTCGGGCACATATACCGGCGACTGCCCGACCTCGACTGCAAGCGGGCCAACCTGGACCGTTTGAGCAGGCGTGTTGCCACCATTGTCCCGCAAGTCCTGCAAGGACCGGTCTCCAATAAATTCCAGCAATTCTGCCGGGGTTCTGGCTTTCTGGCGATGCTCCTCGTCGAAGCGGGGCTGGTCCTTGCCGAGTCCTTCTAGAGCCATTGGGCTGAATCTCCACCGGATAAATGGATACTGATCTGGACATACCTGCAGGCGGTTCAGTGGTTGCGCGAGCAACCGACCAGAAGCGCACTTGTGCGGAACTGAAGTCGATGACCGGATAGCCCATAGTGCACACAGTTCACTATGGAAGAGCACATGCCTATTTAAGTGAAAGATTCTCTATCAGTCCAGGGGGTGCTGACAAAAATCGAGTCGTCGATGCAGATACCTATTCTGGACAGTTGCGTACGAATAAGCTCATCTCTAGGCAGATCTACACAGTGGATCTGGGTGAACAGGAGCAATAATGATAGTGTCCTGTTGCATGCAGTAGCTACCGCGCAGATTGGCACCGCAGGCGGCTTTGGAGTCCTTTCATGAGCAAAGCCTCACGACCAGTCAACGAGCAGCAGCGCCTGACGGCCCTGCGACGCTACGACCTCCTCGATACCCCAACGGAGCCTGCTTTCGATCGAATGACCGAGTTGGCGGCCGTTCTTTTCAAGGTGCCGGTCTCGCTTATCACCCTGGTAGATTTTGACCGCATCTGGTTCAAGTCGCACTACGGTGTCATGCTCACCGAGATCGAGCGTGACGCCGGCCTTTGTGCGTCGGCCATCTTCAGCAACGAGGTCTATCACGTCGCTTCGGCGGCTACGGACCCGCGTACTCAGAGTAACCCACTCGTTACCGGAAGCTTTGGCCTGCGCTTTTATGCAGCCGCTCCACTGCGCACCCACGATGGCTTCAACCTGGGTACGCTGTGTGTGATCGACACAAAACCGCGCCCGCTCAGTATCGATGAGGCTCTTTACTTAAAGAATCTGGCTGCTGTCATCATGGACATGCTGGAGTTCCGGCTCATGGCCCGTCGCCGCACGCAGGCCGGGCCACCGACGTACGCGAGTAGCGAACGGGACGAGGACCGCATGGAGGAACTGGAGAAGCTGAACCGACTGAAGGACGAGTTTTTGAGCACCGTTTCGCACGAACTGCGTACACCCCTCTCAAATATGTGGGTAGCTATCCAACTACTTAAAAAAACGGACTCTGACCAAAAAAGGCACCAGTACTTAGAAATTATTGCCAGCGAGTGCAGCCGCGAGATCGACTTGATCAACAGGCTCCTGGACCTGCAGCAATTAGAAGCACGGGTAAGGCCCCTCAATCTACAACTGATCGTGCTCAGCGACTGGCTACCGCCGGTGCTCGCCCCGTTTCACCTGCGCACTCGCGAGTACGGTCATCACTTCGAGGTGCAACTTGACCCGCACATCCCGTCGCTAGTCAGCGACAGCGGTGCGCTCAAATTTATCGTGACAGAACTGCTCAACAATGCCTGCAAATACACTCCTCCGGGCGAGTCGATCCGCCTGCAGGTGCGCACCGCCACAGTAGAAGGCTATCCGGGGCTTGAACTGACGGTGACCAACACCGGTGTCGAGATTCCTCCACTAGAGCTCTCGCGAATCTTCGACAAGTTTTACCGGACCCCGACGGCCGATCCCTGGCAGCAGCAGGGTATGGGCCTGGGCCTGGCTCTACTCAAACAGTGGGTCGTGCGCCTGGGCGGCTCGGTCAGCGTCATCAGCCTGGACCGGGAAGTGACCTTCTCGATTTACTTGCCGAACGATGCAGGCCTGACGGACCCGTCCCCCTGATTGCAGGTACCGACTGCAGATAGTAGAAGCATTCTCATTTGCTGCGCAGTTGGTAAATTATGTGCAAAACCTGACTAGAGTAGATGAATGGCTGCTGAGACCTGCTCATCGCTCACTTCGATGTAGCGTTGGAGGGCAGCCAGGCTGCGATGGCCGGAGATGCGCTGAATCGTACGCAGGCCAACGCCCATCGTGTGCAGTCTGGTAATCGCGGTGCGCCTGAGGCTATGGGTACTGGCTCCCTGGATGCGGCAGGTTTTAAATGCTGAGCGAAAGGCGTAATCGACGGTGCGCCGGAGCATCGGCATACCCGCGGCTGTACTCTCGAAGACATGCACTGTGCCCGGTTGATGGCTCTCCAGGCAGGCTCTCAGTGCCGGGTGCACGGGAATCGAGCGCGTCGAGACAGCCCCTTTCGTATTGGCCCGCCTGAAAGTCACGACTTCTTGAACAAAAGTGCGCGACCGGCTTTTCTTGCCGGTCGTGCGTACCTGGCCTTCTTCAACCACGTAGACATCCTCGGTCCTGAGCGTACAGGCTTCACTCACCCGGCAGCCGGTGTAGAGCATCGTCTGAAAGAGCACCTGGTACTTCTGTTCGGTCAGTCCCTTTTTGAGAATGGATTGAATTTCTTTCTCGGTGAGGATTCGGGCCTGTCCGTGGCGGTTGATTTTCACGCTTTCCTCTTTTCATCAAAATTTGCATTTTCAGGATATCAGATAATCGAAGGCAATCTAAAACCCTTGCTGAGAGCGGATCATGGCTCAGACTTCCCGAAAGTGCAATTTCAGGAAAGAGGTAGATCAACTCAAATGCTCTCCCAGAGATGGTTTCAGCTTGATTTTCATCCAAATTTTCTAATACTGTTTGTCTTCCTAACGTTTTCAGCGCTCTGAGGGCCAGGCTGTATTGAACGTCGCGATCAGTTGTTGCCGGTCGCAGGTCTGGTCCCAGCTTTCGAGTCCCTGCACAAAAGCCGCGAGTGATTCGGCGGCAAAAGCCTCTGGATAGCGCGATTCGAGCGTAAATAGATATCGTTCGCACCCAAAGAGGATGGTTGGATAACTGGCGGCGCGCCTCCCATCCGGCAACAAAACTCCCGGTTGCCCTTCGCGTCGTGACCAGGGGATACGCCAGAAATTGTAGTGTTTGGTAGCCAGTTCTGTGCAGTAGTGATCGCACAGTACTGCACCGTGAGACCAGGCATAGCGGGCCAGGGAGGGACGCAAGGTGTGGAGTGTGCGTAGAACGATGCCGCTAAGATCGGTGAAGCTGGTAACCACTGCACCATCCAGGATTTTGCATGTTGGAATCAACCGAGGATCGTCAGGGATTCACATTTGGAGGTACAGGGGTCGTCGGCTTGAGATGCTGCTGGGGTTGAGCACCTGGGGCCGCGAGGGTTGCAGTGCCGCCTGAGTGTGCATCCGGGCTAAGGGTAAGGATGCCCTGGGCCTTCATCGGGGCTGATAGGGTTGCAACCGGGGTATTCAGATCCACGGCCTCCCTGAACTTCAGCTTCAGGCTCTGTAGGGGAGTGATCTCGGCGAACAGTTCAGTCTGGCTCATGGTCGATGCGAGCTTCTTCATGGCTTCGTTCATCCTGGCGGTCATGGCCGCTCCTTTGGCCTCCCCTTCAGCCTGTTGCTGCTTTGCGGAAGCACCCTGGACAACGCCGGTGATGCCGGAGAGGAGTCCACCGAAGGGATCAAAGCCGGACATTATTGCCGGCACTGCTGCTGCTGCTGCCCTGGCATTACCCTCATCAAGTTGCTTCTGTTGTTCCTCGACACTGGGAAAGCCGGAGGTCAACCCCTTCATATCGCTCATCATGGCCTGTAACGCCTTCGGATCCTGCATGAGGCGACCCTGCACAGATTCGCTCGTGAGCTTGACTTCGTAGACCCGGATGCCAAGCACCAGCCTGTCGAACTCGAAGACGCCGCTCTTCTCGTCGAGCCGCTTCAGGGTACCGACAAGCACCGAGTCCCCGGGAATCTCCCTGCCGCCTAACTTCCCGGTAATGGGCAGGACGACGGCTTGACCCGCCTGGACAAAGGCGGAACCGCCTGAATCAGGCTTAAGCATGAGCAGGAAGCTTGCCTCAGTCCCAGCCGGAAGCTTGCCCATCTGTTGTCCGGGCATCGGCTTTGTGGCGGGAGCGGCACCTGCCGAAGTGGGGCTGGCTGTAGGGGCCGGAACAGGCCCGGCGCAAACTTGAGCAGTCGAAAGGGCACATACGAGTGCACCGAGAGTCAAGAGCCATGACGTATTCATCGATAAACCCATACCGTGTTGAGAGGTGAGCTAAACAGGGTGCACAGTACTTAATAGGCACCCGATCACTGTAGGGGAAAGTGCTGACGATTTAAAGCTATACAGAACCAGTTCCTTGGTGGAGACAGTCAACCGCTTGATCAGCTGTCCCCTGCTCCAGTCTCGGTCTAAGCAAAAACTGGAATGGTACAAACCATTCGATGAGTGAAAAGCACGTAGACCGCAGGGCTGGGCAGAAAGACAACTTAACAACCTTAGCATCGTTCCTCTGCCGAGATTTGCATAAAGTTCCATGGGCAACCCTAATCATGTACAGAGGAGTTCAATGCTTCAAGTCGGCAGTCTGCTCGTCTACCACGAGGGTTTGATAGGCAGTCTGACCAGGCTAAGTTTTAACTCTGTCGGTGCCTTCTTTTCTCCATAAATTTGAGTCTGGAAGTGCCCACAATATACTCAGGGAGCTGGTCTGATGGACCCCTCGATTAAGTGTAGATTTCAGCCGCTTTCTTTTAGCTGGGTGGCCCTCCACCCAAAACCAAAAGGAATTATTCAGTTCGTAGGGGGTGCTTTTTTTGGCACCTTTCCGACTATTGCCTATCGCTATTTTCTATGTCAGCTATTTAACCAGGGTTATACTATCGTTGCGCTGCCCTTCAAGTTCAGTTTCAGACACTGGCCTATCTCTGTCAGCCTGTTCAAAGAACAGCTCAGACTCAGGCAAAAGCTTGCAGCAGAGGCTCAATCGCTCGGTTACGAGCACGAAATCTACTGTGATCCGGCGCAGTATTTCTGGCTTGGACACAGTTTAGGTTGCAAGTACATTGCCCTCCTTGAACTATTGAGTGACGATCTCTGGCAGTCGGTAGTCGAATCTTGCGCAGGGGAAGCAGAGTTAGAGCGCATTCGAGAAGCAGTTACCGGTTTAATTGACGAAAAGCCCTCTATCAAAGGACAGCCATCGCTGCTGATCGCTCCCGATATTAGCGATACCGAGAGTGCCATCCCTATTCCTTTTCTAGCTCGCTTCTTCGAGCAGTTGGGAATTAAAGTGCTGCCAACCAGAATGCAGACCCGCTGTTTTATCGAGCGCAGCAATCTCTTCAACCTGACCGCACTAATTTCATTTGTAGGCGACACGATTGCCGGTAGAAAATCTGATCAAGACAAAGATTTTAAAGACGTTCCCTGGTTTAGTGAGCAACTGCAACGCCGTGCATTTCCGCTCCTGCATACTGAACTACCCGGTAAGCACCTGGAACCTCTGGGCATCGCGGTGGGCCGCTACATCGTCGATCTCAATCCGCTTGACAAGTTTTTCCGCTTGCTGCCGCGCGGCCTGGAGCCGGTTGTCCTCGATTACCTGGAGGAACTGGCCCGGCGCGCCGCCAATCCCCTTCCTGCCGGTTCGGTTGCACTGCAGCAGCTCCCGGCTCAAGTCTTCCCCCCCCGCTCGTAGTTCAGTTTCTTCACATCACTCATTGGAGGCTTAATGGCTACTCTTTCTACGTTCGAGCTACTGGTCAAACCGCTGGTTCCCCTTCCCGCCGACAAACTCGGGGCAGGCCGTACCGTCATCCAGGGCTATTTCCTCACGATCTCCAACACCAGTACTTTGCCGGTCTCACTCAGACTCAAGTTCACGGCTAAATCGCCGGCCTTCACCGCCGCGAACGTGCTGGCGTTCTTCGACATCCTGGGGGTCAACACCACACTGCCGATCCCGCTAGCCCCCGCAACCACAGAAACGCTCACCTTCACGCTGAATATCGGTCCTGGTGATACTGGGCTGTTTATCTTGCAGCCGGACGTCACCGACCCGCTGTTGATCACAAATCCAACAACCGAGATTCGTGGCTACGTAGATATTGCCCTGACCACCCTTTTTGGCTCCAATACCTACAACCTTCTGGTCACCCCCGAACATCGCGGCACTTTCCTGCCCAGGGGCTTCACGGTGCCGACACCTCCCCTGCCAAGCATGGAGACGCGCGACTTTGACCAGCTCGTTTACACGTTGCCCACAGCCCAGGGAAAAGCTCTCTATACCCTCAAGCAGGTGACCCTGACGCCTATATCGACAGAGGTCTCTGAATTGCAGAGCATCGTAGAGCTAATGGCCGAGCGCCTCGACGATACCGCGCAACAGAGCGCTGTCAGAAATCAGGCGTTCATTCCAGAAGGGGGCATCGTTCAACCGCAGCCCGTGCCGACACGGGTATAGCGAGTCACAGTGATCGCGGGTCAGCCTATCTGTGCAATCAAAGCCATTTCTGCAGAGGCTCTCCCGCACTCGAAAAAGGCCGGACCTGAGAAGTGCGCTTCTGTAGAATACAGAGGCGCACTTCTAAAGATGAGCTGTTTTTACACATAATATTAAAACTACGCGAAAACGCCGGATAACGCTCCCTCTAAGTGCGGCTACTGTTCGGCACTGGTAGCTCAAGCCAGCTAGAGCAATATTTTTGTCGATATCGATCAGGAGTGGAGGAGTGTGGCCGCGTCGTTGAATTGACAACAAAAGCAGCCCTGGTAAGCTTTATTGAGTTTTGATGCTTGATCTTTGGATAAAAGGGTAGTGATTTGGTGTAATTACAATTTTGGGCGCTTTAGATACTGAGCGACTATGATTGGGAGTATATGGACTGCCCTCTACAGGCCATGGGAATCTACCGGGATATCTTACAGGACATTCAAGTCTGGACTGAGTTGTGGTCCACTTAATATCCCGCAACTCCTTATTCAAAAGACTTCTTCCGACGTCCGCGAGCCTGGCATTGCATAAATTACCCTCAATCACTCGTCCCATTCCAGGGTTAACCATGGACTATCTAGTGCTTGTACAAAGAATTGCGGATCATTTTGAACATGAAATCGATGTATCAGCAACCGCAAGTAACGTGGGTCAACTGGCTCGCAATTTTCTAAACGCCCATTCAATGTGTATCTCTGACATCAAATTGCAGCAACTGGAGTATGCTGTGCGCGCCGAGGTGCAGAGGCGGATCCTCCGCTCTCGCCTTGGTCTGGCGTCCTGATGTTCTTTCCATGATGCTGTGCTCAATCTTGGGCGCCAGGCACAATCGGCAATTCAATGGTGAACACGATACGTCCTTCACCTAGCTTCTCGACAGAAATTTCCCCCTGCATCTGCTCGACGAGCCGCTTAACCAGGGCGAGGCCGAGGCCGGTGCCCCCGTACTGCCAGGGGTCGTTGTTTGGTACCCGGTAGAACTTGTTGAACAACTGCACCATTTCTGCTTCAGGTATTGGTTTGCAGGTGTTGATCAGGCGCAGCTCAAGACGCGCCTCCTCTCCTTGCTGAACCCGCACAAAGCGGGACTGCAACAAGATGGAGCCCTCTTTGGAGGTGTATTTGCAGGCGTTGTTGAGCAATTCTGAGAGCGCACGCTCCAGCAGAATGGGACAGATTTTTAGCAGAGGAATCCCCTCACCGAAGTCCAGGGACAAAATCTGGCCATTCTGAGCGGCCTGGACCCGGAAAGGAGCAACGATCGGCGGCAGCCACTCCTGCAGGCAAATCTGCTCACGGGGCAGGTCGTCTCGGCCTTCCAGGTTTTGCAGGTCTAGAAGCGCGTTGACAAGTTTAATTTCTCGCTCTGTCTCCACTTGCAGGATAGCCATGTACCGGGAACGATCTTCGCTATCCTGCGCCTTTTGCAGCAGACCGAGCACCAGCTTCATGTTTGAGAGGGGAGTGCGCAACTCGTGGCTCACGGTGCTCACAAAATCGTCTTTCAAGCGGTCGAGTTTCTCCAGTTCGGCTACCTGTATCTCCAGTTGCCTGGTGCGCTCCTCGCTCAGAACCCGTTGTTCCTCGTTCAGGCGTCCCGTGTCGTCATAGAAGATGCACACAGCCCCACTCAGCACGGCATGCTTGTCAAAAACGGGGGCGCAACTGTCGCAGACCGGCAGGTGGGAACCGTCCTTGCGCACCAACAGTGTCCCTGGAGTGATGAGCACGGTGCGTCCTTCGTTCAAGGCGATTTCGAGCGGGTGGCAGCCTGAATCGGTGCTCGGATCAAAAAAGTTCAGCACCTCGGTTGCTCGCTTGCCGAGGGCATAGGCTATGTCAAAGCCGGTCATCCGTTCGGCAGCGGGGTTGAGGAACGTTACTTTCCCAAGCGGGTCGCAGACGACAACGCCGTCGGCCATGCTTCGCAGGACAGCATGCAACCACTGCTGGTTCTCCCGAACTTGCAGGTCGAAGCGGTGTTTATGAAGGGCCATGTGCAGGACTGCTTTCAGTTCTCGCTCGTTGTAGGGTTTGAGCAGATACCCGCAGGGCATGGCCGCCTGCGCCTGATTTAAAAGCCGTTCGTCCGAGAAGGCGGTCAGGAATACTACGGATGTCTCCAGTTGCCTGCGGATGGTGATTGCAGCTTCGATACCATTCATCTCCCCCTTTAACCGAATGTCCATCATCACCAGGCTTGGCCGCAAGACAAGGGCAAGCTGAATTGCTTCGAGTCCGGTGTCGGCGATACCGACTACCCGGTAACCCAGACCATCGAGGCATTCAGAGAGATCCTCGGCGACCAGGGATTCATCCTCGACGATAAGCACGGTGGTGCGTGCCGCCTTATACGCAATCGCAGCAGTAACAGGAGCGTCAGTGGTGAGCATCGGTGACTTCCTTGGGGGAGACAGGTTTAAGCGGAAAAATCAGTTCAAAGCGGGTGCCGCTCTCCCGGCTTACCTCGAGAGTGCCGTCGAGTTGCCGCGTGAGCGACCGCACCAGCCGCAGCCCCAGCGAGCGGGTAGTTTCTATGTCGAGATCCAGGGGCAGGCTGACGCCATTGTCCGAGATGACCAACCTGCCGCTGCCATCTGCAGTCAGTGAGAGCTCAAGGTGTATCTGGCCCTGCCTGCCGTCTACGAAGGCGTGCTTAATCGCGTTGGTCATCAGTTCGTTGGCGATCAGTCCGAGCGGAACCGCCGTGTCGAGATCTGCCTGGATCGGTGCCAAGGCGTGGGAGAACTGGAGACCCTCGGACATGCCGCCGTAAGTGCCGAGGAGCGAATCGCTCAGCTGCTTCAAGTAGCTCGCCAGTTCTGCCCGAGCCAGGGAAGTCGAGAGGTGCAGGTGCTCGTGGATCAGTGCCATCGAACGGACGCGGTCCTGGCTCTGGGCGAGCACGGCGATCGCGGTCGGGTTGGCTGTCTGACGCTCCTGTAGCTTCAAAAGGCTCGCCACCACCTGGAGATTATTCTTGACGCGGTGGTGGATCTCGCGCAGGAGCACCTCTTTTTCGCGCAGGGCGGTGCGCATCTGGGCTTCTACGGCTCGGCGCCCAGTGATATCGATGGCCATGCTGGCGAGCAGTTTACCGCCAGATAAATTTGGAATCGGAAACTTCACAGTCAGCCACTGGCTCAACTCCCCATCCGGTAGGGGCAGAACCTCGGTCAGTTCGAGGGGCTCATCTACTTCCAGAACGGTCAGATCTGATGTGCGAATTTGCAACGCCACTTCGGCGGGCCACAACTGGTCGTCAGTCTTGCCCCGCCATTGCTCCGGTGCGATTCCAAAGCGCTCCGCAAACAAGCGGCTGGCAAACAGCAGTCGGCCATCGACATCCTTGATAAAAGCGAGGGTAGGGCTCAGTTCCAAGAACGACTCAAAGCGCTCCTCGCTCAACTCCAGCGCCCGGCGTGCGGTGTGCGCCGCCCGTTCACTGCTCAGCAGCAACAGCCCGATCAGGGCGGCGCGCAACTGGTTCGCGGCTTCAAGCTCGCAGGACTGCCAGGCAACAGAACGACCCCGTACCTGCTCTTTCCAGAGAGCGAACGAGGCACGCGGGTGCAGCTGTCCGTCAGCCGGATCGATTTCGACTGTCCGACTCGGGTCTCCTCCCCAACTCACCGTCTGCAAGTTCTCTTCTCGCATCCACATGACGCCGCGCGGCTCGGAGCCCGGCAGCAGCATAGCGAGGACGCCGCTTGTCCCAGAAAGGGTATCTTCCGTTTCGCCCAGGTGGCGGCAGAGGTCATCGGTGGCCCAGACTGCCTCATCCGTTCGTGCGGACAATCGGCTGAATAGCCCTTCCACCTGCGCGAGCGGCGGTGTTTTCCCGAGCAAAACTGTCCGTCCGTCGAGTTTGAGTGCTACCCCGTCGGCCTCGATGCGATTCAGCAGCGTGGGTTGATGGAGGAGCAGGCCGTCTGATACCGACTCGTGCCTGGCGACGGCTTCTAGAAAACTTGCCTGTCCTGCTTTCAATTCCAGCAAGTAACGGGTGTCCCGCGCGTCTTCGCGGGCGGTCAACTCCAGCGATAACAACTGGCCAATAATCTTGCAGGCGATGCGCAGGCTCCTTGAGACATGCCGTGGCACCAGGTGGTGACAGGCAACCAGGCCCCAAAGGGTACCCCGCCGAATGATGGCGATGGCCAGCGAACCGGCCACTTCCATATTCTGCAGGTACTCGATGTGAATGGGTAAAACTGCGCGCAGGAGCGAACGGCTCATATCGAGCGGCTCCCCTGTCTCGGGATCGCACTCGGGAACCAGGCTCGCGACTCTTGCTCCCACGTCGGGAATCGTGCGGACCCCCGTGAGCATGAAAAGTTCGCGGGCCCTGAAAGGGATATCTGAGGCGGGGAAATGTAGGCCCAGGTAAGAATCGATGGGACTGTGGTCGGCCCGCGACTCGGCGACCACTTCGCCGTTCCATTCGCTATCGAAGCGGTAGACCATTACTCGATCGAAGCCTGTCAGGGCCCGGATCTGAGCACCGGCCTCGGCGCAGAGCGACAGCAGATCCGGGCTGGCGGCCAGTTCTACGAAACCGCTGTGTAAGGCGTCATGGAGGTCAGTGCCAACTGCCTCTTCTGCCAACTCTGCGGGTTCGAGTTCGAGCACCAGCCTTCCCCCACTCGGGTATGTATGGGTGTGAAAACGGCGGGTACGGGCAGGATGCCCGCTTTCCCAGGCACCTGTACGGAGGCTGTGGGCAGTTGCTCGGGTCAAGGACGGTTCAAGCCGGGCAAAGGCCTCGTCACCAAACAGGTCGGGTAGACGCTTACCCAGCACCCGGCTTGGCGAAAGGCCCAGGAGCTGCTTGCAATTGGTGCTCGTCTGCAGGACGCGCCAGTCATCAACCGAGAGAACGAGCACGACCCCGTGGGGTTGAATGGCGGCCGGTGCATGGAGAGGTTCGCCATACTCACAGGACGCGCGAGCAGGCGATAGGGAGGGTGAGGACATAGGTTAAAGTGCTCCAGCATTCGCGGTGTGGTGTACGGGGGTTATCCTGCGAGCCGGTCTGACTCTCCCGTACATAGTTCCGCCACGAACGCGAACGCGGCGACCAACGTCTTGAGCATTGCACAAGGATATGTTGCCCATCATGCCTCTGGTCTGGACATAGATTGTCCTTTCAGGTTTGAAATGTAATAGGGCCAGTTTTTGGGGCTAATTGTCAGATCATTTTGAACATAATGAATTTACTGCGAAATTTTGCCCGACGAGCCCCTCTCCCTCTCGTTTGCACATAATAAATCTATGGCGAAAAAGCTGCGTGCAATCAGGAAATCGGTTGGATCTGGTCAGACCCAACCGATTTCCTGACCGAGTGTGTCGAAAGTCCAGGTCAGGGGCTGACTGAGGCTACTCAATCCACGCAATTTCAAGCTTTCGCGAAGCGAGCCATTTAGCATCAGCAGACAATAGTAATCCCGAGCGTTGGCTGGACAGGCTACTCCCGGCGGCATGACGGCAAGTTCAATTAACATATTGGTCCGACGATGAAACTTGCCGACCAACCGCCAATCCTGGTTGACATGCTCGGGCTCGACAGTGACAGAAATCTTGCGTTCTTGAGACAGCATTTTTGCCTCCAAATGGGTCGCGCCAGGTCGAGAAAGCCGTCACTTCCAAAAGTAAAATTTTGAAGCGTTAGCTTTCGGGAGGACCTCTATCATGATCGATTTTCGTATCGTTGGCATCATTTTCAGGATCGAGGAGTGCAATAGCTTCAGTGAGTCATCCTGGTAAAGATCTGTAGGGAATTGTAAGCAAACATCACAGAAAGTGGTTTGGTATCTAAGCGCGCATCCGCTGGATATTCTTCTGGTGCTTACTAGGTATCTACCCACTATCTCAGGGGTCAACCCGATGCAAAAAGCGCTCTATCGCTCATTCTCAGGCAATCATTCGGTTCATGCTAAACACCTCGACAAGGGGCTTAAAGCCTGTACAAGTGCAATCGCTCTTGGTCTTGGAGTACTGTTGACCAGTGCAAACTGCGCCGGTGCCGCTACGCTCTCCGATGTTTCAGCGATTACGACTGGCGTCGGCAATGGCTTTAACGGTGCAAACACCAGTGCAATTGCAACAAACAGCACAACTTTCGGATTTGCCGACAACAGCGTCGGTGCCAATACCTTCCGCCTTGCCAACCCCTTCACCCTTACCAGTGCTTCGACGATCAGTGCAGTCACGGTCTACTCCTATTCAACTTCCACCTATCCATTTCCACCGGTTTCCCCCTTTACCGGCATTTCCCTCAATATCTGGGATGCTGCTCCCGGCACTGCCGGTGCCAGCGTTCTGTTTTCCTCGACGACCCTGGCTAGCACTGCCTGGACCGGGATTTACCGGGTCACGAGCACCACGCTGACCAACGCCCAGCGTCCGGTCTTCAGCGTCACGGCCGGGTTTAATAACCAGGCCCTCTCAGCCGGGACTTTCTGGGCTGACTGGGCAATCACCGCCCTGGTTGCACCGGGCGCGGCCGGCAGCGTCTTCAACCCGCAGTTGACCAACGCAAACGGCACCCAGCCGCTCGGGGTAGCCCGCCAGTTTACAGGCGGTGCCTGGGTCGATTTGCTCGACAATACAGGAGCCGGCCCACAAGTTGGCTTGCCCCTGACCGTGGAAGGGACCGTAGTTCCCGAGCCAGCCTCGTTCGCAGGCTTACTGGCCCTCGGTGGAGTCGGCGTCTGGGCAAAATTCAGACGCAAACGCAAATCCTCTGAAGTAGAGGCTTAAAGAACCGACAATCACCGTGCTCACACGCCTGAGCACGGTGATTGTCGCTTAGCGCCCGGTGCTCGCGCTCGGCTCGCCGGCCACCTGCACAGAACTGGCCGTGCCGAGGTAGAGACCATTGAAGAGGAACTTGAAGCTGCCGTGGGGTTGAGCCCGGTTGACAACCTCGGAGCCGAACAGGAAGAGCTTGCCCTGACCAACGGGGGCCTCGGCGATGGTCACCGCTCCTTTGAGGTACTGCTGCCCCCAGGCCCAGCCGCTGCGCAGGGGAGTGTCCGTGTCAAAGACGGCGACCGGCTTGATGCCGCTCTGGGCCGCCTCGGGCTTCAGCTTAAAGACGGGACTGTTGTTGAAGAAGAGGTCAACTCTCGCAGGCAGTCCGTGGGCGATGGGCAGGCTGTTATCGACACTTGCCTGGAGAATAGAACCCGGAACGTAGTATTTTTCACGACGCAACGGTTTTTCAGCCCCGCTCGCCGTCTGTTCGAGCAGGGCGTTTTTGATCGGCAGTCCGAGGTGGTAGCCAAGGCTGGTGGAACTGCCGATGGTGAGCACCGTACCCCCGGCATCGAGGAACGACTTCAGTTGCGGAACGGTCTTCGCAACTGTCACCCGTCCAAGCGTCCGGCGATACTCAGCCGGGATCTCCTCGGGCGCAGGTTCGCGCGTATACCGGCTTTCCAGATCGCCACCGCCGCCATCTTTCATCGGGATAGCGCCGTCTGCGAAGACGATCACGTCGTATTTGCTCTTCAAGTTACCCGCGTCCAGCTGTGGGGCGTAGACCACTTCAAATGGGAACTGGTACTGCTCGAACATCCAGCGCATCCAGCCGGAGGGCATCGAACCCCCGTAGCGGTCCCAGAGGGCAATGCGCAGCGGTTTGAGCTTGAAGGCTTCGACCGCCGGCTTGCTTGTCACTCCCTCGAAATTCAGGCCGACCTGGGTGGCAAGCTTCGTGAGCAAAGGCTGGGCTGCAGAACTGGTGGGAATATAAAAAGTGCCGGCAGGGTAGGTTTTGCCACCGACTACGAGGGGTTGCTTCAGCCAGAAGACGTCGGATTTGGCAGCGAGTAACTGGTTGACCGCGATGAAGGCGTCGTTCACCTGGTGGCTCAGCAGATAGCCCGTGGCATTACCGCTGGTTACTTTGCCCGCCGGTGGCTCGACCTGATCGGGGATTTTGACGAAGGGACCGTCAAAACCAGTAAGAACGCGGTCGAACTGGATACCCATCTGGTAGGCGAGGGTCCAACCGGCGTTGTCGTAAGGAGGTGTCGGCGGTCCGCCGGGGTAGGCAAAGTCGTTGGGGTGATCCTGGGGCTCGAACATGTCGAGGATGTGCGGGCGGAAAGCCTGGGCAGTTTTGACCACGTAAGAACCGGCCGGGTAGCGCTTGCCTGCCGCCTCAAATGGAGCGGCGGCTTTGTGGACCGTGATGCCGGACTTAATGAGGACGTTGACGAACTTGGTAGCAGTCAGAAAGTCAGCCTGGTCCGCGCTCAGGATGTAGCCGCGCGGGTCGCGCAGCTCCGGCGTGCGCATCATTTCGTAGTACTTGATGGGGTAGCTTTTGCTGGAGTAGCTCGCCCCGACTCCACTCGCCGGCTCATCCCCGGCGGCAACCGGCTTTTCGTCTTTAGCAATGGCAGCCTTGACCATGTCGAGGCGCTTCGGATAAGTCGTCCACGAGTCGGTGCTGCCCCTGGCAATGGAGTTGCGACCCATTTGATAGATGTTGTAGAGGAACATCTCCCGGTAGCGCGAGGCGAGGTCGAGCACGGCCAGGTTGGCGGTGAGTGAGTAGTCCATCGTCTGCCGGAAGTGCCAGACTTTCTGAGGCGGTATCGGGTAGGGCAGGCTACCGCTCGGCAACTGGCGGTCGGGCACAAACGGAATTTCCATCGGCGTCGGGCTGCCGTTGATCTCAGTCAGCAACCCGATCATGTTATGAAAATAAGTCGTTGTCCGCAGCCCACCGTTAAACCAGGTCGAGAAACCGGCTCCGTTGACCATCGTGGCACCCGCTTTTCCCTCGGAGGCAAAGCGCGTGTGCATCGCCCCGCCCACCAGGTCGAGACTGAGCGGAATCAGCGGGTCGTAGACATAGTTGAAGGGGTCCCGAAAAGGTGGTGCGAACAGTATCGTGCCGGGCGGTCCGCTCTGGTGGTGGTTGTACATGATCTGCGGATACCACTCGCGAAAGAGTACCCGGCTCATGTTCGTCGATTCCGGCATATTGTTCATGAACAGGTCGCGGTTGTTGTCGTGACCAATGTACTTCTGATAGAGGCGCGGGATGTCGTTGTAGGCGCGCTTGGCCGGGTCTGATTTGCGCATGTACCAGTTAGAAACCAGGTCCTGACCGTCCGGATTGGCATGCACCGCGAGGATAATCACATCGTTGAGGATGCGCTGGGTCTCGTCGTCGTTGCGGCTCACCATTTGATAGACCGTTTCAATCAACTGGTGCGTGCCTGCCACCTCGGTGGCGTGCAGTCCACCGTCGATCCAGACCACTGCTTTACCTTCAGCGGCGAGCGCTTTTGCCTGGGCATCGCTCAATCCCTCGGCGTTCGCCAGTCGGCGGGCGATATCTTTGTATTTCTCCAGTTTTTTGTGGTTCTCAGGAGAAGTGATGATCGCCATCAGTTGCGATCTGCCCTCGGCGGTCTTGCCGATCGAGACGAGCTTCATCCGCTCGGATTGTTTGTCGAGCTTTGTCCAGAATTCTTGTGTCTGGGCGTAGTTGGCGAGGAAGTAATCGTCGCCGACGTTGTTGCCGAAGTGCTCCTTGGGAGTTGTAATCTTTGACGCGAGAGCGATCTTTGGCTGCGCCTGTGCTGTCTGGCCAAGCACCATCAAGCTCATCGCCAATAGTGCAACACGAGTCTTCTTCAACATCACAAACTTGCCTCCCCGGGCTGAATTAAACATTGCTGAGCCGCATACTACTCGAGACAAAGCCGGAAAATAGGTGCGTCCGCAACTTTTTTCAACGAGGGCGGGTAGGACTCGGCGAATTTTGCCCAAATGATCCAGTGCAAACTTTTTTTAACAGCGGCTTTCGCTACCGTGCACGGGTAGTTGCCGTCAACGCTGAAACGCTTATGAACTGGAATATCTCCGCCTGGTCCATTCGCAATCCCGTGCCGACTATCGTGCTTTTTCTGGTGCTGACGATTGCCGGGCTTGCCTCGTTGCGGGGGCTGAGCATTGCCCTCGACCCCAATATCGACATCCCGACCGTCTCGGTGCAAATCGCCCAGAAAGGGGCAGCGCCGACCGAGCTTGAAACCCAGGTCACCAGGAAAGTAGAAGACGCGGTGGCAGGCATCGGCAACATCAAACACATCACCTCGCGGGTCAGCGAGGGCAACTCTTTCATCACCATCGAGTTCGTACTCGGCACCGGCATCGACCGGGCTGTAAACGACGTGCGCGACGCCGTCACCAAGATTCGCTCCTCATTGCCCCAGGGCATCGACGAACCGATTATCCAGCGAGTCGATGCCGGCGAAGACGACGATCCATTTATTAGCTATACGGTCGCCTCAAATCGCCACTCGGTCACTGAATTGAGCTGGATGGTAGATAACGAAATTTCGCGCTCCCTGCTGAGCGTGCCCGGCGTTTCGCGGGTGCAGCGCTTTGGGGGTGTGGACCGCGAGATCCGCATCAACCTCAACCCCAACCGCCTGCAGGCGCTCGGCATCACCGCAAACCAGGTCAATGCACAGATTCGTGCCCTGAATATCGACCTGCCGGGCGGCCGGAGCGAAGTGGGTACGACAGAACAGGCAATCCGCACCCTCGGTAGCGCCGCAACCATCGAGCAACTGCGCGCCACTCAGATTTTGCTCTTTGATGGACGCTACGCCCGGCTCGATACCCTCGGCAGCATCGAGGACGCCAGCGCCGAGCAGCGCCAGCACGCTTTTCTCAACCGTCGGCCTGTCGTCTCGTTTTCGGTCGTGCGCTCCAACGGCAGCAACCTGGTGGATGTCGAGGCCGGTGTGCAAAAAACTGTCACCGAACTCCAGAAGCGCCTGCCCTCGGGGGTCAAAGTCGAGATGACCTCGACTCGGGGCGACTTCGTGCGCGAATCTTACGAAGCGTCCATCGAAGCGCTCTGGTTGGGAGCCGCCCTCGCCGTGGTCGTGATCTGGATTTTTTTGCGCGACTGGCGCTCGACTTTGATTGCTGGGCTTGCCATGCCGCTCTCGATCATCCCGACTTTTGCCGTCATGAAGGTGGCCGGCTTCACCCTCAACAACATGACCCTGCTGGCCCTGGCCCTGGTGGTCGGTATCTTAGTCGATGACGCCATTGTCGAAATCGAAAACATCGTCCGCCACGTCGCCATGGGTAAAACCCCTTACCAGGCTTCTCTCGACGCGGCCGACGAGATTGGGCTCGCGGTCGTCGCCACCACGATGACGATCGTGGCCGTCTTTGTACCGGTCGCCTTCATGGGTGGGGTGCAGGGGCAGTACTTTCGGCAATTCGGCTGGGTGGTCGCCGCTTCTGTGCTCTTCTCGCTCCTGGTGGCCCGGATGGTGACGCCGCTGATGGCCGCCTACTGGCTCAAAGCACAACCTCACCTCGAACAAAAAAGTGCCCTGGTGCGCGCCTATGAGCGCCTCTTGACCTGGGCATTGGCGCATCGCTTCGCAACTCTGGGGCTCGCGGCGGGCTTTTTTGCGATGAGCCTGGCGCTTCTACCCATGCTGCCGACTTCGCTCGTCAGCAGTTCTGACGACGGCGAGAGCATCCTGAGCATCAACCTGCCGCCGGGAGCAAGCATCCGGGAAAATGCCCAGGCCCTCGACCGCCTCTCGAAGATCCTGCTGGCTCAAAAAGAGGTGGTGAAAGTCTACGCGACCGGCGGCGGCTCCGAGACCCGGCGCGGGCGGATCGTCGCCACGCTCAAACCCCGCTCTGAGCGCAAGCTCACCAAAAAACAATTCGAGGCGAAAGTGCGGCCCAAACTTAACGGCGTGCCGGGGGTGCGCCTTTTCTTCGGTGGCGCGGGCTTGAGCCGGGGTAAGGCGATCACGATTGTGCTGAGCGGAGACGACGCAGCTACCCTCAAGCGGGTCTCAGAAGAATTGACCGACCAGATGCGCAACCTGCCTACCCTCACCGACGCCGGCTCCAGTGCGTCGCTATTGCGTCCCGAGATCCACGTTCGCCCTCAATTTGAACGGGCCGCCGAGCAGGGCGTCTCCGTCGAAGCGCTGGCGCGCACGGCCCTAATTGCGAGCCTTGGCGACATCGACGCAAATCTCGCCAAATTCAACCTGCCCGACCGCCAGATCAATATTCGTGTCCAGCTCGACCCGCGCTTTCGCGAGGACCTGAGCACCATCGAAAACCTGCAAGTAGCCGGTGCCGAGGGCAGACTCGTACCGCTCAAGTCTGTGGCAAGCGTCGCAGTCAACGGCGGCGACCTGCAAATCGACCGCTACGACCGGGCTCGGCAGGTCTCAGTGAGCACCAACATGGCCCCCGGCACCGAACTGGGCCAGGCCATCGCGCAGATCCACGACCTTCCCGCGATGCGCAACCTGCCGCCGGGCATCGAGGAGCGCCCAACCGGCGACGTCGAGGTGCAAAGTGAAATCTTCAGTAGCTTCGGTTTCGCTATCGCCACCGCCGTCCTGCTCATCTACGCGGTATTGGTGCTCCTTTTCGGCGGCTTCTTGCATCCTTTCACGATCATGATGTCGCTACCCCTCTCCCTGGGTGGCGCCGTCCTCGGGCTGATGGTGATGGGCAAATCCCTCGGTCTCTACGCCCTGATTGGCATCGTCATGCTCATGGGCCTCGTCACCAAAAACGCCATCCTCCTCGTCGAATACTGTCTGATGGCGATGAAAGAAGGGTACTCCCAGCGAGATGCGATCATGGCTTCCGGTGAAGCGCGCATGCGGCCCATCTTGATGACCACCATCGCGATGATTGTCGGGATGCTGCCCATTGCCCTGGGAGTCGGTGCCGGCTCTGAAACCCGTTCCCCAATGGCAGTAGCGGTTGTCGGCGGGCTGATGACCTCGACCCTACTTACCCTGCTCGTCGTGCCGGTCGTCTTTGCCGCTGTGGACGACACCCGACAGTGGGCATTGAAGCTCATCACCCCACGCCGAGAGCAATCGGGTACCGCGACCTCCCTGACCTCGGAGGCTCTGCCGTCCGCCTCGCAGCAAGAGTAAAAAACTGGAGGCTGAGCTTAAATCGATCGTCGTTAGCCGATTGATTGAACTAAAAAGGCTACGTTCTAGCATTTCAAGTATTGTTGTGCGACCTGTTGGAGTTCGAGAATATTTACAGCGGCATAAACGGGTTTTTGAGAGTAGGCGTGAAGGTGCCGACGAGACTCGTTGATAACTGTAGGCCAAAGGCTGGAGTCGCCCTGCTCCCGGTGAGGGTGATTCCAAATCTGCGGCAGTGGCAACGAGACTAATTCGGCTCAGTTTCAGCATAACAGCGGCTCTGGGCCTTCTCGACCGGTAAACTCTACCGATATCTAGCTACTAGCTACTCTTGCCGAGGGATCCTGGTACGGGGGACAATCACGGCGGTCTTGCCCTGGTTCGATGTGACCAACCGCCGACCTTTCGACGCCAGCCTGCGCGCTCTTGCCACCCGCCACAGCGAGGACTTCCTCCACTGGTTCGTCGGCCAAGAAGCCGTCTTTGAACAAACTCTCGACTCAGTCCTGCTCACTGCCGAGCGACGAGCCGACTTCCTCGTCAGCTTTTACGACGAACACCAACAGCCACAACTACTCCACGCCGAGTTTCAAAGGCAGATAGATGAGACCAACCCCGAGGCCAACCTGCCCTTTCGCATGGGCGAGTACGCCCTCGCCATCCGCCGTCGCTATGGTCGTGTACCGCAACAGGTGCTGGTGCTGATAGAAGACTCTGCCGCTGCCCGGCGGGTCCCTTCGGTCTTTGCAGAAGGCAATGTGCGCGTTAGCTTCCGAGTGCTCAGGCTCTGGGAGCAAGACCCCGGACCGATTCTCGCAGCCGGGCCAGCCGCTTTGGTACCGCTGGTACCGCTGATGGCAGGACGACCTGAGGCTCTGCTCGCACTCAGCCTTGATGCTCTTGAGAGCCAGGTACAATCGAGTCAGGAGCGCAAAGAACTGCTGGGTATCGCGGCATTGCTCGCTTCTATCCGCACTGATGCGGATGTTGTGGTTGGACTACTGAGGAGCCGGGCGATGCTGAACCTACTGGAAGACACCCCACTCGGCCAACTGCTGCTGGCTGAACGCGAAGCACGCGGGCGGGCGGAAGGAGAAGCACGCGGGCGGGCTGAGGGTCTGCGTCAGGCCCTCATGCGTCAGTTACAGCGACGTTTCGGGAATATGCCTGAGGACATTGTCCAGCGGCTGCTGGACATTCACGACACAGAAAGGATGACTACCCTCGTTGATGCTGCTATCGACGCCCAGGACATCCAGGCTTTTCGGCAACAACTCGGGCCTTGAGCCTGCTTGCAATGTGCTGTCTGCAGCAGGGATTTCTCGCCTCAAAAGATATGCCAGTCGCTTTTGAAGCAGTGGGGTACGCCGCAGTGTGTCCCTACCTATCGGATGCTCCGCCAATAATTCAGAACCCAATCTTGCCGCGCGACGCCCCGTACAAACTGGAAAAATCGACGAGCCATCGGGCTGAAGGCGACAGCGAGTGTATGTTCCGATGTATATTTGTTAAAAGTTCACAATCTGGCCACGGAGCCTGACGGGTGACTCACCACACCGCTCAGTATGCTCATCGGCCACGTTTTTAATATTCATACGGGGGCTAGACTGCGATGACGACGTACCTGAAGCCGGAGGCAGACGGTAGCGAGGCGCGGCCAAAAGGCTTTTTGGCGGCCTGGGTCTACGGTGCTTTGCGCCAGCGTTTGCTCGCCTTCGTGGCGCTCGTCGTGATCATTGGCGTCGGCATCAACTCTTTGAGCCGCTTTCCAATCGACGGACTGCCGGATATCTCGAATGTCCAGGTGCAGGTCATTACAGAAGCCCCCGCCCTGGGACCGCAGGAAGTTGAGCAACTGATTACCTTCCCGGTCGAGATCGCGCTCACGGGGATGCCCCGCCTCACGCAGATGCGCTCGATCTCCAAGTACGGCCTTTCGTCGATCACGGTTGTCTTCGAGGACGGTACTGACATCTACTTTGCCCGCCAGCTCATCAACGAACGTCTTAAAGATGCTGAGAGCTTGCTCCCGAGCGGTGCCGAGCGACCGGTGCTCGGACCGGTAAGTACGGGTCTGGGTGAGATTTATGTTTTCGAACTCAAGGGCAACGCCAACTACAGCCCCTTGCAGTTGCGCACGCTGATGGACTGGACGGTTATCCCCCGCCTCAAGTCTGTCAAGGGCGTAGCTGAGATTAACCCGATCGGCGGCTTCGTCAAGCAGTATCAGGTGAAGCTCGACCCTGAGCGCATGATCGGTTACGCTATCACCCCGCAACAGGTCTTCTCTGCCCTCGAATCCAATAACGCCAACTCCGGGGGCGGTTACGCAAATGGTGCCGGTGGTGAGCAGACGATTATCCGTGGCGAGGGCCTGGTCATCACCACCGAGGACATCAGCAACATCATCGTGGATCGCACTCACGGTAGTCCGGTTTATCTACGCGATGTCGCCGAGGTGGAAATTGGCAACCAGTTGCGACAGGGTGTGATTACCCGCGATGGCAAAGACGGAATCGTGATTGCCACCGTGCTGATGCGCGCCGGTGAGAATGCGAACGGCGTCGTCAAAGCAGTTAAAGACCGCGTCGCCGAGATTCAAAAAGAGCTGCCTCCCGGAGTTGAGATTGTCTCTCACTACGACCGCACCTCGCTCATCACCGCCGCTATCAAAACCGTTTCGACGAACCTGGTGGAAGGCGCCCTGCTCGTCACGGCAATTTTGCTTTTGATGCTCGGAAACATACCAGGGGCCTTGATTACCGCCTTTGTAATTCCGCTCTCGATGCTACTTGCCATCACCGGCATGATTATCGGCGGCGTGAGCGGCAACTTGATGAGTCTTGGGGCTATCGACTTCGGGCTCCTGGTTGATGGCGCCGTATTCATGGTCGAAAACATTATTCTCAGGCTCTCGGAAGAGCGACCCTCCACCGCCAAAGAGCGCATGGCCGTGATCGCGTCTGCCTCGGCCGAGGTTGCCAAGCCCGTCGCCTTTGCCATCACGATCATCACCGTCGTCTACATCCCGATTTTCGGCCTCTCCGGTGTCGAGGGTAAGCTCTTCCAGCCGATGGCTTTCACGGTGATCCTCGCTCTCGTGGCGTCCCTCGTACTCACGCTGTCCCTCGTCCCGCTTGCCTGCTACTTCGCCTATGCCAAGAAATTGCCCGAGGAGCGCGAAACACTGATCGTCCAGTTTGTGCGTCCTCCCTACGAGCGCGCGATTACCTGGTTGATGGGCAAGTGGATTCCAGTTGCTACCCTCTGCACGACCATCTTCGTCGCCTCGCTGACCCTGGTACCCCTGCTCGGCTCCGAGTTTGTACCCAACCTCTCGGAAGGGTCGATTGTAATCAACGTCCGCCGCCCTCCCGCCGCTTCCCTTGACGAGGGGGCCCGGCAGACCAAGGTCATTGAGCGCGTCGTGCGCGAATTCCCGGAAGTCCTGGCGGCCGTCTCGACGACCGGCCACCCAGAACTGGCAACTGACACCAACAAGTCCGAGAACTCCGACATCTTGTTGAAGCTCAAGCCTCAAAAAGAATGGAAGACCGCCAAGAGCCAGGTAGACCTCGTCAAAAAAATCGAAAGTCGGCTCATAGGCGTTGTGCCTGGAGTGACCGTCGCCTACACCCAGCCCATCCAGCAGCGGGTCAACGAGTTGCTCTCGGGCGACCGTCTCGATATCGCCCTGCGCATCTACGGGCCTGAAATCAATGAACTCGACCGGATAGCAGGCAGGGCGGCAACCGCCATCAAAACCGTCCAGGGAGCAGCCGACGTGCGTGCTGAGACTGTGCGCGGCCTGCCGGTACTCAATATCAAAGTTGACCGCCAGCGCCTCGCCCAGTACGGCATCAACGTCAACGAAGTGCTCGACACCATCGAGGCCACCCGCGCCGGTAAAATAGTCGGCACCATTTACGAAGGCCGCCAGCGCTTCAGTCTTGCAGTCAAGTTCGACGACGATGCCCAGCGTGACCTTGAAGATACGCGCCGCCTGCCGGTCACAAGCCAGGACGGCCGGATCGTCCCGCTTGGCTCGGTGGTCGATATTACCACCAGCGATGGTCTTGCCCAGGTCTCCCACCGCGAAGGCGAACGGGTAATCACAGTCGGTATGAACGTGCGCGGACGTGACCTCGGCTCTTTTGTGGCCGCCGCCCAGGCTGAAGTCGCCGAGAAAGTCTCCCTGCCGGCCGGTTACCGGATGGTTTGGGGCGGTCAATTCGAGAATTACCAGTCAGCCATCGGACGTCTACAAATCCTGGTACCGCTCGCCCTCGCGCTCATCTTTGCGCTGCTCTACAGCAGCTTCAACAACCTGCGTCCAGGCATCTTGATCTTCCTGAACGTGCCTTTTTCGCTCGTCGGCGGTCTGGTCGCTCTCTACCTGCGCGGCTATCCGCTCTCTGTTTCAGCCGGGGTCGGCTTCATCACCCTGTTCGGTGTAGCTGTTCTTAATGGCATCGTGCTCGTCTCCACGATCCGCTCGATGCAGGAGGCGGAGGGTCTGGACGCTTCTCAGGCGGCTCTCAAGGCTGCCAAGGAGCGCCTGCGCCCGATTCTGACCACGGCCCTCGTTGCCTCGATTGGCTTCATTCCGATGGCGATCGCTACGAGCGCCGGGGCCGAAGTGCAACAGCCCCTCGCCACCGTGGTCATCGGCGGGCTCTTGACCTGCACGCTCTTTACTCTCTTCGCCCTGCCGGTGCTCTACCCGATTGTCTGCGGTGGCGATAAGAAGTCTGGAGGCGGCAAGCCGCAGCCTTCCATCTGGAACCGCCTCCAGAACCTGTTCGGTACACGGCGACCGGTACAAGCACCCAGGGTGCCGGAGCCGCCGCTCGCCTAGCGCACGTTCACCGTCTGCAACTCAGAAAAAGCGACCCGGCCGCTCTGCCCGCCAAATCCGCCGCGCGGGCCTTTGCCGGTCGGGGAGTTGGTTGCAGGGACCGTGCCCAGTTCTGTACTCATCTCCGAGCCGTAGAGGAAAGCGATAGCGAGTGGGTAGGTGCCACCCGTGGCCGGTGCCCGCAGGGTATAGGTGACTGTGGAAGGACCGGCCTGAGGGTTGACGCCGTAGATCTGGACGAAGTTGAGGTTTTTGGCCGTGCCGGGTGCGCGTCTATCGAGCCAGGTGGTCTGGAGTTTACCGTCCGGGCCTGTTACTTCAGGGGGGCTCTCGACAAAAAGACCGCTACTTGCCACGGGTCTTGCCTGGTAACGCAAGTCCGAATCGACCAGCATCACACCAACGACCGGGCCATCTCCGCCGGTGACCGTGGCCTTGACCTGGAAGACCTGCCCCGGCTTGAGCGCCGTCTTGGGCACTGAAAGACTGACGGCCGCTTTTTTGTCCATCACCTGAAGGGCGTCAACGAGGGTCTGACGCTGCTCGGGACTCAGGTCTTTGTAAGGACCCTGCCCGGCTCGGATTGCCCCATAGTGGACTTTCGCAATGTCGCGGCGGCCGGGGTCTTCTGGCGGTAAGTTGCGGACGTTAATCTGGTTGATTGAGCTATGGCAACTGGCACAGAAGGGTCCTGCATCGGTGACGTATTCGTTCACCCCACCCGGGTAGGCTGCACTCTTGTAGCTCACTCCGGCCGTGAAGGCGAGCCCCGCAAACAGCAGTCCGAATACCGGTAAGCGTTTTTGGGTCAAGAAACGCTTAGACTCTCTTTCTTCAATTAACCGCATCGAAATCCTCCCAGAGTGCTTGTTTAGAAATCTTCGTACGGCAGCAGAACAGTTGCAAGCGGGCGATAGTACGATGCCAGGATACGCAGAATGGACAAGCATCGCAGTTTGTGCTTCGTCTGTGTAGAACGGCAACGCTACTCACCCGGCCGGACACGAGCAGACTGCCAACCCGAACACTTACTTGCAGTGGACCTGGAGGCGCTATTGCAACTGGAAAGCTCTGATCGCCAGCCCCTCATATGCAAGACCCCTGCCAAAGCCTGCCGATAGAATACAAACGGCAGGCTTTGGTAGGAGTGGCTAGATTCCGGTAATAGTATCTTGCGATGGGCATGACCTGGAAAACAGGTGCCTATTCGACCTCAAACACTTCGACGAAAGCGATCTGGTTGATGTCGATTGACTGGCGTTCGAGGTCTAATTTGTAGTGCAGATACTCCGCACCATCGCGTGTCTCAAGGTCTACCGGCGTAATCAGCAGTTCTTCATCGGAGCCCTTGAGCTTTATTCTCAGGCGCTGCTTCATCACGATGGCCGACTCCAGGATGTCCATCTCGTCACAGCGGCCAAGCTCATCCTCTCCAGGTTCGAGGGTGACTTCAATTCTGTCCGCGTGGGTTCCATCGAGCATCGGAGTGTCCTCGTAAGATTGCTATCTGCCCATCATAGAAAGCCCAGGCCGCTCAGACCTTCCCTCTGTGGGCACAGCTTGCGCCTTGACATTCAGTGCGGGAAATCGCCTTCATCAAGAACAAAATAGCCCTCAGCTAACTGGACAACGCTGCCGGGTTCTATTTCTTTGAATACGGATCCTACCGGGTCGTTGGCCGCATCAAACTGTTGGACGCTCGCGAGCGAGGTCGTTTTCTCGACACTCAGAGTACCAATCTGATTGTCCGGGTTGGAGTAGAGAACAGCAGATTTCCAGAAGACTGGTGTCGTCTGCTCTGGACCGATGAGCTGCAAATCTTCGTCACTTATTCTTTGCATAGCGGCATATAGGAGCTACAGGTCCTCAGCAACGGTATCGTCGCTGTAATCTATCAGGGCCGCGTCCAGCTCCTCAGAATCGAGCTTATCTACGTCGCTGTAGTCGAGTAAAGATTCCTGAACCTGCTCACTGACCTCGGACTGGTCGAGCAGCGGGTCTGATTCATCGATCACCATATCCAGTTCGTCTGCCGGGTCCGAGGTGATGTTCTGAGGATCAATGTCGTTCTTCAGGTCTTCCATCGTGCTCTACCCCTCGCTAGCAATGCCTGATTTTACCCAGGCCACCGGCCACGACCGTCTTCCTTAAGATACAAGCACTCAATCTTCTTCCTCTTCGGGCTCAGGCAGGATGCGCACGGCAATGCGCTGGCCGCCCGGCAGCACCTGCAACTCGAAGCCGTCTATTTCGACTGCCTCACCATCTCTAGGAGCATGTTCGAGCACGACCTCCATCAGGCCGCGCAGGGTCAGAGCAGTTTCACGGGGTAGCTCGACATCGAGCACATTGTTCACGGTGGCAATGCTTGCCCGCGCCAGGAAAATACCTGAGCCGTCTTCCAGGCGCTCAAACTCCAGCTCTTCCGCCGCGTCGTATTCGTCGCGAATTTCGCCGACGATCTCCTCAAGCAGGTCTTCGAGGGTAACGACCCCGGCAGTGCCGCCGTACTCATCGACCACTACCATTAGATGCGTCCGCTGCAACTGCATCTCCCCCAGCAGTTGGCCGGCTATCTTGCTGTCAGGGACAAAGACAACCGGGCGGGCAATCTCGCGTACACGGAGCTGTGTATCCTGTTCTGCGTTGAGGACGAGCATGTCCTTGGCGTGCAGAATGCCGATAACAGTATCGATAGTTTCGACGTAGACAGGGAGACGCGAGTGGCCTGAACTTGAGGCAACAGCGCGCCCCTCGGCAATCGTCGCCTCGGCGGGTACGCCTACCAGTTGTACGCGGGGCACCATCAGCGTGCGCACGGGTCTGGAGTTGAGCGAGACCGCCCCGTAGATGATCCGCCGCTCCTGTTCGCCGACTGTGCCCGACTCCTCGGCAAGGTCGATGGTGCTTTTGATCTCGGCGAGGGTAATACCGGCATCGCCTGTCAAACTCTTCACTCCCGTGAGCCGGACGATAAAGTTGGTAGTGCCGCTCAAAATCCGCACAATCGGTGCTGCGATGCGCGAGAGCCAGTCGATTGGGTAGGCGACAGCGAGGGCCACCCGCTCAGTGGAGGCCAGGGCCAGCCGCTTGGGCACCAGTTCTCCCAGCAGCAGGCTGACAATCGAGACAAGCACCGTCACCGCGATAAAGGCAATATTTTCACCGATCGGGCCAATGAGCGGTACGAGCCAGGCGGAGACGGGAGCAGAAAGCTGAACGGCTGCAGTCGCCGAGGTGAAGAAACCGGCAAAAGTAATCCCGACCTGGATCGTTGCGAGAAACCGGGAGCTATCTTCGCTGAGCTTTTCAACCAGGCGAGCCCGCCGGTCGCCCTCGTCAAGATAGATTTGCAGACGGGCGCGGTTGACGGAGACCAGCGCAATTTCCGCAGCGGCAAAAAAGGCGTTGACCGCGATTAACAGTAAGACCAGGCCGAGCTGAAGTCCCAGCGAATCCATCGACTGCCAGAATGCTTAGCTTCGATCATAGGTGATCTGGCTATTCAGCGGTCTTTTGCAGGAGAACGGGACAGTGCGCGTGAGTACGAACGTAGTCGGAGACCGAGTTGCCAAGCAGGCGGTCGAGGTCCGGCAGGTTTTTGGCAATCGTCGGGCGGCGATCCTGGCAGCCGATGATGAGCATGTCGGCGTGGTTGTCCTGGGCCATACGACAAATCTCCGGGCCGGGGCTGCCGACGCCGTAGAAAGCTTTGTAGGCTACCCCCTGGCTGCGGGCAAATTCGGCGGCAGTGGCCAGGATCAGGCTTTCTTCCTCGGGTTTGACTATTTTTCCGGCTTCACCCGGATCGAGCTGGCGGGTGCGCACCCGGATTAAGAGCAACTCGGCACCTTCAATCTGGCGCACCAGGTCAGTGGCCGTCTTCAGGGCAAACTTGGCCGCCATCGTATCGCTGACGGCAACCGCGATGCGCCGCAGGCGATTGACGTAGGCACCGTCGCGCAACAGCAGCATTGGACAGGAGGCGCGCTGGAAGACGTACTGGCTCACCGAATTTCTGAGGATCGCCTCGAGACTGCCCAGGCCGCGCGAACCCATCAACAATAGAGAAGCGTTCACTTCTTCGGCGACCAGACAGACCACATCTTTCGGGTCGCCCGTGCGCAGGGTCGTCTTGACCTCGTACTCGGGTCCGAGGGCGAGCATCTGCACGGTTTTGTCGAGCAGCATCCGGCCACGGGCCAGTTCTTCTGCGTGCCGGTCGGCCGAGGGTGAGACTTTGGCGACGTGTAGAGCCGTGATGCGCGCCCCCCGACTGGTGGGTAGCTCGATCAACGCTTTGAGCATCTGCACCGGTGCCGGGTTTTCTTCGATGGCAAGCAAAATATTCTTTAAAAGCAGCATAGGAGCGGGTATCGGAGCACACACTGAGCAGTTTAGCAGTCCTGATGAACCGCGCCAGTACCGACTCCCGGATTTTAGGGGCCGAATCTTTCCCCCACTGCCATTCGACAACCGTTGGCGTAGTCTGCGGCCGGCTGGGCTTTACCTCCAGCGGGCTGCACCTGCTTGACCAGCAAGGCTCCTTCGCCGGTACTGACGAGAAAACCCAGGGATTTTTCGAGCGCGATTACCAGGCCGGGTCGTTCAGTCGTAGCTAAGTCAAGTTGAGCACTGACGCTGAGTAGCCGGAGGCGATTCTCCCGGTGCAGCGTGAAGGTATAGGGGTAAAAGGCGCGGACCTGGTTGCTGATTTGCACGGCACTGCGCGACCAGTCGATTTGGTACTGCTCTTTTGAAATCAGCGGTGCGTAGGAACTGTTGCCATCGTCCTGCACCTCGGGAGTAATGTTGCTGAAATTGCGCAGAGTCTCGATGAGCAGCGGCGCACCGAGGGTGGCCAGGCGGGCAAGCAGGGTTTCGCTATTGGTGTCCGCTTCGATGGGCGTCTCCACTTTTAGAAGCATCGGACCGGTGTCAAGCCCCGCCTCCATCCGCATCGTCGTCACCCCGGTCACGGTCTCGCCGTGGTAGATGGCCCACTGGACCGGGGCGGCTCCCCGGTACCGGGGTAGCAGTGAACCGTGCACATTGATGCAGCCTTGCGTCGGCATGTCGAGAACCCGCTGGGGCAAGATCTGGCCGTAGGCGGCAACTACAAAGAAATCAGCCCGTTCAGCGACAAGGGCCTCCAGGGTCTCTTCCGAGCGGCGCAAGCGCTCCGGCTGCCAGACTGGCAGGTCACGAGCGAGTGCCGCTACTTTTACAGGCGGTGGAGTGAGCTTGTTGCCTCGGCCCTGGGGACGGTCCGGCTGCGTCACGACAGCGGTCACGGTGAAGTCGGTCTCGGCCAGTAGTCGCTCCAGACTCGGCACCGCGAAAGTCGAGGTACCAAAAAAAACAATGCGCACAAGCTAGGTTCCCAGGTATCTATTCAGACTAGCGTCTGCGCTGGGGCCAGCTTGGCGGTATATGCCCGTTTTCGTTAGGATGGTGAGGTTGACTACACTGCACACCTCGAAATTCGGGTGCGCCTTCGGGCGTGTCTTCGAGGTGGAAGTTAAACCCGATGGAGACAAAATCATGACCGTTGTTTCACTCCAACAAATGCTGGAGGCTGGTGTTCACTTTGGGCACCAGACCCGCCGTTGGAATCCCAAAATGAAGCGTTATATCTTTGCTGACCGCAACGGGATCCATATCCTCGATCTCACCCAGACGGCCCGCATGCTCGATGACGCCTACAACTACCTGCGCGAATCGGCCGACCGCGGGCAGAAAATCTTGTTCGTTGGCACCAAGCGTCAGGCAGCCCCGGTGATCGCCCAGGAAGCCAAGCGCTGCGGCATGTACTGGGTCAACCAGCGCTGGTTGGGCGGTATGCTCACCAACTGGGCAACCATCCGCACATCGGTCGATCAGCTCAAAGACCTCGAGGTGATGGACCAGAACGGCACCCTCGACCTGCTGCCGAAAAAAGAAGCGTCCGTGATGCGCAAAAAACTGGAGCGCCTCACCAAGTACCTGGGCGGACTTAAGAACATGCGCCGCCTGCCGGACATCCTGCTGGTCGTCGATCAGCGCCGCGAACAAAACGCGGTCATGGAAGCGCGCAGGCTCGGCATTCAGATCGTCTCGCTACTGGACACCAACTGCGACCCGGATCTGACCGATGTCGGCGTACCGGCCAACGACGATGCCATCCGCTCGATCCGACTGATTGTCGGTAAACTGGCCGATGCTATCTACGAAGGCCGCCACGGTCAGCTCGAAGACTTCACTGAAGAAGAAGTCCCAGCAGCTGCCAGGCCTGTCCTGGTCGGAGCCCCTGAAGTACCCAGCCCTGAAAAGGGAGAAGTGCTCTTCACGACCCTGACCGAAGAAGAAGAAGAATAACCGTTGAGGCAACCAACATGGCAGACATTCCAGCAAGTTTAGTCAAAGAGCTGCGCGACAAGACGGGTGGTCTTTCCATCAAAGCCTGCAAAGAAGCCCTCGTTGAATCCGACGGCGACATCGACAAGGCCGTCGAAGTCTTGCGCAAGAAAGGTGAACTGAAAAGCACCAAGCTCCAGGGCAAAGTGGCAAGTGAAGGTCTGGTCGTTTCCTACATCCACACCGGTGGGCGCATCGGCGTGCTGGTCGAGGTCAACTGCCAGACTGACTTCGTCGCCAAGGGCCAGGAGTTTCAGCAACTGGTCAAAGACATCGCCATGCAAATTGCCGCAAGCCCGACCGTGGAGTACGTCTCTGTAAGCGACGTTCCCCCGGAGACGCTTGAGCGCGAACTGGCCATGGAGATGCAGCGCGAAGATCTGGCTAGCAAGCCCGAGAAAATCCGTGGCCAGATTGCCCAGGGTCGGGTTGACAAGCTCTTCAAGGAGCGGGCTCTGCTTGAGATGCCCTTTGTGAAAGATCAGTCGGTCACCGTCGGCGATCTCATCAAAGAAAAGATCAACAAGCTCGGCGAAAACATCAAAGTGCGCCGCTACGCACGCTATGTCCTTGGTGAAGGCATCGAGAAAGAAGAAAAGAACTTTGCTGAAGAAGTCGCCGCCCAAACCGGCGGACTCGGTTAGCAAATCCTCTAAAAAAGTCCGGCTGCAACTGCGGCCGGACTTTTTTGTTATTTGAATCGAGGTACCGTTTAGACTCGTACCTGTAAAGTGCCATGACCTTACATATTCGTCTGAATATGCTTGTTAGGATTCGTAGAGGAAACTTTGTAAGCGAGAGTTTCAAAAGATTATCAACACATTGCATCAGCCGAGCGTGTCATCACTCCTGATGTATAGATATCATCCCTCCCTATAACCCCAATCCTCCTGCGTTGTATCGAGCGGTTGTGCATCACCGGTAGCCTGGCAAGTCACTATATTGATTCGTGAACGATCCTCGAATAGCCGGGATGTTGGGTAGTACAGTAGAAGGTGTGAAAGGTTCGCAATACTTAGCAACTTTCATAAGAGGGCCGGTTATTAACTAGCTGATACCTATCCAAGTGCTTGCCTGCGCCTGATTTCCTCCCAACGTTTAAAGCTTGGCGTTACAGAATTATTCAACCTGCCCGCTGCTTAAAGCTTCATTGAGCGGCTACTTCACCCTGACTGTAGTACGGGTTATGAAGAGTTTATTGCGCTTAAAGCAACTGTTTGCGACTGAGGGACAATCGTCGCGTCATTCTAAAACTGAACTTTTCATTTTGTCAGAAGCCTATCCACCAGACACTTTGGAGATTTTGAATCATGACCCTTACCATCGAGTCAGCCCAGTCGATGTTCTCGGGGACCACGACCCCAAGCCGAATTCCAGCTATTCTTGACCAGTTCAATCAACTGAGCCATGAGGACCAGCTTGCGTTACTGTGGTACGCCTACACGGAGACAGGCAACGCTATTACGCCTGCTGCCCTCGGTGCCTCCAGTATGTTCTTGATCGAAGATTTGCTCGACCGCATCAAGCGGATGAGCGGCCCTGAGCAAACGCAGGTAATGTTCGATCTCGTCAAGCGAGCCGATACTGCTATCAGCCGTTCTTACGGTTCCTACAGTGCCAACACACGGCTTGGGTTCTGGTATCAACTGGCCGAGTGGATGGCTGAGGGTCTGGTCGCTCCTGTCCAGTATGGTTACCAGTTGTCTACCCAGGGACAGGAGCTGTTCGGCACCCTCAAGCAGTTAGATGGTGGTCAGCAAATTCAAATCCTGCGCGACATCGTGGTGAATATGGGATACGAGCCTTCCCTAGCAGCTGCTGTAGAACCGGTCGCCTTCGATTTCATTCGCACCGAGCCAGTCGCCGCTGCCAGGCCCCACATAGAAGGCATTCGAGAACCAGTCGTGCTCAGCTACTTCGAGGCGATGAACACCGATAACTTCGAAGCTGCTATTGCCCTTTTTGTGCCTGGTGGTGCCCTCCAACCGCCCTTCAAAGAGCCGATCGTCGGCCACGAAGCAATCAGTGCTTACATGCGTGAAGAGGCGAAGTGCCTGACGATGATGCCGCAGCAAGGCATCAGTCAGGTTCTAGCCGACGGGTCCAGGCAGTTGAAGATCACTGGTAAAGTTCAGACTCCCTGGTTTGGGGTCAACGTCGCCATGAATACAGCCTGGCGGTTTGTCCTCGACCCGGATGGTAAGATCTTCTACCTGGGGATCGACCTGCTTGCATCTCCCGAAGAACTGCTGAACCTGCGACCGGACAAGATAGCCCGACAGATGTAGTGGCCAGCCTGATAGACCGGCAAGCAGACCTCACCCCTCCTGCTGCCGGTCGAACGTCCCACGGGCCAGATGGATCGCTTTTTCGTGATCGAAGGCCCAGGTCGCTAGTTCGCGCAGTGGACCCAGCAATGAATCACCCAGTCCAGTGAGCCGATACTCTACTGCCGGGGGGCTGCTCGGATAGACTGTCCGGCTGACGAGTCCGTCGCGCTCCAGTTGCCGCAGAGTCTGGGTGAGCATTCGCTGAGAAATGCCTGCTACTGCCCGCTTCAACTGTGAGAAGCGCCGTGGCCCCTCGCCCAATTGCAAGACGATGAGCACACTCCAGGTGTCGCCGATGCGGTCGAGCAGTTCGCGCACGGGACACACGCCGGTATAACCGCGCCGTGCCCATTCCAGACCGGCACCGAGCACATCGTCGAGCACCGAATCGCTCGGCTCCTGAGGCGCGGATTCCTTATCCATTCAGCTACTTCCCGGTTACTTCCGTGTGACCAGGGCAGAAAAAACTGCCTTCTTTTCAAACTTAGCAGAAGAAATTAGGGTGTGGTTACCGAAAGTAACCAACTCTCAATCAGGTACTGAAATGTCTCGATTAGACCGTTTATCGAAGGTACTCGTATTCGGGGCAACCGGAGCGCAGGGTAGTCCGGTCGTTCGTCAACTGCTTGCGCGAGGAGTAGCAGTCCGGGCTGTGACTCGGGATGCGCAGAAATTGAACAACCTGTTCGGCGTAGCTGCAGAACCGGCCGAGGCCGACCTGGGGAATGCGACTGCACTGCGGGCGGCGTTTGAGGGCGTAGACGCTGCTTTCTTTCACCTACCGATACCCCGCGACATCGAAGCTGTGCCCGTACATCTGGCGAATGTGCTGGAAGCGGCCGCCAAAGCGGAACTGAGTCGGCTGGTGTACACCACAAGCGGGATCACAACCGAGACGATGCCTCCGATCGGCTTCGTCGAAGCTAGCCGGGCAGCGGCAGCAGCGGTGCTCACCAGCGGCATCCCAGCCGTTGTCCTGCGTCCAACTATCTATCTTGAAAATCTCCTGCAGCCCCATCTGGTCTCTGAAATGGCTCAAGCGGGAGTCCTCCGCTATCCACCTGTCAGTCCCGGACGCCGCCTGTCGTGGACGGCACTCGAAGACCAGGCCGCGCTTGCGATTGCAGCGATGACCGCCGATGAGACCGTTATTGGCCGAGCCTTCGATATCGCGAGCCCTGAAGCGCTCACCGGCGACGAATTGGCCGCCAGACTCTCGGTCCACTTCGCGCGGGAGGTGCGCTTCGAGCCGCAGACGCCGCTCCAGTTCGGCGAAGACCTCGGTCGGGCTTTTGGCAACCCGACAGTAGGCCGGGCGATCGCTGAACTGTACGAAGCAATTGACAAACTGCCGCCGGACGGCGCAGTGCTCCAGCCAGATACTGTCCTGAGCGCCAACGCACCTGAACTGACGCCTGTGTCCCAGTGGCTCAGTAGACAGGGGTGGGGCTCCGTCCTGGCAAGATGAGTGGGTCGTAGCGTTGGCAAAAGTCAGCAGGCTGACGGGATGTTTGGGTTCGACTGATTTCTGTTGCTCATCAGACCGGTGTGTCGTCCGGTTGCAGACCCGGTGAATCCGTGGCTCGTCGGCTATTCGCTTCAAAGGCTTCGCGCATCCGCTCGATATTGCGGGCTTTCGCCTGGGCGTGATCGACGATAGGTTCCGGATAGTCACGGCCGACGACGCAGCCCGCTTCTTTCTGGATGGCGAGCGGTGCTTTCCAGGGTTCGTAGAGGTATTGCTTCGGCATCCGGGCCAGCACCGGCAGGTAGCGGCGCACGAAGCGACCCTCCGGATCATATTTTTTAGGGAAGGTAATCGGGCTATAGACGCGGTGGTAGGCGTGGAAGAAAGCACTCGCCGAAAGCCACATCCAGTTGCTGGCGTTCAGGCTCCAGTCCTGATCGACCAGCAGGCGATCGAACACCGCCTGCCCGGTTTCCCAACTCAGCCACAGATCTCCACGAGTCAGGAAGCAGGCGACGGCATGACGGCTCAGGTGGTGCAGCCAGCCCTCGCTTGCAAGCTGATGCATGGCGGCGTCGATCCAGGGGTAGCCCGTACGCCCCTCACTCCAGGCGGCCAAAAACTCCGGGTTGTCGTCCCAGGGGATCTGGCGACAGAGCGGGTTACCTTCCATGCGGTCGTAGTGGGGCGTGGCGTAGGCGAGGGTGTAAAAAAACTCGCGCCAGAGGATCTGACCAATCAGCGATACCGGTGGCTGCGTGTGTTCTCCCGCCTCGCGGTTGATCTTCTGAATGTGGTGGTAGAAAGTCCGGGCCGAGAGGCAACCGAATTTGAGGTGCGCTCCCAGGGCGGTTGTCGAAGGAGGGGCAAAAACAGTCGGGTCGGTCTCGGGCTTGGCGAACCGGTTCACCCGGTCATGAAGAGCGCAGTAAGCAAAAAAACGCTCTCGACCCACGGTCTCGCCGCCATCGTAGATCGGACGCTCGGTGCGGGCGTCTTGCAGGTAACCCAATTCGGCGAGGGTGGGAATACCGTAGGCCGACGCGTCCATTTCCCCTGGTGGAGGCAGCTGCTGGGGAGCGGCGATTGCCTTTGGCACCTCGCCCAATTTTTCGACCAGCTTGCAAAAGGCCCCATAGGTCGTGGGAGCGCGTCCACCATTTGCCCGGATGGTTTCGTCAGGGTCAAAGAGGGTGTGACCAGTGGCAGAAGTGACTTCGATGCCCCGCTGCTCAGCCAGGGTGCGTACCCGAGCGTCGCGGGCAAGGGCAAAAGGCTCCGTGTCGCGCTCAAAGCACAGCCGACCTACCTGCCACTTCCCGAAGATCTCGGCGAGCACTGCCTCAGGACTGCCCCGCAGCACGAACAGGCGCGATCCGAGCTTCCGCAACTGCGCGTCCAGGTCCGCCAGGCTTTCGAGCAGAAATAGCATGCGGTTGCGGCCGACGCGGTCGGGATTCACAAACCAGGGGTCCAGGACGAAAACCGGCCACAGCCGCCCGGCTCCTCGGGCGGCTGCCTGCAAGGCGGGGTTATCGTGCAGCCTCAATCCTTTACGAAACCAGACGATGGCGTGGATCACACTGAAACCTCCGAGAAGCCCCGGCACGTGCACCGGAGAGAAACAAAACGCCCGCAGACGTTCCCCCAGAGTAACCAGGTGGCTCTGGGGATATTGGTGTTGAGAAAAAGTCGACGGGTTGGATCGAGCGTTAGCATTGGGTAGTAGAGCACGACCGGCTCTGGGTAACTTTAAGGAGTGTTGCAGCTCCTCATCATCGCGAAAGTCGCGTGGTACCTTGGGCGAAGCAGTCAGGTCAGAAGTTAGGAGAGGGTTTTGAGTACATCAGTGCATCGACACGATTCAGGGGAATCCGCCGGAGAGCTGGGTGGCTACGTTGCGCATTTGCAGCTCCACATGGCTCTACAGGCTCGCCATCTACTGCCCAACACACTCGATACGACCAATAACTGCCATCGCCTGCTCTATCAGACCCAGGCCGAATACGAAAAATTTGTCTCCCGCCAACGCCCCTAGGTCGAGACACCAGACTTTTAAAGATAAAAATTCCCCTGGCGCAGAACGTTCCAGTCGCCGTCTTTCCACAGGGCAACGGTAGAAGCGGTACCGCTCGCGAAATACTCACCCTTGAGGATCGCAATCCCCGCGAACTGGGCGTGGATCGCCTCGGGGTTGAGTAGAGGAACCTGACCGGACCGGTTGACACTCGTCGAGGCAAGCGGACCTGTGATTTTCAGAAGTGCGATGGCCGCTGAATGCTTCGGAACCCGCAAACCGACGGTCTCCCGGCCCCGGCTTATGGTGGTCGGTACTCGACCGCTCGCAGGCAACACCAGGGTCAGGGCTCCTGGCCAGGCACGGTTGGCGAGTGCCGTCCAGCCGGGGAGCCAGCCTTGAGTGAAGGTCTTAAGCGCACCGGTATCGGCACCGAGTAAAACCAGGGGCTTATCGAGGTCACGTCCCTTCAGAGCATAGATTGCCTCGGCGTATTCGGGATAGGCTACCAGACCGGGCACTGTATCGGTCGGGATGACTCCCAGACCACCGGTACCCAGGTGGGCCACGAACTCAGCTTCTTCAAGAAAAGGAAACATCGCCGGATCGCAAGCAGGATGCTCCTTACTGTAAGGCTATCGTTGCAACCTCTGCGTCTGGCGATCCTGTAGGGCAGCGTTTTGCTGCCGGTCTTGAGTGTCGGGCGTGAAGCCAGGTCTGCTTTTCGCTAGGCTCATTCAGTCGGGTGAAGTCGGGCCGTGCTCAGGTTAAAGCCGCTTGTCTACTGTTTTGCTTTCGGCACTCCGCTCGTGGCCTGGCTCCTGCTGGCGCCGGGTCGTACCAGTGTTCCCTGGGTAGGACAGCCCGTTGAGCCGGCTCTGCCGCAACACCCGTTTATCCAGGTCTATTTCAATCAGGCCCGTTCCAGCCGCTACACAGACTACCGTGGCCTCACGCGCTATGGAAATGACCTCGAAGCACAAATCGTCACTCAGTTGAACCGTGCACAGATCAGTGTCGAGATAGCCATCCACGAACTGAACCTGCCAGGAGTAGCCCTTGCCCTGGCCGACTGCCGTCGGCGCAAAGTGTCCGTGCGCCTGGTACTGGAGCATCGCTACAACCAGAGCTTTGCGACTGTTGCCCGTCCCGAGTCTCTGCCTGTTCGAGAGCGAACGGCATACTCTCAATGGTTCCGGTTTGTCGATGAGGACCGCGACGGCCGCTTGAGTGCCGGGGAGCTCTCTCGGCGCGACCCGCTCTTGATCCTGGAGCGCGCCGGGGTCGAACGCATCGATGACCGGGCAGGCGGTACCCGCGGCAGTGCGATCATGCACCACAAATTTATCGTGATCGATGGCGTCCGGGTGGTCACCGGTTCTGCAAATTTCACCCTGAGCGATATCCATGGCGATGCGGACGACGAGCGGACCCTGGGCAACGTCAACCATCTAGTTGTGCTGGAGAGCGTTCCGCTTGCCGAGCTGTTTCGTCAGGAGTTTGCCCTGATGTGGGGAGACGGACCGGCTGGAGCGCCCGATAGCCGCTTCGGCCGCACCAAGCCCAGTCGCCCGGCGCAAAATGTCCAGATTGGCGACGCCGAAGTCACAGTGCAGTTTGGTCCTGGTGAAGGTCGCGAACGGATCAATGCCCTGATCGCCTCCAACCTTGCCCGTGCTCACAAGAGCGTTGACTTTGCTCTGTTTGTCTTCAGTGCCCCTGAACTGACCGAGGCTGTGCAAAATTTAATGGCTCGGGGCGTGCTGGTTCGCGGAGCCCTCGATCCGGGGTTTGCGTACAGGGCTTACAGTGCGAGCCTCGACCTCTGGGGAATCCGGCGCTGTTCTTCAGTTGCAGTCCCGGTTTTATCCAGCCTGGGGGTCGCTTTACTGCCGCGCGGTGACAAGCTCCATCACAAATTTGCCCTGATAGACGATGACACCGTGATCACGGGCTCCCATAACTGGTCTACGGCGGCTGATGTGCGCAACGACGAAAGCATCCTGGTGATCAAAAGCTCCACTGTCGCCGCATACTTCGAGCGCGAGTTTGCCCGAATTTATCGTCACACGCTGCTCGGTCCACCGCGCCGCTTACCGGTGGCCGCCCCCTGTAAACTGACCGAAAAGAGTGACCTGGAGTAGCGGACTCACCCGCTCGTGGTATCAAACAGACTTTTTGAAGGTGTCAAGACTATCCTGATAATCGGTGATATCCAGGGCGGCGGCGGGCACACTTATGGTGCTACCCCTATCACGTCAAGCAGGTCGTTCATTGTACTCAGGCCGTTCTGAAACTTCATCGGAGCTTCACATAGCCTGGTGACAGGATCGCAACTCTGATTGATACACTAAGTTTTGTTACCATGCCCCGTAGCTTTGTCGGGTAGAACTGCTCCACCAGATAGCAAGGTTGAGCATCGGGAGCATCGATTGCCAGGTCCACACGCAAGAAACTGCAACCACCCCCAATGTCTATCGTGGAATCGGTGAAGTCATGAGTCAAGTTCTGCCTCTATCAGCTTCGACTTTGATGGAGCTCAACAGCATCCATCCACTCGAATTGTTGCAACAATTGTCCAGCCGCAAGATTAGTGGACACCTGCAAATATCGAGTAGCGCGGTCAACTGGTCAATTTATCTAGAAAGCGGCAAAGTGCTCTACGTGACCCACAGCGTAGAACCTTTTGACCGGCTTTACAGCAGACTCCGGCGCATGAGCAGGCGAGTGCCGGCGCTTACAAAAGAACTGTGTGAGCAGATCGGCAGCTGTTTCGCAAGACCGGCCGAAAAGAAGGGGATCAGGGCATACGATTACGACGCTCTGATCTGGCTCCATCAACAACAGTACCTGTCCGTAGCCCAGGTGGTTGACACCCTCGAAGTGCTTTCTCAAGAAGCACTGGAGCCACTGCTTCTCATCAAGAGCGCGTCGCTGGTTCTGACTGATTTACCTGAGAATTCACCGGCGATTGGCGGTTTCAACCTGTCTTCTCTGCTTGGGCACTGTGAGCAGCGGTTGCAGGGTTGGCGCAGCAGCGAAGTACCAGTATTTTCTCCTTACCAACGCCCGTATTATGTCGGGCACGTGACGCCCAAGCAACCTTTGCCGGAGCTGAACCCAAAATTTTGCGCCATGCTCAAGGGTCTGAGCATTCGCCACCTAGCCGCGATGATCAATCGCGACGAACTCGACTTATTTCGCAGCCTGACTCCCTATATTCAAGAAAAAGTCATCTACCTGCGCGATCCGCAAAAACCTTTCGACCAGTTGCCCAAGATCACGGCATCCGTCAACCTCTCCATCCCAGAACAAGTCCAGACGGCCGCACCACCGGTCTTGCCGAGCACGCCTCCTGCTATCAAGACCTATGGCATTGTCTGCATCGACGATAGCCCGACGATCACCAGCGAGATCAATCGCTTTCTAGGCGATGGAGATTACACCGTTACAGCCATCAACAACCCCGTAAAAGCGATGATGCAAGTGCTGCGGCTCAAACCCAACTTGATCTTGCTGGATGTCGGTATGCCGATCATCGACGGCTACGAGTTGTGCCGACTGTTGCGCAAAAACACTGAACTCAAAAAGATACCGATCATCATGGTGACCGGTCACACCGGGTTTCTCGACCGTGCGAGAGCAACTCTGGTAGGTGCCTCCGACTATCTGACAAAACCTTTCACGCGAGAAGGTTTGCTCGAAGTCGTGCAGCGAAACCTGAATGGTAAGTAAGGCCGCAGTTCTGGGCATGCTGGGTCTCGGGTTTAAGCGATTTTAAGACCAAAAGTTTTCAAGGAACATTTTTAATGCGCACCATTATGGTTGTCGACGATGCGCACTCAGAACTCGAACTGATCAGCAGTTACCTGCGCGAGGGCGGCTACCGCGTGATCGGCATATCAAGTGCGAAAGATGCCCTGAGTAGAGTAGAGCAGCAAAGGCCCGATGCCGTCGTGACCGACATTGTAATGCCCGGCATGAGCGGTTTTGACCTGTGCCGCGATTTAAAAGGAAACCCGAATACCAGCAGCATCCCGATTGTCGCCTGCACTTCTAAAAAGCAGGCACTCGACCGATTGTGGGGGATGAAGCAGGGAGTGGCTGTCTACATCACCAAGCCCTGCACCGAGAGACAATTGCTACAGGCCGTCAAATCAGTGTTGGACTAAACCATGCATACTGCAATCACTCCTGCCCAGTCTTCAAGAGCACAGACGGACGCTTACCTCCAATTTCAGCTGGAGGAAAACACCTCTGCTTTACTGTTGATGGCGCATATTCAGGAAGTGTTTACCCTCAGAAGCACCGCCATCACCGCGATGCCAAACCTGCCTGAGCATGTACTCGGGCTTTTGAACCGCCGCAGCCACATCTCCTGGCTGCTGGACCTCTCCTGGCTGCTGGGTTTTCGCTCCCTCAGCCACAACAGCCGCCAGCACACAGTGATCTTGATCGAAGTCAATAACGCACTGCTGGGGTTGGCTGTCCAATCGGTTAAAGGGGTACTGCGTACTGCTGCCGACCAGATTCAATCGCCGCCGACGACAGCGGACAATGCGGCCCTCACGGCCTATCTGCGCGGGTACGTCAGTCCAAAATCGGGCAGTCCTCTACTGGTCCTCGATGCTGGAGCCTTGACCCGGATGCCTGTGCTGCAAGATAGCTAGCCCAGGATTCTCTTGAGCGAATACCTGGGTGGCTGAAGCCGTAAGTCTACTGATATTGACAGCTTAAATAGTATTATTGGCTACCTAAAATAGTCTATTTATGACCAAACATGATGCGAAACGTTAAGTAGACCTACTGAAGACTCTTGGCAATAATTACGATACATTAATCTTGTTGAATACAGATAGTTCTAGTTGCCATAACTAACCGCTCTGATATTCACTGCCGAATGCAACGTGCTATCTAGCACATCAAAAGCATGTCACGGATTGCCGGATCAAGATCAATACTTTCTCCGATGCTTTTGAAACTTGATGTATTAACTTATTTCTGAATATTGCCTCAAAGGAGTTAGCCTTGGATGCTTTGAACTCGGACATTGCTTGTTTTGAACTGTATTCACGAGAGGCTGATGTCTCGTCTTCGGTTCTTGCTCCGTCCGCTGTGGGCTTGTGCCCGTTTCACCTCTCCATGTGTGTAGGTGACCTGGAGACCACCAGGGCTTTTTACAGCGGAGTGCTGCAAATTGAAGAACGCCGTGTCACCAAAACCTCGGTACATTTCGACTTTTTTGGAAGTCAGTTGACCTTTCATATTATTCCCGGCTTTCGCGCTGAGAGTATGCGCCGCGAAGTGGACGCCGAGGATGTACCGGTGCCGCACTTTGGTGCAGCGCTCTCCTACTCGGAGTATGAGCGGGTCAGGAACCGACTGGTTGCTCACAACCTGCCTTTCGTGATGCGACCGCACCTGCGCTTCATCGGCAAGGGGCACGAACAACACGTCCTGTTCGTAGAAGATCCCTCGGGACACGGTATCGAGATCAAATCGTTCACCAGGGTAGGATTGGGCCACTGGGCGTAAAGCTGATTGTGCCTATCGCGGTATGGGGTGCCTGCAGGGGCACCCTGTCCTTACCTGGACCTGCTACCTGGAGAGAACGATGTGATGGAGCTTCCGGCAAACTGGTGGTTGCTTGGCTTTGGAGGCTTTATCTCTGGAGTGCTGGCCGGATTTCTCGGGATTGGGGGTGGGGCGCTCATGGTACCGCTGCTGGTGGCGACCGGCAATACGCCCATTCATGCGGTCGCCACCAGTAGCCTGGCAATTCTGATTACCTCCCTGTCCGGCACCGTGCAGAACTGGCGGATGGGTTATCTCGATTTCAAGCGCGTCGCGGCACTGGGTCTACCGGCCCTGGTTTCGGCTCAGGTGGGTGTTTATCTTGCCGGTCGGTTGTTGCCCTACGCGCTGCTGTGCGCTTTCGGCTTGTTACTCGCGTCGAATATTTACTTGATTGGCCTGCGCGAACGCCTGACCCGTGGGCAAAAACCGTCGGCAGTCAAGTGGCCTCTGTTTTCCCAGTTGACGACTGGCAGTGCGGCCGGTGTGCTCGCGGGCCTGTTTGGAGTCGGGGGTGGTGTGATCATGGTGCCTCTGCAGATGTTGCTCCTGGGTGAATCGATTAAAGTCGCAATCCAGACAAGTCTGGCAGTCGTTGTACTGACGGCGGTCGCCGCCTGTTTTGGGCATGCCCTGGGCGGAAACGTCTTGCTGAGTGAGGGCATTCTCCTCGGTAGCGGGGGGCTCCTGGGAGCCCAGGTCGGCACGCGCTATTTACCGAAACTTTCTGAGCGGACAGTCAGCTTGTCTTTTCAGATTCTCCTGGCCCTTTTAGCCTGTTGCAGCTTCGCTCAAGCCTGGTTGAGCTACCAGGGTTACTGAAACGAACCGGCAGTATCGCTTTGAGGTCTGCTGATAGCGCATGGACGAATGTGGGCACAGTAAATCGTCAGGACAATCCTGATGAATGATGCCAATCTTCGCGAGTGACGATGCTGATGAGCACGATTTTAGTCATTGACGATATGGTTTCGGAATTAGAGTTGATGAGCCGCTATCTGCGCGACAGTGGCTACACGGTCATCAACGCGACCGATGCTAGAGAAGCACTTAGTAAAATTGACCAATTTCGGCCGGATGCCATCGTGACAGATGTCGTGATGCCGGGAATGAGCGGTCTTGAACTCTGCCGCGCCATCAAGGGAAATCCAGCCACTGAGAAGCTGCCGATTATTGCCTGCACGACCAAAAACCAGGAAATAGACCGTCTCTGGGGCATGAAGCAGGGGGTCAACGTCTACGTGACCAAGCCCTGCACCAAAGAACAACTGGTCCAGGCAGTCAAATCGGTCGTCGGCTGACAGGAGCGGAACAGTTGCCCCGGTCACGCTATCGATGCCTGTCTTGATAGTGGGACTTTGCCGTTTTTTGCTTTCAACAGGCCCATTCCCCACTCTTTACTTTTGAGGCGTTTGTATGACGATTCAGTCCAACCAACCCGCGAAGACCGGCAAGCAAGAACGCTACCGGGTCGAGACTGCAATGCAGCAACCGGGCCTCGGTATGGGAGCCAGGAAGCAGATATTCAGCCTGAAAGCAAAGGCAACAGCTTTGGCCCTGGCCATCGGCATTATCCCCGTCTTGATCACTGGGGCCACGACCTACTACCTGGTCAACGAGACCAGCAACCAGCAAGTGCTTCGCGAACAGAAGCTCCGGGCAATCAGCGTCAGCCGGACCCTCACCGGGTTTGCCGAGGGACAACTCAAAGACATTCAGACGATTGCCCGCAATAGCTTTCTCGCCAACGCCCGCATTCGTGCCCAGCTTACACCGGAGCAGATCAGCAAACTGCTGGATGAATCATTAACCGACGGTCGCGACAACATCGCAGTGATCGGCCTGGATGGTCGCGTCCTCTACAAGTCCAGGGGTGAAACCCCTGCGAACTACACCAAGATTGATTACTTCAAGCAGGTTCTGCAGACTAAAAAAGCGGCCGTCAATCCCCTGCGCAAATCGACTAGAACTCTCAAGTATTCGTTCTTCGCCGCTGCCCCAATTTTTGACAGTGTGACAGGTGAGATGGTGGCCGTCGTCCGTTCACGTACCCCCGCCACCGAAATCACAAAACTGGTACAGAGCAATCAGCAATTCCTGGCAACCCAACTTGACACAGTGCCTTCAAGATTTTGGGTAACCGACGCGAAGGGCGACATCTTTGCGGCCCTCGATGCCAAAGACATCAACCAGAAACTCGAATCGCTGCTTCCTAAGTATCCGGCTCTAGAACAAGCAAGCAAGTTGGACAGCGCTAGAGACGTCCTCACCAGCGATAAAACAGAAGTGCTGGTCACCTACACGCCTCTACAGGGTGGAGGGATGGGAGGAGACCTGGCTGCCCTCAAGTGGAGCGTCGTGGTCTCAGATCCGGTGGAAGTCGCTTTTGCCACCAACCGCAACCTGCTGGTACTGCTGGTCGCCGGCACAGGGCTGACCGCTTTGCTCGTGGGCCTGATCGCAATTTACGTCTCTGACCGTGGCACCCGTCCGCTTCTCGCCGCCACAGAGGCCGTACAAAAACTGAGCCAGGGAGACTTGCAGGCGCGCGTTGCCGTCGAGGGCAACGACGAACTGTCAGCCCTGGGCGAAAACATCAACTTGATGGCCGTCCAGATCGACAGCCTGCTGGACTCCGCCCAGCAGACCGCCAATCAGCAGGCAGCCCAGCGGGAGGCTTTGCAGGCTGAAGTCGGTCAGATCGGTCGAGCGGTCGAAGCAATCGGCAGCGGCGATCTCACAGCCCGCGTCGGCGAACTGGCCATCGTTGAAGTGCAGGGCCTGGGCGAAGGTATCAACCAGATGACCGACCAGATCGAAGCGCTCGTCGGCCAGAGCCAGCGCACCGCCGAGGAGCAGCGCCAGCAAAAAGAAGCGCTCCAATCTCAACTTGTCGAACTGCTCATGGAAGTAGAAGGCGCTTCTAGAGGCGACCTCACTGTGCGCGCCAACATCACCGCCGGTGAAATCGGCATCGTCGGCGACTTCTTTAACGCCATTATCGAGAGCCTGCGCAAGATCGTCACCCAGGTCAAAACAGCAGCCGGTGAACTGAACACCTCCCTGGGCGAAAACGAAGGTTCTATCCGCCAGCTCAGCATCGAAGCCGACACCCAGTCGGGCGAAGTCAGCCGCACCCTCGTATCGGTGCAGCAGATGACCCGCTCGATTCAAGAAGTTTCCGACAGTGCCCGCGAGGCGGCTTCTGTCGCCCGCGCCGCCTCAGCGACGGCTGAAGCGGGGGGAGAAGCGATGGACCGCACCGTAGCAGGTATTCTGTCTCTGCGCGAGACCGTCGCCGAAACTTCCAAAAAAGTCAAGCGCCTCGGCGAATCTTCCCAGAAAATTTCGAAGGTGGTGTCGCTCATCAACCAGATTGCTCTGCAGACCAACCTGCTTGCCATCAACGCTTCAATCGAGGCGGCGCGCGCCGGTGAAGAAGGCCGAGGCTTCGCGGTGGTTGCCGAGGAAGTCGGTTCGCTCGCTGCCCAGTCAGCCGCCGCTACCAAAGAAATCGAACAAATTGTCGATAACATTCAGATTGAGACCAGCGAAGTTGTCGGGGCCATGGAACTCGGCACCGAGCAGGTCGTCGCCGGTACGCGCCTGGTCGAAGAGGCCAAGCAGAGCCTCGGGGAGATCCTGAACGTTTCGCGCCGGATTGACACCATCGTGCAATCGATCTCGAACGCAACTGTCACCCAGGCCAGCACTTCCCGCTCGGTCAGCGATCTGATGCAGGACATTGCGAAAGGATCGGTACGTACCTCCGACGCTTCCCGCCTCGTTTCAGGCGCGCTCCAGCAGACGGTCCAGGTTGCCCAACAGTTGCAGCAGACCGTGGAAGCCTTCAAGGTGGCCGACGAGAAGCCGCGCGATGCCTAAAATCCTGAACGACGAGCTGACCGTCCGCTTTCAGTTTCTAGAAGAGGCCGAGCCCTATTTCAGTGCAGTCGAGAGCGTCCTGCTCGGGCTGGCGGGTCTCGGTGTCGAACCGCAAAAGATGGACGGTGCCCTGCGTGCCGCCCACTCCTTAAAAGGCGGAGCCGGGATGATGGGTCTGGGTGCTCTGAGCGCCACGGCCCACCGTCTCGAAGACACGCTCAAAGTGCTCAAGGCCCGCCGCCCGGTCGTCGATGCCTCCCTAGAAGACCTGCTGTTGCAGGGAGTCGATTGCCTGCGCCAGATTGCCCGGATGAATCGGCAGGGTCAAGAAGCAGAGCCTCTCTGGATCGAGCGGTATGCTGAACCGATTTTTGCTGCCCTCGATAGCCGCCTGGGAGCGCTCCGGCCGGAAGACGAGGCCAATTTGCTCTCCGAGGAGAGCGGGCTTGACGTGCGCAAACTGCTCTTCGAGACGGAAGTTGAAGCCTCGCTTGAGCGGCTCGAAGCGGTGCTCGACACGCCGGGTCAGCCAAATCTTGAAGCGGAGCTGAGTATCCTTGCCCAGGAACTTGAAGGGCTGGGGCAGATGCTGCAGATGGACAACTTCAGCAGCCTGTGCCGCTCGGTTGCCGAGGCAATTGCCGCTTTCCCAGGCCAACTGGAAACAGTTGCCCGCCTCGCGGCACAGGAGTGGCGGCGAGCGCGGGCAATGGTGCTCGTGGATCAACTGGATGCCATCCCGACTGCAATCTCCCTGAGCGCCACCACGGCGAGTGAAGCCGGGCCGCAAGCGCCCGCGCTCGTCGAGCAGTCCACCGACTTTTTGAGCTGGTTATTTACAGAAGCCAGCACCCCTGTTCCTCAGCCCCTGCGCTCTGAATTAACGGCTCTACCGCTGCCGGTCCTGCCGTCTCAGCCCGCCCGGACCGAGCTGTTGTCGGCTGTCCCGGCTACAGAACTTTCCGAGGCGAATGCGATCCGCGTTCCGGTCAAGCGCCTCGATCAGTTAAACGACCTGTGCGGCGAATTGACCATCGGGCGCAACGGCCTCGAACTGCACCTCAGCCGCCTGCGCAACCTGGTCACCACCCTCAGCCGCCGGGTGCGCGAACTCGAACAGTCGAACCTCCTGGTACGCACCGCCTATGACCGCTCCCAGGTCGCAAGCGGCATGGCAGCCCGCGAGCAACTCCTGCGCGACGGCTTCGACAGCCTGGAGATGGACCGCTACGGCGAGCGTCACCTGCTCTGGCAGGAAGTAATGGAGACCGTCGCCTGGATTCAAGAAGTGACCGGGGACGTGGACCTGACATTGCAGGACGCGGAGCAGGTCAGTTCTCAATTCAAGCGCTCCGTCAAGCAACTGCAGACCACTGTCATGCAGGCGCGCATGAGACCCCTATCAGATCTGACGGAGCGCTTTCCAAGAGCGATTCGCGATCTCTCGGTGCAGTTTGCAAAGCCGGTCACCCTGGCGGTAAAAGGCGGCTCGACGCTGGTCGATCGCGCCATTCTCGACGCCCTCGGCGACCCGCTGATGCACCTGCTGCGCAACGCCTTCGACCACGGCATCGAGCGGCCTGAGTTGCGTGCCCGGCGCGCCAAACCCGCTCAGGGCCACATCGATATTCAGGCTTACCACCGGGGCAACCGCACGATCATCCGCGTCAGCGACGACGGCGGCGGCATCGACTGCGAGAAAGTGCGCGTCCGGGCGGGAAGCCTGGGGATTCCAGCCGCCCAACTCGAAAAAGCCACCGACAAAGATCTGATCGAACTGATCTTTGAACCCGGCTTCAGCACCGCGAGTGCCGTCACCTCCCTTTCCGGCCGCGGCGTCGGTATGGATGTCGTGCGCACACACCTGGAGCGCCTGCGCGGCACAGTCGAAGTCGAGACCCAACCCGGCCAGGGTACGACTTTCACCCTGAGCGTGCCGCTGATGCTCTCTGCCCTGCGCGTGCTGCTCGTGGAAGCGGGGGGCATGCTCATTGCTTTTCCGAGCGACACCGTCGAGCAGATGGCCATCCTCACCCCCGAACAACTGGCAAACCGCGAGTCGGAAACTTTTGACTGGGAGGGCTACCCGGTCGAGAACGTGGCCGTTGGCGATTGGTTGCGCTTTCGCGGAACCACGCGGACGGCTGAGACTGAAGATGCGGCGGTGCTCTCAGTACCGGCGGCCCTGATTGTCAGCGAGGGAGAAGCCGTGGCCTGTTTGCAGGTCGAGCGCTGCTGGGGCGAGCGGGAAGTGGCCGTGCGCCAGGTAGAAGGGCTCTTGCCGATGCCTGCCGGGTTCTGGGGCTGCACGATCCTCGGAAACGGTCAGGTCGTGCCGATCGCCGATGTACCCGGTCTCTTCAACTGGATGGCTGAACGCCGCAAGACAGGCGACCAGGCAAGACTGATCAGTGTCCCCGCTCCTGCCGAACGGGCACCCAGTCAGACGGTCCTGATCGTGGACGACTCTATCAACGTTCGCCAGTTGCTCGCACTGCACCTGGAGAAGGCGGGCTACGCGGTCGAACAGGCCAAAGACGGCGAAGACGCCCTGACCAGGCTTTTCAGCGGTCTGGAAGTACAGGCGGTCATTTGCGACATCGAGATGCCGAGACTGGACGGTTACGGGTTCTTGAGCCGGTTACGCGGCAAGGAAGCCTTCAAGGCGTTGCCCGTGGCAATGCTCACTTCCCGCAGCGGCGATAAGCACCGCAAACTGGCGATGGCCCTGGGGGCGACGGCCTACTTCACAAAACCCTACCGTGAAAAAGAAATGCTCACAGCCCTGGCCCAGATGATCGTCGCGGTAACTCCCTCATGACCAAGCCGCTTTCGTCTCTTATCGAGCGGCGGCTCGCAGGTCGCGTCCCGGCTCCAAGCCAGAAGCTATTCACCTTCTGCCTGGAGCGCAAGTGGTTTGCCCTGCCGCTCGAATCGACACTTAAAGTCCTACAGGCCGACCAGATCCGGGAGGACTCCCTCGCCCGAAGCTTTATTGACTTCGAGGGCGAGCCGGTGCTGATTGTCGATTGCCGCCACCGCCTTATTGGTGAATCGCAGCGACTCCCACGGTCCGCCCTTTGCGCTATTGTCGTTCAAAATAGCCGTGGCCGATTTGCGCTGGCTCTCGATACACAACCGGCCCTGCGCCGAGTCAAGCTCTCCGAATACAGGCCGCTTAAAATAAGCCCCGAGAGTTGCCTTTCCGCCTACATCCCGGCCCAGTCGGAGTCAGAACCGCCGCTGTTGGTGATCGACTGTGAACGGCTGCTTGACACTTGATTGCCCTCAATAACCGATCTGCATCGTCACCAGGGCCTCGACCTGAGCGTTGCCGCCCTCAATTGGTGTCGAGCGCGCACTGAGCGAAGCGACTTCCGGCGAGTAGGAGACCACCGACTGAAAACTGCGTTCGACCTGTACCGAGCGCACCTGTTTGGCGCTCAGGCCGAGGCTTTTGAGCACGGCATCCGCCTGAGACTGTGCGTCTACCACCGCCCGCCCGAGGGCAACGTTACGGGCCTGCGCGAGTTGTGCTTCGGGCGCGCTGAAACTCAAGCTCTGGACAGTATTGGCACCATTGCCGACTGAAGCGTCCAGTACCCGGCCCGCCTGGGCGATGGGTACCTGAAAGCGGACTGTATTTCTACCTGTAAACCCGATCAGTTCCCGCTCCTCAGGTCGGTCAGGACGGTTGCTGTAGCGCGTAAAAAGCTGGACGCTGGTCGTCTGCAGTTTCTCAACCTGGAGTTGCTTGAGGCGGTCGATGAGCGGCGTGACGAGACTGCGCACTTTCTCCTGGGCTTCGCTTGCGGTCTTGCCGTCGGCCTGCACTCCGAGGTTGAAGACAGCATCGGTATAGGGGATGTTCTCGACACCCCGACCGGTGACAGTGAGCGTGCGGTCGGGCACTGGAGACGTTACCGGCTGGGCGAGTACTGGTCCGCTCAAAGTCACAAGCAAGCCGAGCAGGCCAGGCAACTGGGGGAATCGTCTTCTCATGAGGGCCACCCACATTTTCTAAAAGTATCTGGACGCCAGTATCCCATCAGATGTTCATCAGCCACCTCTGTATGGCTGGTAGCAGTCGGGAATGCTAGAGAAGACCTGCAATCGAGTGCGACGTGAGCGAATTATTCGACGCGAACCCCCACGACTTTTACGAGGATTCCCTCTGCCGACTCGGACGGCCACGGGAGGCATATCGCCTGCTGAGCGAAGGGGTGCTTCCCAGGCTCTCCACCTGGCTGCGGGGACAGAGCGATACCAAGTCGGTGCGCGACTGGCAGCCGGGTGAAGTGCGCCCCATTCTCTACCCGGTGGCCACCTTCGGTGAGCAGAGCGCCCTGCTGACCTGCGAGGCTCTGTTGCTCTGCGGTTCGGGCAGTTACTACAACCCGTGCGACCTGGCCGTTCTCGTCTTCGTCCAGCGCCCGGACGAAAAAGTCAGCCAGTTGCTCCAACGCCTGCGCTGCACCGAGGCCATCATCCGACAGGGTGCAGACGTGAGCGTCGAGCAGGTCAACCTCTCAAAAAGCAAGCGCGACTACATCAACAGTCGCTTTTTGATCTGGCCATACCGGTTCACCCCATCCCAGGAAGAAACGTGCACCGAACAGGGTTTCTCCCTGGTGCGGTTCGCCCCGGCTGCCCTCACCCTGGACTAGCGGTTCAGTTGGGGTCTCAGCACCGACCAGGGTAAGAAAGCTAGGCAGTCGCAGCAGGAGCCTCTTCCCCATCCAGCGACGTCAGGTTCTGGCTCATCGCGGAGGACTTGATGATCACGACCACTCGGGCAGGATCGCCGACCGTCACGATACCAGCGGGCAGGATCAAGTCAGAGACGTGGAGCACACTGTCAATTTCCATTTTGCTCACATCCACTTCGATCGATTCAGGCACCAGATCGGGGCTTGCCGAGATCGATACTTCCGTCAAAACTTTCTCCATCACACCGCCATCGCGTACAACGCCGGGAGCATCGCCCACGAAAACAAGCGGCAGGTTCATCGTGATCGAGCCATGGCCGACGATGGCAAAGAAGCTGAAGTGTTTGGGAGTTTGCAACAGAGAATCCATCTGCTTCTCCCGCAACAGTACCGTTCCGGCCCAACCGCCTTCGACTTTGAGATCGATGATTGTGTTGTTGATGGAAGCATGCTCCAGGAATTTGCGGACAAGGGAACCTTCAATCTCCAAATCCAGAGACTGCGTTCCCTGGTGCCCGTACAGCACGGCCGGGATCTTTCCTGCCCGGCGCAGAGCCTTGGGATTGATGTTGGGGGTGCGCTTTTGGGCAGTCAATCGAAGATGGGACATAAAGAAGCCTGATTTTGGTAAGCCTCCAGGCTAGGCTACTTACGGCAAAATCGCCATCCGAGCGCAACCCGCTGCATAATCAACAACCAGCCTTCACGGTGGCTTGACGATGCTTGAAAGGGAGCGGCGTAGACTCAGAAGCATAGTTCCCTGGCCTTGCCATGAAATTCCTGCCACTGATAATGGCCGCGATCCTGGTGATCGTCGCCCTCGCAACGCTCAAACTAATGCCCGCCTTTGCTGCATTCTGACTTTGCGCAGCGCAGAACCGGGCAGGCAGTCTACCTGGGCGCGTAGCACTTTCTGGAAAAACTGGATACCTTGATGCAGGAAGCGGCCCGACGAGAATCGAGAATTTTCATGGTCGGGCGCAATCACGCTAGCAGGGGCCGGACCGATGTACTCCCAACCGAATGCGCGGCGCGGCGGACTCGCTCACTATCTCGATGGGCTGACCCTCGAATGGGTGCTCGACGGCCTGCTCGGCAAGAAGTCTCTCCAGTCGTGGGTTGTAGACCGTGAAGCGGTGGAGACGCTGCTCAACCACCTGTACCGCCATACCGGAATCGATGCTGCTTTCTTGCACTTCTTCCTGGGCGAGGACCCTTACACGTTCGCTTCGGTCGGCGACGCTTTTGCCGGCTGGCTCATCTGCGTCGATCTGCGCAGATTCGAGAAAGAGCCTGGCTTAAGTGCGTTCGTGCCCCTCTACCCATCCCACTCCCTGCGCAAGACTTGTGGACGCCTGCTCGATTACCTGCGTAACCGCTACCCCGAAACTTACGCACAAAAAGAGTGCCTTGTCGCAGCGCGCCTGCAAGCAGCACAACAGGCGCTGCCGGAAGCTCTGGATTTCCAAAGGGAATCTGGCCACCTGATAGACTCCCACCACCCATTTGAGCTGGTCAGCCTGGACGAACTGGAGCCGAGCGAGATCCCAGCACCATTCCCAGGAGACACCTATCGCGTTGAGGCCGAAGCTCTACCGGCCGTGCTCGGCTTCAACCGCCTGCGCGTTCGGTTGTGTTCAATGTTTATTGTCCAAAGCGGACTGCCCACGGCCAGTAGCGGCATCAGCCTCGGGTTGCGCGTGCTTGGTCGCCCGGACATCCGGCTGACCGTCCAGGAGGCAAGCGGAGCCGAGTTGACCTACCAGCGAGTACACCTGCCGGTGAATGGCGACTGGGTAGAGTTGTTCTTCGAGTTAAAGGGTGAAAGGGACGAGCAGGTTCAAGTCGAGGTATTACATCCCGATGCGACCGAGGCTGTGACACCGATGCTCCTGCCGGATTACTTTGCTGTTCGTGGCTCTAGCCAGGACACGGCCCTGCTCCTTGCTACGATCGACAACTGGCAGATGGAGATCGAGGACCCGGCGATTCGGGCTGTGTTCATCCACCTGCACACCCACGGCTCACTCACCGAGTCAGAACTGATTGGCCTACTGGGCTCCGCCCGCAACGCCCGCCGCTTTGCCAAGGATTTCAACGAACTGGTGCAAATGCTGCCCTTCTCGGTACGCATCGAGACCAACAGCAGCGGCAAACGCTACGTCCGTCAGGAGTAATAACGATGTTGAACGGATTCAGACAGATGGTTGTGGTTCAACCGGGCGGGGTCGTCGAGGTGCGCTCTCCAGAACTGCCCGATGGAGCCACTGTTGAGGTGATCGTGCTACTGGAATCCTCTAGTCAGCCTCCACAGAGAGGGTTGAGTAGTTTTATCGGAGCGGCTCAGGGCAATTTTGCGTCCCCCGAGGAAGTGGATCGATTCATTCGCCAGGAACGCGGATCATGGGACTTTTAAGCGCACTGCAAGGGAAACACATCTACCTGGATACCAACATCTGGATTTACGCTCTGGAGGGTTTTACTACAATCTAGGGATTTGAGCCGTACTGTCTCTGGTGAGCGGGCTACACTTTTGAGCACCCGTCCCCGAATGAAAGCAATGACGATCCATCATTCAGGCTCACCGAAACGCGCGCTTCTCAACCGGCGGACTCTGCTGGTCGCGGCCACCCTGGCCACGGTCCCGACCTACACTCTCCTGCGCGAACTCAGAGCAGCTGGAACAAACCAGGACCGTCGGCTGAGCGCTGTGCGCTGGATCAACCGTCAGGAGGAACTGGCTAGAGCCCTGAAAGCCGGCTCAATCTCCCCTCTCGCCTGGCACGAGGAAGTCAATTCGATGGCCCAGGAAGTGGATATCTCCCAACTGTTAGCGGAGACCAGTCGGGCTCGGGGAAGCTCGCACATCCCATACATGCGCGATCCCGTCAAGCGCAGTATCACCTTTGTCGATGCCGACGGCCAACCGCGTCGCCTGAGCTATGCGGCTGCAACATTCTCCTTTGGTCCGCAGAACTTGATTACTCCTCACGCCCATGAGCACATGGTCTCGGCGCACATGGTCGTCGAAGGCAAACTCCGAATCCGCACGTTCGATCGGGTCGGCACTGAAGAGGGAGCGATCGTGATTAGACCAACCCAGGACTATATCGGAGGGGTCGGAGCGGCGGCGGCGATGACCACCGAGAAGGATAACGTGCACTGGTTTACGCCGATGACGGCCCGAGCCACCACGTTCGATGTGATTATCGCCGGCCTGGATCCCGGTCAGAAGAAGTACATTATCCAGCCAGTCGATCCGCTCGGCGGTAGGCGTCGTGGCGACGGTACGATTGTGGCCCCTGTGCTGTCTTTTGAAGAGTCTATGAGGCGTTACACGGTTGTCGAGTGAGAGAATAGATGGGGCCTGACGCCAACCCGGTGTCGTGGCTCAGAGGAATGCCCGGCAAGTGGCTGAGCCTGGCTCCAGCGGCTCCACGCGAGAGCAATAGTGCTCAGATGCTTGACAAGGTGAACCGTCCGTCGTGCCCAGGGAGCGATCACTCCGTTCGGGCACTCGGTGAAGACCTGCCGCGTGCACCTATCTTGAGTGCAGAAGAATTTGCACAACCCGAGCTTCGGGCGTCCACAAGTACCTCAGGCACGGTGAAGACCTCAATCATTGCCGAACGAGGCTCGCCAGGGTTTTCACCTGCTTCACCAAAACAGTGTAAGACCCCAGGAATCACACACTTTCAGGAGCCGGATGGGAATTAGCGAGCGAGACATCGAGCATCTTTTCGAGCGGTTGCGGTCGGGGGTCGTGCCGGAGCGGGGGCTTGAAGCCTTTGCAGTCGGCATCGAGAAGCAGCGCTCTGAAGTCGGCAGACAACTGAAGCTTGCGGCCGATGGCGAAGGCGTGTTCAAGTTCTTGCGGGGCGGCTACGGTTGCGGCAAGACCTTCATGGCCCGCCTGGCCTTGAGCGAAGCCCAGGCCCAGGGCTTTGCCACCAGTTTTGTCGTCGTCTCCGACAACGACCTGCACTTCCACAAGTTTGACGACGTTTACCGCAAAGTCGTCCAGGAGTTGGGAACCGCCTCCTGTGCCCGCGGAGCCCTGGGCGACATCATCGATCAGTGGATTGCGCGGGTGGAAGATTCCCTCGTCTCCGGCGGAGCGGACGAAGAGAGTGCCGATTTCGACGCCCAGGTTGAAAAGCGGCTGGAAGAAGACCTGGTCTCCTTCACGGGCGGCAAAGCACCCGACGACATGGCACGGGCGCTGCGCGTGATCTTCGCCCTCAAGCAGAAAGGCGCACTGGCGGAGGCCGGGGCGTTGCTGTCGTGGCTATCGGGCAGCGAGAACGTGGCCTCGGGTGCGAAGAGACTCGCTCAGATCAAAGGCGACATCGGCAGCCGCGAGGCACTCGATTACCTGCTCGGCATCCTGGAGATAGTGAAAGCGGCGGGCTACAAGGGTCTGGTGATCGTGATCGACGAGGCAGAAACCATCCTGCGCATGCGCGGCGACGTGCGCGGCAAGTCCCTGAACGGCATCCGGCAGATCTGTGACGCCGCTGACCGCTATAAAGGCTTGCTCTGGGTCTTCACAGGTACCCCGGAATTCTTCGACACCCGGCGCGGGGTGGCAGGACTCCAGCCCCTGCACGACCGCATCCGTTTTTTGAGCCACGGCGGCTTCGCCAATTTGCGGCAGGCCCAGTTGGAACTGAAACCCTTCGATGCTCTCCGGCTGAAAGAAGTTGCCCTCAAACTGCGCGAACTCTACCCGACCGGAGACAGGCTGAGGCTAGTAAGACAGATCACAACCGATTTTATTGACCGCCTGGTGGCTCAGGTTACAGCCGGTTTTAAAGGCGATGTGGGAGTCGTACCGCGCCAGTTCTTGCGCCAGTTTGTCGATGTCCTCGATCTGACTGCTGAGCGGGCGGATTTTGATCCCCAGGTGGTGCTCGCCGGGTTTGAACCCAGGGACCTGAGCCCTGAAGAGGAGAGCATCCGCACCGGGAAGCCCCTGGTAGCCGAAGAGCTCGAGTCCCTGGAGGGCTATCAGGCCGTGGAATTCTAGGTGGTAGACTCCGCTTTTTCGCGCTACCCATCGCGCCTACAGACGGCAATCGCCGCCTCCCTCGGTTGGACGAGCCTGCGCCCGGTGCAGGAACTTGCCTCCCACGCGATTCTGGACGGCAAGAACACCGTCATCCTGGCCCCGACCGCCGGCGGCAAGACCGAGGCGGCAGTCTTTCCGCTGCTTGCCCAGATCGTTCAACAGGAGCCCGAGGCCGTCGGGATTCTCTACGTTGCTCCACTCAAAGCGCTGCTCAACAACCAGGCCGAGCGGCTGGGCCGCTACACCGAGATGGTCGGGCTGACCCGGTTTCTCTGGCACGGGGACATCCCGGATCAGCAAAAGCGCCACTTCCTCAAGCGTCCCGCCACGCTCTTGATGACCACCCCCGAATCCCTGGAAGTGATGCTGCTTTCGCCGAAAGTGCCGGTCGCGGACCTCTTTTGCGACCTGCGGGCACTGATCGTAGATGAGATTCATGCTCTGGCCGGGAGCGACCGCGGCACCCATCTGCTGTCTGTCTTTGAACGACTTGTCCGCTACACACCAAACGACGTTCAGCGCATCGGCCTGAGCGCCACCGTCGGCAACCCCGCCGAGATCCTCCACTGGTTACAAGGCAGTTCGACGCGATCCCACTGCATCGTCAGTCCACCAAAGCTGACTTCCCCTAAAGATATTCGTGTGCAGTTGCGTAGTTCCATCCCTGAAATTGCCCGCGACGCAAGCCAATCTGCCCAGGGTAAGAAGAGCCTTTTTTTCTGCCAGAGCCGGGCCTTAGCCGAGAGCATCGCCGAGTGCATGCAAGGTAGTGGTGTCGATGTCTTCGTTCACCACGGCTCGGTCTCAGCCGAAGAACGACAGGCTGCCGAGGATAGCTTTCACAAGGGCACCAATACCTGCATCGTCTGCACCTCGACCTTGGAACTGGGCATCGACGTCGGTGACCTCGACTCTGTGTTGCAGGCGAATGCTCCCTCGACGGTTTCAGCTTTTCTGCAGAGGCTCGGTCGCACCGGTAGGCGATCGGGCCGGCGAGCCAACACTACTTTTTACTGCGAACACAGCGAGGCCGTCCTGCAGGCTATCGCCATCGTCGAACTGGCCAAAAAAGGCTGGGTCGAGTCTGCCCAGGTGCAGACCCGTGCCTGGCCGGTGCTCGTCCACCAAGTGCTGGCCCTCTGTCTGCAATTTAAAGGAATCCCGATAGAGCGTTGCTGGGAGCAACTTTCACGGGTTCCGGATTTTTCCGGTATCGAGCGCACGGAGTTCGACGGCCTCATCCAGCACTTGATTCGGGAACGCTACCTCTTTTTAGCGGGCGGGCTGCTTTCAATGGGTGAGAAAGCGGAGAAGACCTTTGGTCGCCGCAACTTCATGGAAATCTACGCAGTCTTCAGTAGCCCGGTGCTCTACAAAGTCAAGACCGAGGCCGGTTACTTCGTGGGCTCCCTCGAACAAGATTTTGTCGATAAGCTCGTGGCCGATGCGAGTTCTTTTCTGCTGGGTGGCAGAGCGTGGACTGTGAGCCGTATCGATCACTTCGAGCGCACCATCGCGGCCTACCCGGCCCCGTCCGGCCGCAGGCCCACCTGGGGAGGGTTCTCACCTCAGTTGCTCGGCTTTGAGGTCTGTCGGCAAATTTCTGAAATCCTGAGCGCGCCTGAACCGGTTCCCTTTATCGACGACAGTGCTCAACGTGCCCTGAGTGAAATGCGCGACAAAATGCGGCCACTGGTTGCGAGACAAGGGCTACACCTGAAGTTTGAACCCGGTAAAGCCTTCTGGTGGACCTTCGCCGGGGGGCAGATCAACCACACCCTTAAATATGGACTACTGCAGTTTGAAGATTGGAAGGTCGTCAGCGACAACTTCTGCATCAGATTCGAGCGCGAAGACCTCTCTTTTCAAGTAGTGCAGGACAGAATTTCGCCAATGCAAGATGCCGACTACTGGCAAAACGAGAGCCTATCGCAGCAGATTCTCAGTCAGCTTCCCAACTATCGATTGAGTAAGTTTCAGCAGGCATTGCCGGAGCAATACGCTCGGGAGATGGTGGCAAGCTACCTGCTGGATATACCAGGAGCACTCCACTACCTGAAAAGTGTAGTGGGAGTTTAGCTTTTTGGGCTTCCGGCCTTCAATTAGGGTATTACTCTAATTGATTCTGAAGAACCTGACGTGTTACACAGCTACAATCTGCACTCGTCCAACCGTTGACACTTCGTTGAATGCCGGCCCTCACTGGGCAGAAGAGGGGGATCTAAAAAGGAGACTTCGTGGACATCTGGCAGCAGCTATTCGAGCCTGGCGTGTTTTCCCCGCACGGCTATTGCTATTTGTGGAACCGGCCGCTGGTATGGCTTCATGCCCTCTCAGACGGGCTCATTGCCCTCTCGTACTACTCGATTCCTCTGGTCTTATTAGTCCTGGTGCGCAAACGGTCCGACCTTCCCTTCGGCGGCGTGTTCTTGTTATTTGGAGCGTTTATCGTCTCCTGCGGCACCACCCACGTGCTCGAAATCTGGACCCTCTGGCACGCCGACTACTGGCTTTCTGGGTTGGCCAAGGCCGTTACTGCTCTTATCTCACTCTATACGGCCCTGACGCTGTGGCCCCTGCTCCCCCAGGTACTGGCTCTGCCGAGCGCGGCTGAGCTGGAGGCGGCCAACCGTTCGCTGCAAAGGGAAATAGCCGAGCGCGAACGCTCCGAGCGCGCCCTCGCCGACGGTGAGGCCCGCCTGCGCCTGGCCCTCTTGGCCGCTCAGGCGGGAGGCTGGGAATGGGATCTCTCCAGCGGCCGGCTCGCCCATTCCCCGGACGCGGAGTCCAACCTGGGACTGCCTTCCAATTCTCTCGGGGGCAGCCGGGAAGCGTTCCTGGCACAGGTAGACCCGGAGGACCGCCCAGGCGTAGCCCAGGCCCTGGCAGGAGCCGCCCGCGGCAACGCCTGCGACGTCGAGTACCGCCTGGTGGCAGCGGACGGGGTACGTCACTGGCTCGCCTCGAAAGGTCGAGTGATCCCCGACCCTACAGGCGGATCGTCCCGTGTCGTCGGCATCACCCTGGACATTTCCGACCGCAAGCACGCCGAGGAGGAGCGCGAACGCCTGCAGCGCGAAAGGGCCGCACGCCTCGACGCTGAAGAAGCAAACCGGGCCAAGGACGAATTCCTGGCGATCTTGTCCCACGAACTGCGCACCCCTCTGAATCCAATCATCGGCTGGACCCAGATCTTGCGCCGTGGCGGTCTTGCCCCCGACAAACAGCAGGTTGCCCTTGAGGTGATCGAGCGCAATGCCAAGCTGCAAAACCAGCTCATCTCAGATCTGCTGGAAGTGAACCGCATCGAGCAGGGCAAGTTTCACTGCACCCTGCAGCGGACCGACCTGGTCTCGGTGGTAAACGCCGCCATCGAAGCTGTCTACTCGCTGGTAGAATCAGCCGGAATCACGCTGCATACCCGGCTACCGGACACCCCAGTGTGGATCTTGGCAGATCCCACTCGGATGCAACAGGTGGTCTGGAACCTGCTGACCAATGCGACCAAATTCACTCCTGCCGACGGTCGCATGGATGTGACCCTCGATTACCGGGAAAAGCGGGTGATGCTTTCTGTAAAGGATACCGGAGCAGGCATCACACCAGAATTTCTGCCTCACGTCTTCGAGCGCTTCCGGCAAGCGGATTCCACCACTACCCGCAAGCAGGGTGGCCTTGGCATGGGCTTATTTATCGTGCGGCACATCGTCGAATTGCACGGCGGCACCGTCAGGGCAGAGAGTGCCGGGGTAGGCCGGGGAGCCACCTTTACAGTCGAGTTGCCAGTTCAGCTACAGGATCTCGAAGCGTAAGTGTCTTTGCAACGGAACTGGTGGTTTCCTTACGGCCTCCTTGCTGTCTGTCCTTTCAGATAGCAGGGAGGCACGCAAGTACGCGCTAGAGACATTGCCCCAACCTCTAGATGTCGAGGTCTGCCATATTTAAGCGCGGCCCGTAAGTCTCGATAAATTCGCGGCGCGGTTCGACGCGGTCCCCCATCAGGATGTTGAAGATGCGGTCGGCTTCAGCAGCGTCTTCGATCGTGATCTGGCGCAGGGTACGGGTTGCCGGGTTCATTGTTGTTTCCCAGAGCTGATCAGCCTGCATTTCACCGAGTCCTTTGAAGCGCTGAATCTCGTACTTCTGGTTTTCGCGCAACCCGCGAATGATCGCTTCTTTCTCCTGCTCCAGATAGCAGTAACGTACGTCGATATTGCGACCGCCACCGATCGACAACTTGTAGAGTGGCGGCTGGGCGATGTAGATGTGACCGTGCTCGACCAGGTCGCGCTTGTAGCGATAGAAAAAGGTCAACAGCAACGTGCGGATGTGCGACCCGTCCACATCGGCGTCGGTCATGATGATGATCCGGTGATAGCGCAACCGGCCCACGTCAAACTCCTCAGTCTTGAGACCGAGACCGAGACCTGTGATCATCGCCTGGATTTCGTTGTTGCCGTAGATCTTTCGGTCGTCCGCCCGCTCGATATTTAAAATCTTGCCGCGCAGAGGCAAGATGGCCTGGAACCGGCGGTCACGGCCCTGCTTGGCACTGCCGCCCGCTGAATCCCCTTCGACGAGAAAGACTTCCGATTCGGCCGGGTCGCGGCTCTGGCAGTCAGCCAGTTTGCCGGGCAAGGTTGAAGATTCGAGGGCCGACTTGCGGCGGACCAGATCGCGGGCACGGCGGGCCGCTTCCTCAGCCTGCATCGACTGCAACGCCTTATCGAGGATCGAATGCACAACGTCTGGATGAAATTCCAGGTACTCTGTGAGCTTTTCTGAAACCGCCCCATCGACGATGCCGCGCACCTCCGGGTTGCCAAGCTTGGTCTTGGTCTGGCCCTCAAACTCAGGATCGGGTACTTTGACGCTGATGACCGTGGTCAGCCCTTCGCGCACGTGTTCGCCGGAAAGGTTCTTCTCCCCTTCTTTAATCTTGTTGGTCTTGCGGGCAAAAGTATTGAAGGTGCGGGTGAGCACTGCCTTCAAGCCTTCGAGGTGGGTGCCGCCGTCGATGGTGCGGATGTTGTTGGCAAACCCCAGCACGTTGTCGTTGTAGACGTCAGAACACCATTGCAAAGCACACTCGACACTGACCCCGTCGCGCTCCTGCGTCACGAAGATAATCTCGTTGTGCAGGGCCGTTTTTTCACGGGTCATGTAGGCCACGTACTCGCGGATGCCGCCGGCGTAGACATAGCGCTCGACGCGCTCAGGCGAGACTCGCCCATCTGTAAAGGTAAATTCGACGCCCGCATTTAGAAAAGCCAGTTCGCGGAAGCGGCTGAGGAGCGTATCGTAGTCAAACTCGACACCGGTTGTGAAGATGTCGGGGTCTGGTGTAAATGAAATCGAAGTACCGCGCCGCTTTTGGCTGTCGCTGGTCACTTCAAGACCGCCCTGGGGTACCCCTACCAGAAAGCGCTGCACATACATCTTGCCTTCGCGCCAGACAGAGGCGACCAGGTTTGTCGAGAGGGCATTGACGACCGCAGCCCCAACACCGTGCAGACCACCCGAAACTTTGTAGCCGCCGCCGCCAAACTTGGCACCGGCACCGAGCACCGTCAGCACTGTCTCAATGGTCGATTTGCCTGTGCGCGGGTGAGTATCGGGCGGAATACCGCGGCCGTCGTCGGTGACCGTGACTGAACCGTCTGCATTGAGGCTGATCCCGATATGCTTGGAGTACCCCGCCAGAGCCTCGTCAACCGAGTTGTCAACAATCTCGTAAACTAGATGATGCAGACCGCGCGGCCCAGTTGAACCGATATACATACCTGGTCGCTTGCGGACATGCTCCAAGCCCTCAAGGACTTGAACCTGTTCCGCATTGTAGTCACTCATGCTTTTCGCGCTCCTCTGCGCCAGAATCCGTCCTACCCGGAGCAATCTTGGCAAAAGCCTCGAAGGCACGCGCAAAACGGGGCGAGGTTAAATCACTTACTAATTCTAGCACAACCCGGTTACAGCGTCTCCTGGTCGTTCCTGAGGCGATATTCGCAGTTCAGTGATGAGCCGACCAATTGCAGGACTTTTGTGCACCTGAGTCAGCTCTGGTTTATCGAGCAAAAGACTATTAGATCTTGCCGACTAATCTCAAAATTGCCTGGCAGGACTGCCCACTGAGCATCTAGCGAGTGCTGTGATAGATTCGAGCGTGAAGACGCGGGATGAATCAGTCATGGCCGGCCACAGCAAGTGGGCACAGATCAAGCGACAGAAAGCCAAGAACGACGTGGCCAAGGGTGCGATGTTTGCGCGTCTGTCGCGCGAGATCATCGTGGCCACCCGTCTGGGCGGCCCTGACCCGGCCGGAAATTTTCGGCTCCGCCTGGCGATTGAACAGGCAAAGGCAGCCAGTTTGCCCGGCGACAACATTCAACGCGCCATCGATAAGGGCAGCGGTTCGCTTGAAAGCGACAACCTCGAAGAAATTCGCTACGAGGGTTACGGACCGGTGGGGGTCGCTGTCTTAATTGAAGCGCTGACCGACAACCGCAACCGCACGGCCGCCGACCTTCGCACAGTCTTCAGCCGCAACGGCGGCAACCTGGGAGAAATGGGTTGTGTGGGCTGGATGTTTGTTCAGCAGGGTCTTGTCGTGCTCGATGGTCCTGTCCGCGAGGACGAACTACTTGAAGCGGCACTCGAAGGGGGTGCCCTGAGTTACGAAATCGACCCCGAGGGTCAGGGAGCTGAGATTATCAGCACTCCCCTGGGGCTTGAGGCTTTGAGCGTTGCTCTCACAAACGCCGGCTACAAGCTTGTCCAGACTGAAGTGCGCTGGACGTGCGACAACCAGATTGCCATTGACGACCCGGAAGTGGCTCAGCAGGTGCTGAATTTGATCGACAAGCTTGAAAGCCTCGACGATGTGCAGCGCGTCGCTTCTAATTACCTGGTTGAGGAGCATGTGCTTGAGGCAATGTTCGCCTGAAGCGTTTACACTATGACTTGTGCGCGGACGTGGTGGAATGGTAGACACGCCGGTCTTAGGAACCTGTGGGGCAACCCGTGGGAGTTCGAATCTCCCCGTCCGCATATCACCTGGCGATCAGCTCGGGAATCCTCGCTGCTGATTGGGCAACTGTTCCCAGGAGTGCCGAACGAGCCGGTACAGCAAGCGGGTCGCCCACCGGCAGCTCCGGGTTGACTGGTCAGCTCTAGAAAATCGTCGCCGCAGAAAAACATAAGCCGGCTCTATAGCAAGGGCATGCTCCCCTAGCGAAACACGTAGACGACTTGTGGTTCGAGAATACCGACCAGTACTTTGTCCAGGGCTGAAAGTGGATGCTCCTGGTGCTGCAGGCGCTCGCTGAGGTGGTTGAGCGGGTCCTGTCCGGCGCTCACGAGGAACTGAAGCGACTCGACAGACTGCGAATCGATGAGTTGAGTTAAAACCGAGCGAATCGCTGCCCGGCAGCTGCTTTGCGCGTCAGCGTACCACTCATTGGGGTCGGCCTCCGCTGCACTCAAGCCAATATGCACGACGAGGGCATCGGTGCCGAAGACAGCACTTGCCACCGGGCGTCTTTCTTCTTGAATCAAAAGTGCGTGTTGCCCAAAAAGCTCGCGCAGAAGCTCGATCTGGCTGAAGCGGCTGGGGTCGAGCGGGCCGGTCGGCGCGGCCTGCCAGGTCAGCCCGAGGGTCAATAGCCGGATATGCGGCAGCAGGTGCCCGAGCTTTTTGGCCTTGGTGTCAAGGTAAGTCGCGTTGTAGTCGGTCTCCTCGATAATGAGCGGCACGCGGGCAACCACTTCCAGGTTATAGCCGCTCAGGCCCGCTATTTTGCGCGGGTTGTTGGTGATGAGCCGCATGCGCTCGACCCCGAGATCATTGAGAATCTGTGCCCCGACACCGTAGCTGCGCAGGTCGGCTGCAAAACCGAGGCGTTCGTTGGCTTCGACCGTATCAAGGCCGAGATCTTGCAAGGCATAAGCCTTGAGCTTGTTGATGAGACCAATGCCGCGACCTTCCTGGCGCAAGTAGACAACTACTCCCTGACCGTGGTGGTCAATCATCTTCAGGGCCGCCTGCAACTGCTGGCGACAGTCACACCGCAGCGACCCGAAAGCATCACCCGTTAAACACTCGGAGTGGACGCGCACCAGCACCGGTTCGTCAGTATCTGCAAAAGGAGGAGCCGAGGCGAATAAAAGCGGCGGCGCATTTTTAGGACGGCGCACCAGGGCGATATGCTCTTTGCCGTCGAGGGTGTCTTTGTAGGCAAAGATTTCGAAATTGCCGAAGGCTGTCGGCAAGATTGCCGTGGTCTCGCGTTTGATAAAGCGCTCGGTATTGAGCCGGTAGCTGATGATCTCTGCAATCGTGACCAGTTTCAAGTCAAATTCGCGGGCATACTCCAGCAGTTCCGGCAGCCGAGACATCGAGCCGTCGGCGTTCTGGATTTCGCAGATCACTCCGGCCGGATAGAGACCGGCCATACGTGCCAGATCGACCGCCGCCTCAGTGTGACCGGCCCGCTTCAGTACTCCGCCCTCGCGGGCACGTATGGGAAAAATGTGACCGGGCCGCGTCAGGTCCGAGGGCCGGGTGCGCGGGTCGATGGTTGCGAGAATCGTTTTAGAGCGGTCAGTAGCCGAGATACCGGTTGAGACCCCCAGGTGCGGCCCGGCGTCAACGCTCACGGTAAAAGCCGTCTGGTTGCGGTCGGTGTTCTCGCTGACCATCAGCGGCACCTGTAATTCGTCGAGCCGCTCGGCCGTCATCGCGAGGCAAATCAGCCCGCGGGCGTGACGGGCCATGAAGTTTACAGCCTCAGGCGTGGCAAACTGAGCAGCCCCGATCAGATCTCCCTCGTTTTCACGCCCCTCGTCATCCACTACCACGACAAATTTGCCGAGGCGCAGATCTGCGAGGATCTCAGGAACTGTATGAAAACCAGTGATCACCGCCATTGCTCCTGCCGATAAAAAACGCCCCATGCGGGGCGCTTTCAGAATTTTATACCTGGTAAAGGGTTCCGCCTCGAATCGAAGCCCCCAGCAGAGTAAACTAGTCGGCCGCTGTGACGGCCACCTCTTCGAGTTCCTCAACCGTTTCACCGGCTTGCTCCGCTGCCATCTTGGCGCGGTACTTTTCAGCCATCACCTCGGCATTGTCGAAGACAGCCTGTTTGTCCTGGGTCATGGCCCCAGGGGTCTCTTCAAGCTGCTTGGTCGAAAGCGAGATGCGGCCACGCTCGGCGTCGAGGTCGATGACCATGACTTTCACTTCGTCGCCGACGTTGAAGACCGAGTGTGGGGTCTCGATGTGGTCGTGCGAAATTTCGGAGATGTGCAGCAGACCCGAAACACCACCGATGTCGATAAAGGCACCGTAGGGCTTGATGCCGCGGACGCGGCCAATGACGACCTGACCGGCTTCGAGCTTGTTCATGCGGCGCTCGACCAGGGCACGACGGTGCGAGAGCACCAGGCGGTTGCGCTCCTCGTCCACTTCCAGAAACTTCAGCGGCAACTCTTCGCCGATCAGCTCTTCTTTCGGTTCGCGAGTGCTCAGGTGAGACCCCGGAATGAAGCCGCGCAGACCCTCGATGCGCACCAGGGCACCGCCCCGGTTGACAGCAAAGATTTTGGCTCTGACGGTCTGGTCGTCAGTCTGGAGCTTGCGGACGCGCTCCCAGGCCTTCATGTACTCGATGCGGCGGATCGAGAGGGTCAGCTGACCTTCCTCGTTTTCATCGGAAAGGATGAAAAATTCGAGGTTGTCGCCTTCGTTTAAAACTTCGTCCGGATTGTCTACCCGGTTGATTGACATTTCCTGCAAAGGCAGGTAGGCAGCCGTCTTGGCGCCGATATCGATGAGCGCCCCCCGAGGCTCCAGACTGAATACGGTCCCCTTGACGATGTCGCCGGGGTTGAAGCGGTAATCGTACTGGGAGAGCAACCGTTCAAAATCTTCGCGGGTGAAACCAATATCTTGAGCTGCGGCCGGTGGGGTGCCAAGTTCCATCAAAATCGACAGTCCTCCAGGGATCTTCGGATAGGTAGCGACAGGGACACAGCCGGTCCTACCAAGAACCGACAATATCCATACAGTGTAGACAAATCAGCGCAAACTCGCAAGCAAAGTCAATCAACACAAGTATCCGGCCCAGCCGGCCAGGGCTTCGGGGGAGCCGTACCAGTGGCGGTTCCCCCGCGGCGAGTGAAACACCTGATCCAGGGTAAGGTTCAAGGCCCCTTCTAAGTGAGCGGCCTCGACGGGGGTGATGCCGTCTCCCCAGCAGTCGCCGCGCCCGATAGTGAGCTCGTAGCTACGGTAAGTGAAATTTTGGCCAAAAGAGCCACGCGTGCCGAAGACCGCTCTACCCGCCACACAGACGTAGCGGACGTGTTCGCTGTAGAAAGCACCTGGGTAAGTGGTGTTGACGAAACCCATGTTTTTCATTGCAAACTTCTCCTGGCTCAGGTGCGGTGTCCCGAGGGTAATGAGGGACGCAACTTTGTCGCGGTAGCCCCAGGTGCGGTTTGCGTAAGGCTTGTCACCGAGCAGCAGACGGGCAATCCAGCCCCCCGCCGAGTGCCCGACCAGGTTGACCTGCCGAGCCTGCGGGTAGTGGGCCAGGGCAGTATCAATCGTGTCCTGCAATCGTTTCAAGACCGGCGTCATTGGGCGGTCACCGAGGGTCGGTACCCAGCCATACCACTGAATCGGTACCACAAGAGCCGGGAAGCCCAGCTTCTCGATATCGCGGGCAAGGGCTGCATATTCACCCGCAGAAGCCAGGTATCCGGGCAAGATCACTGTCGGCAGGTTGGTCTGCATAGCCGCCATCAGTACACTGCCAAGATCTTGCCACAGTCCTCAGCAAGCACGCTGTTCGAGACTCACGGTCCGCTTAGTTAATGGGCAACAGCTGTGCCAGTCCCTGCATGGGAGCGTTGATCTGGAAAGGTGTATCCCAGGCCGGGTCGCAGTTGCCAAGAATGGTCGTCACCCGCCGAAAGTGGTCAGGATACGTGGCAGCGTCGCACACCAGTGACCAGCGCGCTTTGGTAACGGGCCAGAACATCGCCCGCCCTTCATTGAGAACGGTCGGGATGGGGACGGTGTTTGGCGCACCGCCGCCATTGCAGGTGGTCGAGAGGTCCACGGTGTTCCAGCAGTTGATCGTACCTTGCCGGTTGTAGGTAACGATCTGCGAGCGCCACTGGGCCATCAATTCGACCCCCTGAGTCGTCGCCTCGACGTTGGCGTCGCGCACAGCCCCGACCGTGGTGGTGACTGCCACCCCGCCCAAAATCGAAAGCGCCGCCAGCACGATCACCATCTCGATCAGCGTAAAGCCCTGCCTGCGCCTTTGAAACCAGCGTGCAGTCTTGATCACGCTTTTGCTCCTCCGGGTGTGCGGCTGATCATCTGGATTTTCAGCCGCAACTCGACACGCCCTTCTCGGGTGCTCAGGTCATAGGACTGCAGGGTAATGCTGCCCTGGCTGCGGCGGTGCAGCGCGTCAAGGGTCGAGAGAAAACTCCAGATCTTCTCCTCGCTGCCTCTGGTTTCGAGTAAACAGTGCAGGTCCTTGTTTTCATTTTGAAACTGGATTTGCAGGGTCAACCCGTGCCGATTCCCCAGTTGCGTGAGCAGGTTGAGGGCCTGCACCTGGCTTGTCAGTTTGACGCTTTCAAGCTGCGCGGTCTGGGTTTGCAGCTGCACAATGCGCGCCCGCAATTGACCCGCATCGAGACCGGCATCCTCCAGTAGGGTCGCTTCTTCTGTGACCGCCTGCACAATTTGTGCGTTGAAGTAGCTGGAGACGAGTGCCGCAAGCCCACCGCTCGCCAGCAACAGCCACCCGGCCCACTGATAAAACCTAGGAATGCTTGCCACCGAAGCGCCTCTCAGAACGGGGACTCAGTTCGATTTCAATCGGGAGCGATACCTCCGATTCGCGGGCGGCAAAATTGAGGTCTCCCAGTTTGCCCAACGACTCGAACTTGCCCAACGATTGCAGTACGGCGAGCGGTGTCCCGGCCATGGTCAGTTCGAGCTTCTCGCGACCAGACAGTTTCATCCGCTCGATATGGGTGCCGGTGCCGCTATTGCGCCGCAGTAGCCCGGCGAGGAGAGTGCTGGGGATGTGTTTTTTGCGCGCATCGGCGAAAAGCCGAAACTGCCCGTCATGCTCCGACTTCGCACTGCGCAGTTGCGTCTTCAGGGGCAGCAGTTCCGGCTGCAACAGCCCCGGACCGTAGCGGTCGAGGGCAGCCTGGATCTGTAGCCACTGAAATGCACTCCAGCTCCAAAGTCCAAGGCCCGCGAGGGCAAGCACCAGGGTCAATTGCCCGGCCGTCAGCAGCACCAACCGCAAGGCGGTCTGGCGGTTGGTGCCGAGGGCCAGTAGGGCATCGAGGGTGCCGGGGTGGTTGGCGAGGGGCAGGACGAGCGAGCCGATTTGAGAATTGTCTCCAAGTGGAAACGGGCGATTTCCCAGGTAGAAGATCGGCTCGCTATCGTCGGTGGTCAGCAATTCCACTGCCCGGGCAAGCCCCCCGGCACTGCGCGAATACAGCGCCGGGAGACGGTTGACCCCCTCATCCCCGATGCGGGCGACCTCGATATAGGCCGAGCTTGGGGTTGAAAGATCGACAATCACCACAAAGGGCGGCATCCGGCGAGTCTTGCGCACGATGGCCCGCATGGCGGCGAGCATCAGCGGGTAGGCAAGCTCGGTGCCCCGCGCTCGGGGCCTGACCGCCTGCCACTCGACGGTGACGGGGCCAACCCGGTCCGGTTGCCAGGTGCCCGTCTGTTCTGGGTCGGTAGCAGGCATCTCCCACTGGGAGTTGGGCAAAAAGCAGATAGAGCCGCTCCGAATGCCGGTCGCTTCGTCTTCAAGGAGGAGTGCCATCGAGGCTACGGGGCTACAAAGAAAGGTGAGTTGTTGCCGCCGGTATTGAACGGGGTCGGATAGCCACCCTCAGCAAAGCCGGCGCCGGCCGGGATCGGGGCGGGGCAGGCACCCTGGGCAGTGGTTGCTCCCAGGGCTGCTGAGACCCGGTTTTTGATGTTGCCCGGTATATTTGGGTCTGCGCAGAGGGCTGCGAGCGATACCGGCAGGTTCTGCGGCCGGAAGTTGTCACCCAGAATCGGTCGCAGCAGCGTCACCTCGTTGCTATCCGGACCGACCATCGCGTTGAAGTTGTTGTAGTCAGCCTGGATGCCTTTGGCCCGCACGGCGTCTGACCAGAGCTGCATTTTTTCGAGGGCGGAGACGCTGGCCTCGGCCTTCGAGTCGCTGCTTAAGTTGGCAAGGGTGAAGAAAGAAGCAAGCGCCAGGAAGACCAGTACGATGAGCGCAATCGTCAACTCAATGATTGTGACGCCGCGCTTGTTGCGCTTGCGGGTCTTGAGAGCCTGAAACATGTTGACCTCACATTGGGTAAAAGTTATTGCAATTTGGGAAGGACTACGGAGAACTGGATGATGAACGCCTCCAGGAAGACGACCGTCGCTGCAATCGGTAGATAACCGAGCAACTCGAAGACGAGTGCGGTCGTACCGGCTCCTTTCAGCGTTTGTTCAGCCAGGGCTTCGCGGCGCGACTCGATAGCACCGAGGCGCGACTGGGGGTCCATCGTTTCGAGAGTGACCAGAAAAGCGCGCATCTCGGGCCGGATGCGCTGCATTGACAGTCCGCGCTTGAGAAACGAGCGAACTGTGTTGCCCTCCACCTGCATATGCCGTCCAATGCCCGCCAGAGAAGTGGAGAGATAGGGACCGGCGACTGTGGCCGAGCGTTCGAGGCTATCGCCAAAAAGCGCACCGGAGCGCAACAGGATCTGCAGGGAGCCCAGAAAACTGAGCCAGCGCAGATCCAGCAGCACCTGCAGTAAAGACACCTGTGCCGATAGTTGTTCGAACAGTTGTTGCACTTTTGGCTGCTTGAGCGCCCACAGCACGCCCATGACCAACCCGACCTGGGTGAGCACCCAGAGCCAAGGCCAGTCGTGGATGAAGCGAATGACCTCGGCCTGGAGGGCAAAAACCTTGAACCGCGAGAGGTCGCGGCCCCTGATCTCGCCCAGGATGCTGCCGAGTTGGGTGGCGCTGACGCCGACCAGCACCACCTGCGAGAGGATAAAGATAAACAAGATCCGCTTCATCGGGCCGAAGACCTTGCTTTTTAGCTCGACCTCGACCCGCATCGCCTTCTCCAGCACCGGTACGATGCCGTCGAGTTGCCCGCGCAGTTCCGCCTCGCGCACGCAGGTGGTGAGCATTGGCGAAAAACGCTCCGGAAAGCGCTGCATGGCTCTTGAGACGAAGACCTCGGAGCCTTCGCGGGCGAAGCGAAACATCAACTGCGACACTTCGAGCCAGGCCGGGTCTTTACGGGCCTGACCGATCTCCACCAGCACCCGGCAACGGTCGATTGGTTTTCCCAAAGACGCGTTCCAGAGGTACTGCTGCAGGAGTTCAAGGGTCTTGCCCTGGTTCCAGGTCTTAATTTCCCAGCGGCTAATCGTTGGTTCAAGTGCCATGGCTGACCTCGATTGAGCGCTGGTTGAGCAGGCGCATGGCCTGCCGGTCTTCTTGCAGATGGGGGGCAACTTTTTCCCAGGTGACGAGGCCACCGTGGCGGCGACTGGCATCGAGCAGCCAGGCTGCTGTCCGCCGGTAGGTCTGCTGGTGCAGGTGTTCGGCCGCCACCAGCAGCTCGAAGACGGTGATCTCGGGGCGCAGGAAGTATTCGGCCATCGTCGGTACGTAGATGGCCTCTGTGAGGGGAACCCGGTCGGCGAGGTAACCCCGAAGCGGTCCCTCGGTGCGACAGGTGCCGCGACCGCAGCCGGGACCGGCTTTGCGCCAGGTCCTGAACTGCCAGTGCAGGGCCTCGCGAATGTTGCCGCTTACGGGTTCGACGATCGAGCAGTGGGGGCAAACTTTCGGGATTAGACGCTGGCAGTAGACGTAGCCCATCGTCGAGACGAATGAAGCAATCTGGGCGTGGCTATCTTGCTCACTACCGCCGCGCAGCAAGTTGCGCAAGCGCTCGGTGAAGCGCACCGCCCGGTTGGTGTGCAGCGTGGTAAGCACCAACTTGCCGTTTGCGAACCCCAGGATGCGCTGTGCTGTGCTGCGGTCGTTAATCTCGCCAAAGATGATATCGCCCGGATCGTTGCGGGTGGCAAATCGCGACCACTCCAGCCAATCGTTTTGCTCGGTCACTTCGTACTGGAAGATGCCTTCCACCAATCGCTCGATCGGACACTCGAAGCTGTGCACGTGGTGGCCGCGGTGAGCGCGCAGGATGCCGACGTTTTGCAGCAGCATCGACTTACCCGAATTCATTGAGCCGGCGACGATGCTGATTGCTGTTTCCAGGTCCAGTAAACAGAGCATTTCCGTATCGGCAATCTGCTCCATTTCGCTCAGCAGCGTCGCAGGTGCTTCTTCGCCCTGGGGCCACTCGCCGGTGATACTGCGGTAGATGCGCGGGTGCAGGTTCATGCGCTCGACCGGAATAAAGCCTGATTGACTGATGATGCGCAGGCCCACCTCCCAATCGCTGCCGTCGCCCGGACCCAGGGGAGCCATCGCCAGGCGCATCGATTGCATCTGACCGGCGCGGTCGATGAGGGTGACGTTGCCGTATTGGACCCGGCGCTGGGAGAGTTCGCAGTCGGCTGCTGAGGCGAGGCGGGCGAACATCTGACGTCCCCGGCCTTCGTTTTCGGCGCTGCCCCAGCCAAGCTCTCCGACTTCTTCGCTGATGAGGACGCGCTCTTCGCCGATGTGCGCGGCGACGTAGGCGCACTGGGCACCGCGGGTAAAAAGGCGCACGTCGGAAGCTTCGTAGGCGAGCAACACCTCATACAGTTGGATGATCAGGCTATCGGCGGCGGATTGGCCCCAGAGGATAATCTTGTCCTCGGATTTGGCCGAGGTGGCCTGCAGCGTCGATTGGCTCCCGGCAGCAATCTGGCGGCGCAATAAGTTAAAAAGCTCCAGGTGCTCGGGCACGTAGACCGCGAGCGGCTGCAATTCGGCCTGCTCGGCTACTGTCAGTGGACTGACAGTGAGCACCGAGCGCCGACCGCGGTAGGGAATCACCAGATGCCCGAGGCTCGCCCAGTTTTTTTCGATCTGTGCGACTTCGATCCCGCGCACTTCTTCAGCACACACCACGCCGTCCACCGAGAAAAAGACCTCGGCGCAGTGCTCCCAGAATCGCTGTTCGCTGCTCACTTCCTGGCTGGCAAGCTGAAAAAAGCGCGTGCCGCTCACGCGGTAGAGAGTTTCGAGGGTGCTCTGCTCGGCAGGGTTGGCGCTAACCTGGCGGATAAAGCGCCCAACCCGGTCCTGGGCTCTATGGAGTGAAGGGCTTTTCATACAGTTCAGTTGAGAGGGGTAATGGATTTGACCGGGCGCAATTGCGGCTTTTCGGCTACTTCCGGAGGCAGGTTTCGGGGCGACTGGGCTGCCGGGGCGGCGACCGCTTCTAGCAGTTCTGCCCCGGCCATCGGTTGCTCTTGAATGACCGGCTCGATCATGATGAGCAAGCGCTGGTTTTTCACAGCGCGGTTTCTGGATTTAAACAATTCGCCGAGAAATGGAATTGAACTGAGTAGCGGCACCCGGTACTCGATTTCAGCCTCGTCGTGACGGGTGATTCCGCCCAGCAGGGCAACCCCGCCACTATCGAGCCGCAGATTCGGAATATCGATTGAATTGGTGTTGATGACCAGGTTTGAGCCTGATCCCTGAGGGTCGGAGAAATCGCCCTTGACAGAGATCGAGACCTGTTTTTTGGAGGGTAGTACGACCGGGGTCAAATTGAGCGTCGTACGGGCGTTGATCGCCTGGGTGGAGTTGAGTAGGGCGCCATTGGAGATGATCGCTTGCGGAACCCGAAACTGGACATTCTGGCTGATTGTGGCGGTCTCGCCGTCGCTGACCACCAGTTGCTGGTCGATGAGCGTTTCCAGGGCGTTCATCTGTTCGAGCAACTGCAGTTGCAAAACAATGTTGGCGAAGGTAAAAGTCAGTGCCGAGCGGTTGGCAAGGACGCCAAGATTATTGAGGGGGCTGCCAATACCGCTCGCCTCGGTGGTGCCTCCGGTCCCAGTGCCAAGCCCGCTATATTGCGGAAACGGGCTTCCCTGGAGCGCACCGCCGGTACCCAGGTCCAAACCGAAGCGTCCCGTGGCGACTGGTTGACCAAAGGCGTTGTAGGACCCGGAAGTGACGCCGGTGCCGAGGCTGATGCCGCGCTCGTGGGCGATGCTGTCGTTGACCAGGAGAACTCGCAGACGCACGACGACCTGGGCCGCCGTGCTCAGCTTGTCAGAAACATAGATGATGTTGCGGCTTGCCCGTGAGCGGAAAGCCCGAAACCCAATAATGTCGAGGATCTCGCGCAGTTGCGCGAAAGCATTCACTCCTTGCAGGTTACTAAAGCTGAGATTGAATTGCGAGGGCAACGGGACTTCATTGTTTTTGCTGCCCGCTGTAGGATTTGCCAGGCCAGGAGTGGTTGAGCTCATATTTAGGGCTGGGCTGCTTGCACTGCCCATGCCGCTGTCGCTTTCATTAACGGTCGTCGCTGCCACTGGGGTTGATTTGCCCTGGCCGCGCTCGATGAAGACGACTGTGAGTCCGGCCTGAGCCGCTAGATCTTGAATAAAATCTTTAGCAGAGAGATTCTTCTGGGCTGAGAGATTGAAGGTGTTTGGCTCGGCGAGAAGCGGTGGGCAGGCGAGCATCGTGAGCATCGCTCCACTGATAATCGGCAGACAATACTTTTTCATTGCTTTAGTAAAGAGGAGTGATTTGCTCGTTTTTGACCGGCGGGGCAGGCACCGGGGCCTCCTGGGAGCCTGCCTCGGCTACTTCGGTATTCGGATTTGAGATGGTGGTCGTCAGGTTGAGGTACAGAGGCGAGCCGTTGGCGAGTCGCAACTTGACGCCATAGCGGCCCGGCTCGTTGCGTGCCGAGATCACTGTGATGTTGTGCGGGTTAGTTTGGCCAGGAACGAGTTGTACCCGCTCTCCATTCACATCTAGTAGGACTACCTGCTCATTGCCGCCGACCAGGATTACTTTCGGCTGCGGTTGCACCTTGGAGATAATCCCTGGTTGCGGTGGTAGAGAACGGACAGTCGGAGCATTAAAAGACGGCAGAGGCGGCAACCGGCGGATTACTTCCGGCGGCGGGAGCTGGGAGAATTTTGCCGGTGGAGTCGGTGGGGTGGGTGGCAAAACAAGGGCGGGCCTCGCGGTCTCAGCCTGCAACAACTGCTCGAATCCTTCCTGAAGCTGTGCTTTCGTCTCCACTGCCTCAGCTTTAACCGTGGCGGCGGTACTCCCGATCTGCCGGTCGAGATTTTTGTGCTGGCGGGCAAGCCACCAATCATTGGCGAGGGTATAGCCAACGGCACTCAGCAACAGCAGGGCCGCAATCACAAACAGCACCGGGCGCTGCCAGTAACGGCTGCGCTTTTGAGCGATCTGGTCCCACTCCGGGTCGGGGACAAGGTCTTCTTCGCGGTCTAGCTCCTGGTTTTGAAGTAACGACTCGATTGCCGGTTCGGGTATTTGAACGGCCTGGGGGTCGCGGCCGAAGCGTCGGTTCCATCGCTCGATTAAAAAAGTCATTTTTATCCTGTGAATTGACGGGCAGGCGGGCGACTGAGGGCTTTGACATGAGCTTGCGGTGGTTGCTGGTGCAACTCGAAACAAAGCAGCGCTTCGGGGTAATTGAGCGTGAGTTGGTGCCAGGGAGCATCCAGGTCATCGGTCTGATAGCGGGAGGAGAGCGGCAAGGGCTCAACACCCAGTTCTTGAAAGAACGCATAGCGGTAGCGTCCCAGACCCAAGCCAAAAGTCCGCCGCTGCTGTTGCAGGCGCTCAAGACATCGCCTCAACCGGATCAAAGCCTCCTCCTCAAGCCCCGGATGCACGAGGGACAAAAGTCTGATGTCGGGTTCTCCTGGGATTGCACTCTGGTTGCTAATTAAGGCCAGTTCGCCCGGTCGCACGACAAGCAAGTCGCCACGTTCGAGCCAGGCCGTGCGCCAGCGCTGGAAAACCTGCATGACCAGGTTCTCGCCGCTGTAGCTGCGCACCCCCACAACCCGCGATCCGACCACAAGGTCTTGTAGATGAATCGGCGGGCGTTCGGTGCTGAAGCTCAACTCGGCAAGGGGCCAGGCCAACTGGTCGCGAGGATGGATGGTGTACCATCCCTCCACCCCTGAGATGAGCAACCGGTTGGGAGTGCCGCTGGGTATCATCTGCTCACACCGACTGAGTGTCGAACCAGGCTGCCTGACGGGCCGCTTCGGCGAGCATCCCGGTCGTCATGCCGGCACTGGCCAGATAGGTCTGCACGTACTCGCAGTAGTTATTACTCGTCGGGTCGAGGTAGGCAGCCTTGTCAAGGAAGCGGTGCAGGTAAGGAAACTGGCGAAGCCGATTGCGGTGACGGACGATCGAGCTGAGGTCGATATTGGCCGGGGCGCTGGTGCGGACGACTTCGACGGTGCGCGGGGTAGAAACCGCTTCTGGCTTGTCTGCTCTGGCCGTCATCGGCTCGGGAACCTGCACATCAGTTGTCGTCAGGAGTGTCGCTGCTTTCGCCGACTGTCCGGTGTGAATTGCAAGTGGGACTGGTTCTTCGACCTCTTGCATGAGGGCGGGTTGGTATGGCTCCCGGACTGGTTGCGAAGTGGCGATGGGTCGGTCGGGCTTTGCTGAAAGCGATGGCGGCAATTGAATCGGCTCGGCAGCGAGCGTGAAAGTGGGAGGTGGAGCAATTGGTATTGCCGCAGGCTTGAGCGCCGGGATCGGCAGCGCGACCAGGGGTGCTTGCTGGGCACGTAACTCCGCCAGCTCGTCTTTGAGCCGGTCGATGAGCACTTGCTGCTCTTGATCGCGCCGCAAAATGAGTTCGACCAATCGCGACTCGCTCATCAGCATCTCGTCGCGGTGTACTGCCTGGTCGGGTCCGAAAAGTTGGCTTGTGGGATTGGTGCGCAAGATGCCGTGCTTTTCGAGGATTTCGAGCCAGCGGGCCTGCGAGGGATTGAGATCTTTGAACCGCGTCGGTGCCGCCGGCGCCGCAGGTGCCTGTTGTGCAGGCGCCTGCACGCTTGCAACGTGAGGAGGCATCATGGGCGGTGGTAGGATCGGGGCCATAGCTCCTCCTGTAAAATTACCGTGCGTGGGATTGATGGCTGGATTGTGGCAAAAATCCCACTTCTGGTCAAGAGGAAAGGTCAAGATTTTCAGAAAATTTGTTCCGGCGTTGCGCCGTACAGAAAACAGATGTCCCGTTAACTTCCAGGAGTTAACGGGACATATGGATCATTCCTGGGCTAGAGGGCTGCTTCGCGGCCAGGTCTAATTCTTGCGATTGCGGCAGCGGTAGTCGTAGGTTTTCGCTGCTGTCTCGTAACAGTCCGGGGTACCGGCAGGGGGACTCCAGCTCACGAGCTCTGCCATGCGAGGCTGGTCGGTCAGTAGAGCAACTCCTGACGGTACTTCTGACTCTTCGAGAGTTGGTGCACTGACCAAACCGGGATCCAGTACACTGCCGGCCTGAGGCTTAACGCGCGGAAAGGACCTTGTGACAGATGGTCGCCGCTCCAGGGCAGTTCGAGATGGAGCACTGTTCATTGCGATCAGGGCATCAGGCCCGGGAGCAGCCCTCAAGTCTGGGGACTTCGGGGTGGCCACTGATACAGCCGCGATAGTGGCGCGCGGTCGGGAAGCGATCTGTGCAGGCCTTCCGGTAGGGCGCACCTGGGGTTGTGGTGTGCGGCCGGGACGTACGACAAATACAAGCCCAAACGCGAGTGCTGTAGCCAGGCCGGCACTTACCCAGGCTGGCCTCACCGGCCGGTTCTGAGGCTGTTGTGCTCGCAGATCATGTTCGGCCAGTAATGCGAGAAATGGAGCACAGAAGTACGAGAAGCTTTGGATGACAATGCCGACAACGAGCAACAGCGATAGACCAACCGGCTTGAAAGCGAAATAGAGCGCGGCAGCGGACCCGAGTAGCACTAGACCAATGCCCAGCTCTATCTGTGCTGAACGCAAGGCAACCAGGCCCGACGGCAAGGATTTGAACTTGTTGGTGCGACGCCAGGGAATGCGGCCCGTCAACACTCCCCAAACACTGGCCATCAACGCCGTGTGAGCCAATGCCTGTCGGGCTGTCAGCGCACCCAGCATCTCACCGACGGTGGCCTTCATCAGCCCGCAGTAGACAAGCGAGGTGAGCACCCAACCGCTGATGAGCGAAGTGAAACTTACCACCCAGAGCGGTGCGGGCACGGTGATCACTTCCTGCTGCATCAGCATCGAGGCGACAACAGCCAGGCCGACCGGGGCCAGCATGAACCCGAGGCCAGTGCTGAAGGGACCCAGGCCGTGGTTGAGGTGGTGCAGCTTTTGGAACGGCGTCAGTGCCGAGGGAACTGCAAACGGTCTGGGAAGAAAAAGCGGCAGATGGCGTTTAAATTCCTGAACGGGTCCGCAGGTCCAGCGAAAGCGCTGTTTTTTGTAGTCAGCAAAGGTTTCCGGGATGAGCCCCCGACCAAAAGTTTGAGGCACGTAGACCGAAGAATAACCAGCAGCATGAATGCGAATCGAAAGCTCCGAATCTTCTGTCTGGCACCACTCAGCCCAGCCGCCCGCGACTTCAAGAGCACGGCGGCGAATCAGACACATCGTACCGACGGTAAGCCCGGCGTCGCGCTCATTCAGGCTCATCATGGTCGTCATGAAGAAGCCCCGGTATTCCCAATAGCACATCTTTTGATAGAGGCTCGATTCCCAGTCCCGGTAGTCGTGGGGAGTCTGCACAAAGCCGATCTGCGAGTCATCAAAGTAGCCCACCAGGGAGGCGAGGAAGTCAGGCTCGGCCAGGTAATCGCTGTCTACCACACCGATAATTTCGACATCGGCATCGGTGTGACCCATGGCGTAGTTGAGCGCGCCCGCCTTTGCCCCGGCCAGGTTCTCGACGTGAAAAAAGCGAAAGCGATCACCCAGGGATTTGCAGTGCGCTTCGAGCGGCTTCCAGAGATCTGGATCTCTGGTGTTGTTGTCGATTACCATCACCTGAAAGTTGGGATAACGCAGACCTGCCAGGGCGTTGAGAGTCTCGATCACCAGTTCAGGGGGTTCTGCATAACAGGGAACTTGCAGACAGATTTTTGGATATTGAGAGCGAGGCGTGACTGGTAAAGCAGCACCGGGCCTGTGCCAGCGCTCGCGGATCAGCACTTCCCATTGTTCAAGAGCCTGCAAAAGTCCGATTGGCAAGGTCAGCACGACCAGTGGGTAACCGGCCAGCATCAATCCCTTAGTTAGAGCACTGACATCGAGTGCCACTACAAACACAAAGCCCCAGACAGTGCCGACCAGGGTCAACAAAATATTCGTCGCTACTAGCAGGCGACCAGTGACAGAGAAGTCTGCAAGCAGCCGTGCAGTTAGCCGGGAAATGACTCCCATCGCACAGGCAATGAGATAAACCCAGGTGGAGCCACAAAGCCATCCGGTCAGTAGCGCAGCGGTCCCGTGGACCAGAAAAAAAGCGACTGGTTCAGACTCCTTGCGACCGGTAGTTTTATGAAAAGCCAGTAAGCAAATCGCTAGAGTGAAAGCCACTGCGAAGTAGACAAGACTGTCTGTCAGTAACTTATAAAAATCGAATACCATCTGCTCTACATTCCTCTGGGTAGAAGACCCTCAGGTAAATCCCCACTCTCGAATGATATGGATAGTAATCAATGAACGTAAAATAACTTCACTTCGATCGAGGATGTATCCTCCCGGCGATCAGGCTCTACATCTATCCCTGGATAGAGATAACAAAAAACTCAACGGCTAAACGCCGTCGGTCAGTGCCTCCTGAGGGATCTGCAGTAGGACCGGGAGAACATAAAAAACCCGACAGCGTTCAGCTGTCGGGGGAAAGGGTGGTTTCGACTCGAAAGACTTAAAACCTGGATGATGTTAGGGGTTTCCCTGTTCAGGAGTTTCGAGGCGTCTCAAGTAGTACTCGGCAAATTCGGCGACTTTTTCGTCGTCGTCTTTGGCCAGATAAGTCAGTGGTGCTCGACAGGCGTCGGTGCCGATTTCACCCAGGGCACGGGCAATCCGGCGGCGCACTTCTGGGTCTTCATTTGAAACAAGCGGCAAGAGCACATCGAGGGCGTGAGCATTCCCCAGTTCCCCCAGGGCACTGATGGCGGCGTCGCGGATCATGTCGGTGCCACTGGTAAGAGCGTGACGGAGCACGTTGTAGCCGCGTTCGTCGTGCAGTTGCCCGAGGGAGACGACCGCACTGTAACGAACGATCCAATCGACATCTTCGTAGTATGCGCGAATCAAATAATCAACAGCCCTCAGATCGTCGAGCGACCCGAGCGAACCAGCCGCCTCGGCTCGTACAGAGGCGTCCGAATCGTTATTGAGCAGATTGGTCAATACATCAAAGTTAGCGCTGCTCTTTTTTTTGCCGAGGCCAATCGCGGCGTATACGCGTACTAGCGGTATCTCGTCGGTGGAAGCCTGAATGAGCAGTGGCACTGCTTCCTCGTCGCTTGCAAAGCGCAAGGCGACCAGAGCGGCCATACGCTTACCTGGGTCTGAGTCGGTTAACTGAACTTTCAATTCTTCGATTTGAGGAGCCATGACAATCGTCCGCCTCTTTACATGTCTTAATCTAGCAGTTGCCTTGCTGCCGGGCAATCCGCCTTACTGCAGAACTTCTCCCAGATCAGCTAGCTTGAATGTGGAACCAAGGGAGCGGCGATGGCGGAATATAGCGGGATGACCCCCACCGTGGTCATCGGCCTGGGCGGAACCGGCAAAGAAATTATGATGAAAATCCGGCGGATGATCGTCGAGTCCTACGGCTCGCTCGACGCTCTACCGATTCTGTCCTTTTTACACCTCGATACCGAGCAAAACGCCAAGGTTTCAGAACCCCAGTCCGTTCTCAAGCAGGACATCTCTTTGCGGCCGGTCGAGCAAGTCTGGACCAAAGTCGAAGATGCCAAGTCGATCTTGAGCCGGATCAGCTCTTACCCATATCTAGCCGAGTGGTTCCCAAGCCAGTTGAAAGGCACCGATTCGATCCTGGCTGGTGCAGGCCAGATTCGTGCTCTTGGCCGATTCGCCTTTTCTGTGAACTATCAACAGGTAAAAGGCTCTTTTAGCAGTGCCCGCAACCGCATTCGCGGCCACGAGAAGACGATGCTCGACAACTGGAAAGTACAGCTTGACCAGGGCATCAATATCTTCGTAGTGGGCTCGCTCTCGGGCGGGACAGGCTCGGGGATGCTGCTTGACCTTGCCTACAACCTGCGCGACTGGGTACCGCCTTCAGACCTGCCCCAATCCTCGGCCTACCTGGTCCTGCCGGGTGCTTTTTCAGGTCTTGGCGACCGCGTAATCGCCAATGCCTACGCAGCTCTGATGGAACTTGACTATTACAGTCGTTCCGATACGCGCTTCGAGGCCCAGTACAGCACCAGTCCTTCCGACCGCATCGGTGACCAGGCGAGCCGCGACGTGCCCTTTAACTTTTGCTATCTGGTCGGCAACAGCAACAACAAAGTCACCTTTTCGAGTCTCGAAGCGGTGCTGGAGATGGTGGCGCAAAACATCTTCCTCGATTTCAGTTCCGGCTTCAGCCAGTACAAGAAGCTGGTGCGCGATAACATCCGCAAACACTGGGCCGGTCCTGACCCGCTCGGTTACCCGCAGAGCTTCATCACTTTCGGGCTTTCGAGTATCCAGTTTCCGGTCGAACGGGTGATTAATGCCTGTGCCTCGCGCCTGGCAGCCCGCACGGTGCAGTGGTGGCTCAACCCGACCCCTTCGCCTACGGCGATGCGCGACGTGATCAAAACTGAGATCCTGCCCAACTTGATGCTCGCCGAGTCAGATAATCAGCACCAGTTGCTCGACTCAATCGCTATGGGCGACAACTCAAAACCCTATTCAAAAGAAGTAGCCGACTGGATCTCGGGCCTGCGCAAACGGCGCAATGACTTGCAGATCCCGTTTGAAAATCTGCAGCGGTTTGTGCTGCTCGAACAGGAGAAGTACGCCCCTCACTTTAATGACGGCGATACCGATCCCCGGCGCTGGAGCGACTTTTACCAGAAGATGTGGGACAACCTGACCCGCCTCAGCGTTCAGAAGCGCGTCGAGCTACGCGAAGTGGTCTCGAAGATGATCGAAGACCGCTTCCGGGGTCCGAAGTTTGCTCGCCAGTTTCTTGAAGTGTTGGCGGAAGTAATCTCCGACTACAAAAGCCGCTTCGACCAGGACCGTCAGAAAGATTGGATCCCGCGCGAGCGCTCGTCTGCTAACGCTTTGCAGACGATTACCAAGCAAATCGACGATCAGGCGCGCCAATTTTTGCTGCTCGACCGCAAGCGCCGCATCGACTAGAGCTTCAACGGGATCATGCAGGCCCTGGAGACTATCTATGTCTCCAAAGTCGAAGTGAAAAGCCGCACCCTCGGCGTACAGCTGCTCGATGCTCTGCGCGACGAAGTGGGCAAATTACTCGCGGACCTGACGAGCTTCGAGCGTCTTCTGGAGAGCTTGCAGTCACAGTTTAAAGACAAAGAACAGACCTACATCCGCGAGACGCGCACCCTCACCGTCAACGGCATCCTGCTCTACGCCGAGAAAGACGTCGATCAGATCTACCGAAATACCCTCGGTGAACGCGAGGAGGCAGTCTGTGCACTCATCTCCCAAAAAGCGCTGGAGGTCAGCGGCTCGACCCTCTTTGATCTCTATACGTTTGACTCCTTTCGGGCGCGCGACCTCTTTACTCGCATACTCGATGCGAGCCTCGATGAATTTGTCGGCCGGGCGGGTACGGCGCGGGTCTCCGCCGCCCGCAAGTTCCTCGAACTTTACCCGACTGTCGAACAGCAAGAAGCGCAAATTAAGACGACTTTCGAGAAATCCGAGGCGTTCTTGCGCTTCAGCCAGGACCAGGCCAGGCTCGGTTGGGACGACAAGCCCGAAAAGCGCCAGACTCTAGTCGGCATTCAGGGAGGCAACAAACCCGACGACCCGGCGGTGGCGACCCTCGTTCCTTATATTCGCAAGACCTCGACTATCACCGATAAAGACATCCGCCCACTCAACGAGCCGCACCGCATCTACTTCGTCCAGGAAGTCGGCGCTTTCCCTTTGCGCCTGATCGAGGGCATGTCGCGTATGCGCAGCGTGTACAAAGCCGTGCGCGGGGCTGAGCGCAATCCCCTGCACACTCACGTCGATGAGGCGCGCTTCCGCGACATCATGCCCGCCACCGAGGACGAAACCCAGGTGCGGCGCAACGTCATCCTCGGGCGAGCCCTCGGGCTGATTTTCCAGGTCGAAAATAAGCTCACCGGCTATACCGAGACTCGCCTGCGCTACCACGACCGTGGCTCTGGCATCGAGAAAACTGAAGTGGTGGGAACCGATTGGCAGAGTGCTGCTGAATATCTGGTGAATGATGCCAACCGTCGCCTGAAAGACGTCCTGGCCGACGACCTTGCTCGCCTCGGCACTTCTCTCAATACCCGTCAGGCCAAGCAGGATTTCTATAGTCGCCTGATGCAGTATCTCGACGAGTACCGCGCCAGTGTCGAGGGCGGCGAAGACAACCCCGAGTACCGCGCCGCCCAGGAAGCCATCGAGGATTACATCAAGACCTACAACCTCTTCAGTGAAGGTGCCCGCGCTGCACCAAAAGCACCTGCCTTCGTGCCGACGCGTGCGCCCCGAGAGGTAGCGCCAGCCGGGGTGACAGAGCTACTCGAAAGCGACCCGAGCCTCGACAGCAACCTCGATAAATACCGCAAGCTCGTCGAGACCTGTGTGCGCGACGGGGTGATTACGCCGACTGAGCAAGCTTTGCTCGACCGCTTCCGCGTCCGCTACGGCATTCCCGAGGCTCAGTCAGTGCAACTCATTGCCGAGCTGATGCCCAAACCGGAAAGCAAAGAGGGCATGCTGGAGTACGGTCTGATGTACAGGGCATTTCTTGAAAACGGCAGCTCAATAGATCCCGAGGAGCAGGCCCAATTGCTCGATCTACAAGAAGAGCTGAAGCTCTCCAATGAGCAAGTCAACATCATCGAAGCGAACGTCAAAGAAGAACTCGGCATCATTTAGGAGGGCCTGATTCATGGTTTCCGACGTCAACTACGTCAAGTGCCCTAAATGCGGCCACGACCGCAACAGCAGCACCGCGAGCAACTGCGAAATCTGCGGCCAATCCCTTAAGAATAAAGGCGTACCGCCGATTGCCTGGCTGGCCCTGGTCGCCTTGCTGTTAATCGCCGGTGGCGGCTATTTGTTCTGGAAAAATAATGCGGATCCCCAGTCCACCGTCGCAACTGCTCCGAGCGAGGTGCCCCCGGCGGCTGACTCGAACGGCACTCCCCAGGCTTCTAGTAATGGCGCGCTCGATCAAGTCAAATCTCCTAATGTCAAGCTCTACAACACCCTGGCTGAAGTCGAGAACGTGCCGAGTGGGCTATTCAACTACGGAGGCTCGACGACCTTTGCGCCGCTCCGCTCTAAGAGCGTCCTGGCAGCAATCGAGGGCGCGCATCCCAATTTTCGCCTGCGCTATACAGAACCGGCCGGTGGCAAGCCCGGTTCAGGCTCCGGGATCTCGGGGCTCACTTCCGGTGAATTGAGCCTTGCCCAATCCTCTCGTCCGCTCAAAGATGCAGAATTCAAAGCCGCCCAGGCGCGGGGAATTGCCCTCGAACAGGTGCCCGTCGCCATTGACGGCATCGCTTTTTACGTCAATCCAACTTTGAAAGTGCCCGGACTCTCGATCGACCAGGTCGCTGATATCTTTACTGGTCGGGTTACCAACTGGAAGCAGGTCGGTGGACCGAGCCTGCCCATCGTGCCCCTGAGCCGCGACCTGAAGGCGGGCGGCACGGTCGATTTCATCAACGAGGCGGTGCTGGAAGGCAAGGGCTTTGGTCCAGGTGTCCGTACCGTGCGCGACACGACCGAATCTCTGCGCAAAGTGGCGACCACACCGGGCGGTATCGGCTATGCGACTGCTTCTGAAGTGATTGGTCAGCAGACAATCCGCTCACTTCCCCTCGCCCGCGCCGGCACGCGCAACTACCTGGCTCCTTTTACTGAGAATAACGAAGTCAACGAGGCCGCCTTTCGCGAAGGCACCTACCCGGTGACGCGCCGACTCTTCGTGATTATTCGCCGCGACGGCAAGCTCGATGAACAGGCCGGGGCTGCCTATGCCAACCTGCTGCTCTCGGGCGAAGGTCAAAAGCTGGTCGAAAAGGCCGGGTTCGTCCCGATTCGCTAAGGCATTGCCACTGAGTCCAGGTGCTCCATTAGTAGAGCGCAGGGCTTTCTTGGATGACCTGGAATCTATTCAGGTGCCTGCTGAGTGGCGGCGGCTCGCTGGGGATCGATATTCAAGAAGACGGTCGATTTGTCACCTTCTACCCTGATCACTTTGATCGGGATACCAAGACCCTGGGTGCGGGCAGCGTCGATCCGTTCTTTGAGCTTTTCATAAAAGAGCAAGTTGGCCAGAGAGGCGTTTCGGGCGGCGGCCTGACCCTGTAGTTCGATGGCTTTGCGGTTGGCGGCAGCGAGGATCAGTTGGCGGGTGGTTTCTTTTTGCTGAATCTGGGCTTTCACAGCGGCGGTTTGTGCTGTGATCGACGCGACTTGTTTTTGTTCTAGAGAAGCCTTGAGCGCATCGGGAAACTGGGCCGTTCCAAGATAAACGCCTTCGATTGAAATCAGCGGCATCGACTGGTTTTTAAAGGTGCCGGTAGGCATTTCGCTACTGATGAGCGCCACCATCTTTTTCTCCATTTCACTGCGGCGAGCCTTGTTGTAGAAGTCGCCTGAGCTGAAGTTGGCTGCCACGTCGCGGACTTTTGAACGGACTGTGGGGACGATAATCGTCTCCATGTAGCGCTGACCGATGGTCGAGTGCAACTGGTCAAGTACATCGGCGTTGGGCTTGAGGGCGACGAAGACGTCGGTTGTGAAGGCCTGACCGTCGGCTGTGTTGATGCCGATTGCGTTGCCGGCCTGGTTTGGAATATCTTGGCCGTTGGAGAACTGCCAGACGCGGGTGCGCACGTTGTACGTAATCGGGCCATCGACCACGGGCAGCACGAAAGTAGCGCCGGGCCGCTCGACTCGGCCCTTTTCGATGCCTGAAAATACGTTGAACATCACAGTCGCGTTTCCAGGCTCGGTGACGTAGACAAATGGGTGAAAGATCAGGGCGAATACCGCCAGGATCCCGATCAGGAGTAGACCGCCCGCAAACAGGCGCAAGGGGAGTTGTTGATCTTTAGCGCTCATGGAGGGTCACTTGGTGACGAGAGTATCGAGAGTTTCACCCAAAACACCCGACTGCACGACGCGTAGATACTCGGGGTTTTTGGTCAATGCGTCGGCCTTGGCGGCGAGGCGTCCGGCTTCGGCTTGGGCCTGGGAGATATTGGTCTTTGCTTCCTGGGTCGCCTGGTCGATTTCGTAGACTTTGCGGGCAAGTTGATTTTCTGAAATGGTCTTTGCCTCGATGGCTCCTACAAAGTCTTTGTCGAAGCTGACGTCGCGCAGGAGTAGATCGATTACGGTGATGCCGTAGGTGCCAAGGTCGGCTGCGATGCGCTCACGGATCTGGGCTTGCAAGGCGGGACGTTTGGTGGAGTAGAGATCCTGGGCTGAAAAACCGCTGGTTTCAGAGGAGATTACCGAGCGGACAACCGGGGCAATGCGGTCGATGTAGTCGGTGCCGAGGGTCTCGTAAACTCTGGGGGCGTCGGAGACGACGAACTGCATCGTGACCTCTACGCCGATTTCCTGGCCGTCGCGGGTCAGGACGACGATGCGGGGTCCATAGCTGTCGCTGCCGTCTTTCCAGGTCAGGGTCTGGGTTTTGATGTCGTAGGGAATGGTCTGGGATACAACCGGCAATACCAGGTGGGATCCGGGTTGCAGGGCCTGGCGCTGGATGCCGCCAAACCAGGAGAAGACGACGAGATTTTCACCGTTTCCCACAAAACGCAGTGGATTGAGGCTCACCAGCAAAAAGGCGAGGATCAAGACTCCAATCAGTTGGGGAGCCCAGGTTGTGAGGGTCTGACGGTTTATGGACATCAGGCGGCTCTGATGGGTCTTTCTATTGTGCCCAATTGTGAGGGGCGTGGTTGTTAGGTTTGTTGTGGGCTTTAGAGTCTGTGGATGTGGGGGGCAAGGGGCT
>JANNPH010000060.1:0-17919 GCA_031399965.1 Gloeobacteraceae cyanobacterium SOY_34_metabat_159 | reverse complement strand
AGATGCCGCTTGCTACCTACTTGCGCTGCGACGACATCGTGCTGAGCTATCACCTGCACCGCTGGCGGCAGCATTCAGACCCCATCCTGCGCGATTTCGTCCGGCGCTTTCTCGACCGCGACCTGTTTAAGACTGTCGAGGTGAGCGAGCTTGGCGAGATGCACTGCCAGTTTGTGCTCAACCGGGCCAGGGCTGCCATTACCGCCCTCGGCTTGCCGCCCGAACGCTATTGCACCATCCAGGGCAGCCAGGCCAAAGGCTATACCCTCTACGAGCAGGGCATTGTCTTGCGCGACGGTACAGAACTGCGCGAGCTGGCCGACGCCTCACAGCTTGTTCGCTCGCTCATGCAGCCCGAGACGCGCCGCTGGCTGGTCTATCCGCGCGAAGTGCAAGCGGAAGTGCAAAAACTGCTGCGCGCCTAACCTGCCGCCTGTTCGGTGCCGCGCGGACGGGCGAGCCAGTCGGCCGTTACCTGCTCAATTTCGGTAATGTCGATTGGTTTACTCAGGTAATCGTCGCAGCCGGCCAGTAAAGCCTTTTCGCGGTCGCCCTGCATCGCGTGGGCCGTCAGAGCAATGATTGGGATATTTTTGGTACTGGGCTGAGCTTTGAGAACGCGGGTCGCTTCCCAACCGTCGATCACGGGCAACGAGAGATCCATCAGCACCAGGTCAGGCAACTGCTTGCTCACCAGCTCGATCGCCTCAGCACCGTTGTGGGCAATGCTCACCCGATAACCACAGCTTTCGAGAATGCTCTGGATAAGTAGCAAGTTGTCGGCGACATCCTCTGCCACCAGGACATGCTTCAGGGTCATAGGTCGGAAGTACCGGAACATGTTTAATCGTAGTCGAACTTATAGCACGAGTCGGGAACCCGTGCTCCGATTTTTGAGGCTGCCCGGATAGCCGGCCGGCTATCCTTTAGGAGGAGTTCATACTACCCTCAGGGACTCACATCTAACCGACCGGCGGTATCTTCCAGGCGTCGTTGCCCCGAGAATGTAGACCATAAAGCCTGGTTCAGCGCTTCGGGAGCCCACGATGAACTACACCGTACTCAAGTCAAGAATTGCCGATCATTACGAGAACGCCCGCACAAGTGCCCCCGCCATAGATGTGCGCAATACTATCGAAACCTTTCTCGCGGCTCACTCGATGCAGATTTCCGACAGTGATTGCCTGCTCAACCTCGAATACCAGGTACGCGGCGAACTTCAACACCGCGTCCTGGCTGCCCACCTCGGCCGCTGAATCTTACCGGCCTCTGGGCTACCGACTCTAAGTCTTCGGCAGGTCGGCCAGAGCAAAAGTCAGTGAACTCCAGTAGCTTTCCCAGTCCACCTTGCTGCAATTCTGGGCGCAGGCGCGCATGTGCACGAGCCGCACTAACCAGGGACCGCCGTAGTCGAGCCGAAAAGAGACCCGACCGTCGCTATCGGTCCGGGCAGGCAGGTTGGTCAGCCGAGTGCCCGCCGTGTGATAGGCGTTGACCAGACGATTTGCGAGGGGCTTGCCCTCAAAGCGTACCTGTAGAGTCAAAGTCTGACCGGGACGCAGGTCTGCTGGGTTCTGTTCGGGTATGATCTCGATCTGCTTATCGAGGACGCCAAGCACCACCGGCTCCGCTACCTCACCGACTTGAACGATGGACTTGATACTGCGCGAGTAGCGTTCTCGTCCCTGGGTTGCCAGTTGTTTTTTTTGTTTGCGCAGAGCGAGGATATCGGTCAGGCCCTCGTGCTCTAGATATTTATTGAAGGCTTTTGGTTTGAGGATGATGTTCTGGGCGTTGCGGTCGAGCACCATCAAGTAGCTGCCCGGCTCAGCAAAGTCGAGGGTGGTGAGGGGCAACTGCCGGTCGGGCGTGAGCTGCGTCAGGTCGCGGGTACTCTTCGCTGAGATGAGCTGAAAGCTGGGTGTACGATCCTTTTGAAACGGGCGTTCGTTTTCGGGCTTGAAGTCGTCTCCGTAGTAGAGATGCACTTTTACAGACTCGCTCGCCGGCAGGACCAGTTTCTCAGGCATCAGCCAGTAGTCGTGGGCAGCTACGGGCAGACCCCAACAAAGGGCTGCCACGGCGGCGATTAAACAACCTGCACCTGTCGTCTTAATCTGAAACATCACAAAAACCTCACCGTCTTTAGCGCCAGTGCCACATTTTAGACGGTCGCTTCTCGCTTGCTGCATCAAATCAAGCGGTTGCGCCTTCCAGGTAGTGCAGTTGGCGTACCAGCAGGCTCAAAAATAATCCGACATCGGTGACCACGCCGGTCGATTCAACCGAGCCACGGTCGGCGAGCTTGGTGACGACGGCCGGGTTGATATCGACGCAAACCATCTTCACCCCGGCAGCGGTCATATTGCCGACGCCAATCGAGTGCAGCATCGAGGAGAGCATCAAGATCATCTCCGCTCCCTCGATCAATCGGGCGTAATCGGACTGCGCCTTGATGAGGTCCATCTCGGTGTCGGGCAGTGGTCCGTCGTCGCGAATTGAACCCGCGAGCGAGAAGGGCACGCCTCTCCGCACGCACTCATAAAAGATGCCCGACTTCAAGATGCCTGCCTCGACTGTGCGGGCGATGCTGCCGTAACTGCGCACGAGGTTGATGGTCTTCAGGTGGTGGCGATGACCACCCTGCACGGTCACCCCCCGCGCCAGGTCAACTCCTAAAGAGGTGCCGTGGAACGCCTGTTCGATGTCGTGGACCGCAATCGCGTTGCCGCCCAAAAGAGCCTGCACGTAACCTTCGCGCACCAGTGAAGCAAGGTGTACTCCACCGCCGGTGTGAATGACCACCGGTCCCGCGACAACCACCGCTTTGCCGCCGCGCTCGCGCAGTCGGCGCAACTGCCAGGCAACCTGTTCGACAATCAGTTCGACCCGGCGTTCGCTCGAAACGCCCGAGGCCATGAACGAAAACTCCTGGTTGGCCCGCTCGGAGGAGCGCGCTTTCTGAGGCCGGGTGCGAATGCCATCGACCCCGCAGACGACTTGCTCCCCGACGTGCACATCGCGCAGCAACACACAGCGGGCGGTCATTGCCTCGGGATCGACGACGATAGCGCCATCCATGCGCTGATCCGCTACCTGGACCCACTGGCCCTGGACCCGCACCTCAGTCGGGTAGATATTGGTCACAAAAAAGTCCTGGGGTGCCACGCCATCCTGGTGCACAGGCTGCAACTCGGCGTCGGCAGTTGCCTCGTCGGGCAGCACTGCGCCGAGGTCGATCAGTTGCGACAGTACGTCCTCTAGATTCTCAACCGTCGGAGCAGTGACCAGCAGCCGGGCCGAAGACATGTCCTGACGGCGCAATCCGACCTCAAATTGCTGAATCTCGAAGCTTGCCCCGCCCTTCAAGACGAGGTCGATGACGTCGGTCATCAAGGCTGAGTCGAGCAGATGGCCCTGCAACGCGACCGTGCGCGTCGCAATCGTCACCTGCGGCATCTCGACCGTGCGCGGCTCAGTCAGGCGCAAAGTCAAACACTTGGCCGCTCCACCGGCTTTCAGAAATTCGGTGAGCGGCGTCTCGCGTACTGCGAAGCCGCAGCTACCGAGGCTCGCCTTCAAAGCTGGCGTCACCTGGTTGACAATCACGGTCCGCTCGACGTTGACGGCGTTACAGGCAAAGTTCACAGCATCGACTTCCCCCACGACCAGACGCTTATCCGGGGCGACGCGCGCCTCGATTAGCCGGTTGGAAGCTTCGTCAAAGGCCGGTGGATAGTAGAGCAAAAAACCGTCGGTGAGCGGGCAAAAGCAAGTATCGAGGTGGTAGAAACGCTGATCGACGAGCCTCAGCGAGAGCACCTCGACGTCGAGATACTTCGCAAGGTAAGGGTGCGATTCTAGTGACGAGCGAAAACCGTAGCCCGCCCACAGCCAGCGTCCTTCCCGGTCAAAGAGAGCGTCCCCGGCTCCCTCGAAGGCCACTTTGCTCGGCAGTTCGCAGACGACATAACCCTGAGCTTCAAACCAGCTGCGAAAGTGCGGCTCTTCGCCCTGGCGCTCGGGGTGAAAGAAGCGGCTGAGCACGACAATTTTGTCGAGCACCAGCCCGGCATTGGCTGTGAAGACCATGTCCGGCCAGCCCGGTGCCGGCTCGACTAGCTGGACATCGGCAATCGTGCCCAGGATCTGGTGCAGCCCCTGCCATTGCACAGTTGCCTCTGCACGCGAAGAGCGGTGGACATTGCCTTCCATCCAGGGATTGATGATGTAATCCACCTCGTAATGGGTGGGAGCACACATCAAGTAGCGCAGTCCAGTCAGCATAGATCCTCAGGCAATTTTTAGACTCGACTATTCTACGCGACTGCCAACCGGCGAGCAGCGGAATGTGCGTTCCGAACTTTTGTCGGCAGCCGGCCTGCACTCGGTTGGAGAAAGTCTTACTCCCGTCCGAGCGCGAGAATCCAAGCTCCAATGTGCTCAATGGCCCCTGGATCGACGCGCAGAGCAGCATCGAGGTTCTCGGCGGCAGAACGCCAGGTACTGGAGCGCACCAGCCAGTGGTCGAGGCCGTCGAGCAAAAGCCGCTCGGCTCCAGCTACCTGGGAGGCGAGGCGCTGGGACTCGGCGGGCGGGAAGACCCAATCCATCGAGCCTTGTACCGCCAGTACCGGACAGAGAATTTTGAGGTTTGCAGGCAAGAACGATTTGCGCCGCCCATACTCAGCCTGGATGCGGGCCAGTACGGCGGGGTGTTCTGCCGGGGGTAATGATTGCAGGGCCTGCGCCGCGTCGGAACGAAAGCTGATTAGTTCACCGACAGGGCTAATCAGGGGCGAAATAAGCACCAGCCCCCGCAACCGGGTCCCAAGACGGCTCGCGGCAACTGTTGCAAAAGCACAGCCGATCCCGTGGGCAATTAAGACCGGCGACGGCCCGAGTTCCGGCAGTTGTTCTGCAAAGGCGATGAGAGCCAGAAAATCCTCCAGGGCAACCTGGGGGCTGGGAAATTCGCCGCTGCTGCGCCCGACGCCGCGCCCCTCGCTTCTGAGTACGGCAATCCCCAAAGCAGCAAGCCCCGAAGCCAGTTGTGCAAGCGGCATGAACCCGACATCGGTATCGTTGCCGTCGCGGTCGCTCAGGCCGCTGGCCGGGGCGAAAATAGCACCTGCCTTGCGGTGCTCAGGTACTGTCAACTCGCCGCGTAAAATGGCGGTATCGACGGGCAGTTCCAGCTCAAATGTAACGAAAGGTTGCGATGAGGGTAGCATAGATAACTAAAGTAACTTGACAGCGCTCGACTGGGGTTGTTATCCTAATAGTATCAACACCTCACCAAAAGCCTGGGCTTTCGCTCTGGCTCGCTTTGTTTTTGGGGGGTTTTTCGAGCCTGGAGGCTTATCAAAGATTGGTAATCAAAAAACGCTCTGACCGGGGTGCTGGCCGCGCAGATCTCCCGATGATTAACGAACGGATCCGATTCCCGAAGATCCGTGCGATTGACGCCGACGGTACCCAGCTTGGCATCATGCACCCCCGCGACGCCCTGCGCATCGCCGAGGAACGCAACCTGGATCTGGTCGTTGTCAGTGAGGAAGCCCAGCCACCCGTTTGCCGGATCATGGACTACGGCAAATATAAGTTCGAGCAGGAAAAACGTGCCAAAGAAGCGCGTAAGAAGCAGCACACTGCCGACGTCAAAGAAGTGAAGATGCGCTACACAATTGGCGAACACGATTATCAGGTTCGCCAGCGCGACACACTCCGCTTTCTCAAAGACGGCGATAAGGTCAAGTGCACGATCATGTTTCGGGGTCGCGAGATCCAGCACGCGAACCTTGCAAAAGACCTGTTGATGCAACTTGCCAACGACGTCAGTGAGATTGGCGAAGTGCAGCAAGAGCCTTCGGTCGAGGGTCGCAACATGACCATGCTCATTGCCCCAAAACGTTAGCGACCACCAGCCGCTCGATACCGGCAAAATCGGTCAACCTTTGAATCGACCGATACAGGCCGCTCTCGTCGAGTAAATTCTCGACAAGGGCGGCCTGTCCTGCCATGACCTCGACTGCCCACAACCCACCTGGCCGTACATAAGTCGGTGCCTGCTCCACGAGCACTCTGAGCGCGTCAAGCCCGTCAACCCCACCATCGAGAGCACAGAACGGCTCGTGCAGCCGCACCTCCGGGGAGAGAGTCTCAATCAGAGCGGTCGGGATATAGGGTGGATTACTCAGGAGCGCATCAAAAGCACGGTGCGGGAGTGGGGTAAACCATTCGCCGAGTAGCAGCGAGACCTGATGCTGCAGGCTGAAGCTTTCAACATTTCGGCGGGCCACGGCGAGGGCCGCTTCCGAATTATCAACCGCATAAACGAGACTGCCGGGAAGGCCACGGGCAACGGCGATTGCGACTGCTCCAGTACCCGTACCCAGATCGGCAATCACCGGGTCGGTGAGGGCGCGGCAGAAATCGAGGCCGCAATCGGCCAACAACTCAGTCTCCGGGCGCGGAATCAAAGTGGCCGGGGTGACCGCAAGCTTGAGGTCGCGCCAGTAGGCCCAGCCGAGCAAATATTGCACAGGAACGCGCTCAGCCAGGCGGCGATGCCAGAGGGCGTCGAGTTCGCGGTGCCAGGGTTCAAATTGCTCTGCAGTGGCCAGGTGCAACTGCAACCGGTCAAATCCGGTGACGCCTCTAATCAGATAGTCTACTTCCGCCGGCGAAACTCCGGCTGTGGATGCGGCAGCCAGGGTGCGCTGCCGCCAGGAAGGGGCCGCCATCGGTCAGGGGGTCGGTTTCTCAGGAGCAGGAGCAGGAGCCGCCTTCACAGCCGGGCCGCCGACTGTCGGGGCTGGGCCTTTCGCGGATTTTTGAAGCGACTGGACATACTGCACGGCAGTCAGTGAGGGGATAAACGTGAGCTTCTTGAATTCGCCGTCGTTTTTGCCTTCGAGCATGGTGCTGATGACCGAGTCGAGGGAGGCGACTTCGACCGTCATCTGCTTTGCCAGATCCGGCTTGGTACGCTTCAGTTCGCTGACGTTGCGCTCGATGTCTTTTTCATCGAAGAAAAGCGGCACGAATTGCTTGCCGTCTTTCTCAAAGGTGACGAAGCCTTTGCTCTTGTTTTTATCGTCACTGCCCATCGCGTAGAACACCGGAATGCCCGGGAAATTTTTGGCGGCGGTGTCGCCCTTCTTGTACAGGTTGAAAGCATAATCGACCGTCTTCGGGTCGGTCAGAAACTGAAAAGAGACCTTGGTATCTTTTTTCTTCTGCTCGTCGCGAATCACCTTGAATGCCTGACCGAGACTGATCACGCCGATCGACGACTCTTTAGCTGCTTTCGAGTTGTCTTTTTGGAAATTGCTGTAGGCATCCTGGGCCGCTTTTTGATCGAGAAAGAGCGGCAGTACGGACGCGTCTTTCTTGTCTTTATCTTTGGTCGTGACGATCAGCGGGTTGCCTCTTTGATCGACAATCGTGAACACCGGGACGGCATTGAGCTTTTCGACCACTTCGCCTTCCGGTAAAGCTGCGACCGGCATCGCCGCGACGGCAATTGTCGCTAGGACTGCGAACCCAAGTCCAGCGACCGTGGGCAGTTGTCTTACTTGCATGGTTTGTTGTTCCATCATGTTTACTTTGCGCGCCTCCTCACAGACGTTGTCATGGTAGTGCAAGACCGCGAGGGTGTGGCGTCGGTTCCTCTATTTGGGTTTGGATTTCTGCAGCGTCTGTGCATATTCAAGCGAGGTCCTGGCCGGGACGAAAGTGATTTTTTTGGAATCCACGTCGTTTTTGCCCGCGAGGATGGTCGAAACGATCGCGTCGAGGGTAGCAACCTCCACAGCCAGTGGTTTGGGAAGGTTGGTGCGACCTTTCTTGAGCTCGGTCAGGTTGCGCTGGAGGTCATCTTCAGATAGAAAAAGCGGCAGGTACTCCTGGCCTTCGCGCTTGAGGGTAAGGATGCCCTTTTTCTCACCGCCTGAGATAAAGAAAATCGGCACTCCCTGGAACGGTTTCGCCTGCGGGTCTTTTTTCTTGATGATGTCGGAGGCAAACTTGATGCTCTTGGGACTGGTCAGAAATTGGAATTTGACCTTGCTGTCTTTTTTCTGACGCTCGGCGCGGGCGACTTTGTAAGCCTGCCCAAGCCCGGTAGGTACGATCCGGTAGTTTTTCGCCTGCTCGTCTTTGCGCTCCTTGGCCAGTTTCATCACCTGATTGGCCAGACTGGGGTCAAGATAAAAATTCAGGAGCGTGGTCTCTTGTTGCTCTTTTGGAATCAGCAACACCGGATTGCCTTTTTCATCGACAATCGTGAAAGCCGGGATGGTGTTGAGTTTGGAGATGAGCTGGTCTTCAGACAGAGCCAGGACGGGCAGGGCAGTGGTGCAGGCCAGGGCCAGCACTGCCATCAGGGAACCGAACCGCTGCAGGGGCTTGAGGGTGACACTGAAAAAATTCATAGCGCGACCGATTGACACGGCGCTATATTAGCTCATTGTTGACTACAGTCCGCTACGGATTTACACCTGCGGGCAGAAAATCGATGGATCTTTTATTTGTTCGTCACGGTATCGCCGAGGAGCACTCGGGACACAAGCCAGATGAGGAGCGCTCACTCACCGATGAGGGCCGTCGCAAGACCTGCCGGGTCGCGGAGCGCCTGCACACCCTCGACGTGCGCCTGGAGCTGATTTTGACCAGCCCCCTGGTGCGCGCCCGCCAGACCGCCCAGATCCTGCTCGAAGCAAAAATTGCCCCACGCATCGAAGTCTTTGCCCCCCTGGCCCCCGGCGGCACCCTCGACCAACTGCGCGACTGGCTCACCGAGCGGCCCGCCGTGGGAGCGATTGGCCTGGTCGGCCACCAGCCTGGCCTCGGCCTCTGGGCTGAAGCTCTGATCTGGGGAACGGCCCGGCACGGTCTGGAGATTAAAAAAGCCGGTGTTGTCCGCATTGAATTAGGCCAGCCGCAGGGTCAGGGGCAACTGCAGTGGTTTTTGCCGCCGAGGGTGCTGCTCGAATGACGGGGCAGATCCTTGCCCTCGACCTGGGCACTACCGGCATCCGGGCCGTACTTTTCGATGCTGTGGGAGCGGTGGTCGGCAGTGCCTACCGCGAATTGCCGCAAATTTATCCCCAGGCGGGCTGGGTCGAGCACGACCCGAGGGTGATCTGGCAATTGACCTGCGCGGTGATGACCCAGGTCACAGCCGAATCCGGGACCGAGAGCAAGATTGCAGCACTCGGCATCACCAACCAGCGCGAGACCTGTCTACTTTGGGACGACCAGGGTAACCCCTACGGCAACGCGATTGTCTGGCAGGACCGGCGCACAGCCGACCTTTGCCGTCAATTGCAAGCGGAGGGCTGGGGGGAGCCAATCCAGGCGCGCACCGGACTGGTGATCGACGCTTACTTCTCGGCCACCAAGCTCTCGTGGCTCCTGCGCAACCGCAATCCTGGCTACCACGGACTGAGAGCGGGCACAATCGACAGCTGGATCGTCTGGAAATTGACTGGCGGGCGGGTCCACACCACTGACACGAGCAACGCCTCGCGCACGATGCTCTTTAACCTGCACACTCTGAACTGGGATGCGGAGTTGCTGAAGTTGTTTGCTGTCCCGCCTGAGATTTTGCCCGAGGTGCGGCCTTCGATCGGCTACTTTGGCGAGACGGATACAGAAATTTTCGGCTATCGCGTGCCGATTACCGGGATTCTCGGGGACCAGCAGGCGGCTCTATTTGCCCACGGCTGCGACCGGCCGGGACTGATCAAGTGCACCTACGGCACCGGCTCGTTTCTCGTTGCCCACACGGGCGAACGGCCGGTCCGCTCGCAGCATCGCTTACTGAGTACGGTCGCCTGGAGCGAAGGCCGACAAACCGGCTATGCCCTGGAAGGGTCGCTGTTTACGACCGGGGCGAGCGTACAGTGGCTGCGCGACGGCCTCGGCCTGATCGCCCGTGCCGACGAGACCGAGGCAATCGCCCTGAGCATTGCCGATAGCGGCGGCGTCTACTTTGTGCCGGCCCTGAGCGGACTCGGTGCGCCCCACTGGGATATGGGAGCGCGCGGTCTTTTGATTGGTCTGACGCGAGGCAGCGGACGCGCCCAGATTGTGCGCGCCGTCCTCGAAGCCATCGCCTTTCAGGTGCGAGAAGTGGTCAGCGCCCTTACCGCCGACATCGGTACCGCGCCCACTGTCCTCAAAGTGGACGGGGGAGCGGTGAGCAACAATTTCTTGATGCAGTGGCAGGCGGATGTACTTGGGGTGCCGGTCGAGCGTCCGGCGCTGATCGACACGACCGTTCAGGGTGCGGCGTTTGCCGCCGGAATCGGTTCAGGCTTCTGGAAGGACTATCGTTCGCTAGTTGAAACCCGGCCGATTGACCGGGTCTTCGTGCCGGGTGAGAGTGCCGGGGCGGCCCAGGCTCGCTTTTCTGTCTGGCAGCGAGCGGTCGAGCGCGCCCGGCACTGGGAGACTTGAGCGGTCTACCGGGTCAGCGAACGAACGGTCGGCTTCAGGCGTCCTTTGAGCTTGAGACCGACGCCCAGGGCACCGAGGGCCAGGAAACCAAGGGTCGAAACCGGCTCGGGTACGACCTGGCCGCGAATTTCACCGCCTGGAAACTCGACTGAGTGAATATTGAGGTAGATGTTGCCCGCGTTTAGCTGGGCAATGAAGCTGTTGAAATCGAGGGCTGCACCCGTGAAGGGACTGATGGCGGTCGTGAACGGATCAACACCAGCATTGATGACGCCGGTGATGAGGGCCTGGGTCGAACTAATCGCCGTGATGACCCGGTCGGGGTCAGCGGCGGTGCCGTTGCCGCGAATGAAATCGAATACAACCGGTCCATTTACACCAGCTATCTGGTTGTGAAAGTGCATGATCGTCACCTCGTCCTGGTTGGTCGGTGCGGCGCAACCGGGTGTTGTCGGTGAACAGGCAGCTCTCGGGATGAAATTGAGACCGCTGACCATGATGGAATAGCTGAGGGCCGTACCGGCGTCGTTGAGTACGAAAGTCCCAGTGCCCGTGGCATTGGTGACGACCGGCGTCGGTTCCTGGTCGCCGGTCGCTGTTGTGGTGTAGAAAGTGGCAGCCTCGGCAGCAGTCTGCACCAGCATCAGCCCTGAAAGGGTAGCCAACCCAACTGTGAGAAGTCTGGCAGAGACACTTGAGCGGACATTGGAAATTGTCATTGCACAGACTCCTCAGCGGTGGATTGTAAACTTTTCACCAAATTACCACGCGCTTCGCAGGCGTCATAGACAGGAAGGCTACAAAAGTCCGGGCAAACGGGCCAGGTGTGGGCGGAGATAGGTGCTTCTCCGCCCGCCGGGATCGGTTCTAAGCCTGGAAGCGGAAGACGTGCACATCCCAGTCGCTGAGGTGCACGTTTAAGATGCCGCCATCGACGTCGGTATCGTAGTTGCGTGTCCACTCGTGCCAGTGGCCGTCGGTTGGGAAGCAGGGCACCTGGTAGTCGCCCAGCAGGCCGTCACCCAGGTGGGCGATTACCGCGACCCGCGAACCCTCGTCGTTGTAGCGCACGAAGCCGAGCACGCGGTTTTCTTCGTCGATGTGGAAGAAGTCACAGGAGTTGGTCCAGAGGGCATAAGCCTCGCGCCGCAGGCTGATCAGTCCCTTGTAGCGCTCGAAGAGGGCACGGTTGCGGTCTGCTTCAAGCAAAGACCACTCGACGTTGTGCACCTGTTCGTCCTGAGGATAAGCCTGGGCCATCGCCTGACCCTGATAGAGCATCGGCAGGCCGACCGAGGTCATCAGCAGGGCCGCCACCGCTTCGAGGCGCTTGAAGCAGCCTTCTTCGTTGATGCCGACCTCGCGCAGGCGCTGGATGAGCCGCGGCTTGTCGTGGTTTTCGTAGAAGTTGACGGCGTTGCTCGGCCCCGGATAGCCGTGGTGGAGTGGGTTAATCGAATCGATTACCTGGTCGAGGCTGAAGTTGTTGCGCACGAAGAGGTCATCGACCATCCAGTAGTAAGTCTCGTGGTAGGCTCCGTCCGCCGGACCGTCCGCCCCGGTAATCGCCGGGTTTTCAGGAATATGCTCGGCCACGATGTAGAAGGGTTTGGGACCGGCTTTGTGCTTGGAGCGGTTTGCTACTTCCTGGATGAAGTCGAAATACTTGATCTGCCGGGCTGCGTCCACGCGGTAGCCGTCGATGTGGTACTCGCTCGCCCAGTATTCGACCATTTCGTAGAGGTATTCGCGGGCCGGGTTGCGCTTGTGCTGCTCGTCGTAAAATTCGAGGTTGAACTTTGGTCCCCAGACGTTACCCGGCTCGTCGGGTTCACTGCCGGGCTGGTAGAACCAGTAGGTGAAGTCGATGCGGGTGAGCGGGCTTTCAGACTCGCTGTGGTTGAGGACGATGTCGAGAATGACCCGGATGCCGCGGCCGTGGCACGCATCGATGAAGGCTTTGAGATCTTCGGGTTTGCCGTAGGAGGATTCGGGTGCGAAGGGGTGACGGGGGTTGTAGCCCCAGTAGTGTTCGCCCGGATACTCGGTGACCGGCATCAACTGGACGCAATTGATCCCCAGATCGATCAGGTATTGCAGGTGCTCGGTCGCCTCTTTGTAGCCCTTGCCGCCGAAGGCGCTGACGTGCAGTTCGTAGATGATCAGGCGATCGTCGGCGACGAGCGGCACGTCGTCGTGCTGCCAGACGTATTCGTCAGTAATGCGCACGCCGTCTTTAATCCGGATCACGGCGTTCTCGCGGTTTTTCTCATCGACCATCCGGGCGTAAGGGTCGGCGAAACTGACCCATTCGCCTTCGCAGAAAAAACTCTTGGAAATCGTGCAGAACTTGTACTGGTGTTCGCCGTCGGCCAGGTCTACTTCGACGGAGAACACACCGCTTTCGTTCTTTTCCATCGGAATTTCTTTCCAGTCGGAGAAAGAGCCGACGAGCGCTGCTTTTTCGTTGTAGGGAGCCAGTAAGTCGAAGCGGACCTTGGCTGTAGTCTCGTGACTTTTCGGTTTATTCGATTTTTTGGCGGGTTCCTGCTCAGCTATCTGATTGTCGGCACTTTTCTTTTTAGCGGACATGGTTTTGGGTTCCTCTTAGCAGCACCCCGCGGAGTAGCGGATCGGTTTTTGCTAAGAATTACTGTAAGTTTTCTCGGAAGGCCACGTATCTACCTGTCGGCAGAATCCAGGACTCTAAACCAGGCCGCTCTCAAGTTTTGGCAGCGCATTCAAGAAAGGCGACTTCCCAGGCGAGTCGTGGCGAAGCGTAGGCAATCAGTTGGCGGCGGAGCGCTTCGAGGGCGGTGCAACTCTCAATGCGGCCATGCTCCCAGGCCCACTGCTGCAAGTAATCGACCAGCGGCATCTGCGCTTCGAGGCTCAGCTCGGCGTCGATTTGTCGGGCGAGGGCGAGGGCCGCACCGAGGGAAAGTGGTGCACGTGTCCACGGTTCTATTGCAGCGAACAAATCGGCGGGCACTGCCTCGAACCACTGCAATAGTTGTAATGCCCGTCCGGGACTGCCCTGGGCCATGGCCAGCAGGCGTCCTGCCGGTGGAGTCGAGCAATGGGGCTGCAGGACCTCGGCCATCAGCTCCGCATTCAGTGGGTAGAAAGGGATGCGCTGGCAGCGCGAACGGACAGTGGCGAGGAGTGCTGTGGGCGGAGCCAGCAGGATAAAGACGGCGCTACCTGGCTCTTCGAGCGTTTTGAGTAGTGCGTTGGCTGCTGCTTCTCCCATCAATTCGGCTTCGTCGATAATCACGACCTGCCGGGGCGCTTCCAGGGCTGGGCGGCTCAAAAATAGGGTGATGGCGCGTACCTGTTCGAGACGGATCTGCGGCAGGTTGCGGGGGAGGGCACCGTCGAGCCGGGCCTCGGCGCGGGTGAAAAGACGGTCTCCTTTTTTGTAGGTCGGCTCCACCCACCAGAGATCCGGGTGATTGCGCCGCTCAATGCGGCCCAGGTCGCCGCCGAGCAATCGGGCTGCGAAGTGGCGGGCGGCCATCGCTTTACCGACTCCCGGCGGTCCGCTGAATAGATAAGCCGGGGCAATGCGCTGGGTCTGGAGGGTCCGCTCGATCAGTTCGAGGGCGAGCGGTTGGCCAAGCAGGGTGCTCACAGTTCGATAAATTTGTCGGTGGCCTCGATCAGGGCGCTACGGATGCCGGGTTCGCTCATCGAGTGCCCGGCGTCGGCAACGACCACCAGTGCCGCCTCCGGCCAGGCGCGGTGCAGTTCCCAGGCCGATTCCATCGGGCAGACCACGTCGTAGCGACCCTGGACGATCACGGCCGGTAGGTGACGGATGCGCTCGACATTTTTCAGCAACTGATCCTCGCGGTCGAGAAAGCCCTTGTTGACGAAGTAGTGGCACTCGATGCGGGCGAAGGCGTCGGCAAAAAGCCCGTCGCTGAAGCGGCGCAACAAATCGGGGTTGGGGACGAGTTTGCTGGTGGCGGCTTCCCAAACTGACCAGGTGCGGGCTGCCTGGGCACGCCGGTGCTTGTCGTCGCCGGTCAGCCGTCGGTAGTAGGCGCTCATCAAGTCGTCGCGCTCGTCGAGCGGGATGGGCTCGATGAAGTATTCCCAGGCGTCCGGGAAGATGCGGCTCGCCCCATCTTGATAAAACCAGAGCAGTTCTTTGCGCCTGAGCAGGAAGATGCCGCGCAGGATTAATCCCTTGCATGCCTCGGGGTGGGTCTGGCTATAGGCCAGCGCCAGCGTACTGCCCCAACTGCCGCCGAAGACGACCCAGCGGTCGATGCCAAGATGGGTGCGCAATTTCTCGATGTCAGAAACCAGATCCCAGGTGGTATTCTCGCGCAGTTCGGCGTAGGGAGTGCTCCGGCCGCAGCCGCGCTGGTCAAACAGCACAATCCGCCAGCGAGCGGGGTCGAAGTACTGGCGATAGAGAGGATCGATAGCGCCCCCCGGCCCCCCGTGCAAAAAGACGACCGGCCTACCTTCGGGGTTGCCCGCTTCCTGAAAGTGGATGCTGTGCAACTCGGAGACCGGCAGCAGACCCTGATGGTAGGGGTCGATTGGCGGATACAGTTCACGCATGCGGTGCTCTTGAAGGATGATCCAGCTTAAATCCTCGCCAGTGCACCCGTAGTACGCCTGGTGCTCCAGTGCAGATTAATCGTGGATGGCGCGGCGGCGCAGACGCACCATGAAAAAGCCATCCATCGGGTGCTGGTGGGGCCAGACTTTTACCCAGCCCTCAGTGGTCGCGAAAGGGGCTGCAGGCGTTCCGGCGGCCGGTGGTTCGATTTGCCACTCGGGGTGGAGCGCTTGAAAGCGCCGAACCAGCAATTCATTCTCGTCGGGATGCAGGGTGCAGGTGGCGTAGACCAGCACGCCTTCGGGCTTCACCCAGAGGGCGGCCTGTTGGAGCAGTTCGCCCTGGAGAATGGTCAGTTCTGCGATGCTCTCAGGGGTCTGTCGCCAGCGGGCGTCGGCGTGGCGGTTGAGCGTACCCAACCCGGAGCAGGGAGCGTCGAGCAGGACGCGGTCGGCGCTCCCGACAAATTGGGGAAAGTCGCGGCTATCGCCCAGGCATGGACGCACCGCCTGCAGGCCGAGCCGTCGTGCGTTGCGTTCGACTTTATCGAGGCGGGCTTCTACCCGGTCGCAGGCCCAGACCGTGCCGCGATCGTCCATCAGTTCGGCGATGTGGGCGCTCTTTCCACCCGGAGCGGCACAGGCGTCGATTACCGTTTCGCCGGGTTGCGGGTCGAGCAGGTGGGCTACCAGTTGAGCGCTGCTGTCCTGGACCATCCACCAGCCCTGGTCGAAACCTGGCACTAAAGTGATTGGACCCTGGGATGCGGAATCCTCGTCCGTACCGCCGAGGCGCAACGCCTGGGGCAGGTGCGGGACCGGCCGGGCTGTGACGCCAGTTTCCTGTAGGGCCATCACTACGTCTGCACACGTGGTTTTGAGCGGGTTGATGCGCAAGTCGAGGTGGGGCACCTGGTTCAGCCGCTCGCACAGTTGCTCGGTCTCGACTGGACCCAGTTGTGCGTTCCAGACCCGGATTATCCAGTCGGGATAGCTGTGGAGCACTCCCAGGCGCACAACCGGGTCCTCGGGCAAATTCAGCGGCTCGGACGTTTTTGCGGCAAGGCGCACGTACTGGCGCAATAGTCCGTTGACGAAGCCTGTGAGGCCGCCAAGTCGCGCTTGTCTGGCCAGTTCGACGGATGTATCCACCGCCGCTGATGCGGGGATCTGGCTGAGATAGCGCAGTTGATAGAGACCGAGGTGCAAGATCAATCGCAAGTCGAGGTGCTGCTGCTCGGCTTTGCGCCGGGCCAACTGGTCGATCAGGGCGTCGAGTGTCCGCTGTCGGCGCACCGTCCCGTAGACGAGTTCAGTCAACAGTCGGCGGTCTTGACTGCTGAGGGCAGACTGGCGCAGCACCCGGTCAAGGGCCGCATCGGCAAAAGCGCCGCGCTGGACGGCACGTAGCGCCTGGAGTGCCAGATAGCGGGGTGGTGACGAGGGCTTTTTGGCGTCGCCCTGGGACCGCTCGGACGTACTCATCAGGCTAACCCGGCAATGGGCGAATCAGGACTATCCAGTTGTGGAGATGGCATGGTTCGATTTTATGCGCTCACCCGCGAAGCCCACTCGGCTCAACTGCAGAATGCCGCTTGACAGCCTGCAAAGCCGTCTGCAGGTCCCAAAGCTTGAAGGCCTTCCTGGCAACTTTTGGCGCTTTATAGTGGAAAGCAGCCAGTGAATTCGACAGCTGCAAGGTGGATATCGTGCTTTTGAAAATTGCCTGCGCCGAAAAAATAATGCACGGCCTGGCCCTGGCGCTGACCTGGATGGCAGCAGGTGGCCTGAGCGCTCCAGCCCTGGCAGGACCGATGCAGGCATTGCTGACCCGCGACGCTGCCGGGCTCGGAGTCTTTGCTGAGATGCCCATTGAGCAGCTTCAACTGGCCCAGGAAAGTGCGCCAAGATTGGTGCTCGATAGCTTAAGCCGCAAATTCCACACCAGCGGCGACTGGCAGACTGAATCCACCCTGAGAGGCAAGCGCGGACCGACTTATGTATCAGCCGCAGGTGGCACGGGCGACGAGCAGGCCGTCTGGGTGCTCGACCTACCGGAGACGGGCCGCTACGAAGTGGCAGTCTGGTACCCGCAGGCGGCAAACCAGGCAACCGATGCTCCTTTTACGGTGCTCCACGCGGGCGGGGCGACGACCGTCCGGATCAATCAGCAACTATCGGGTGGGCGGTGGGTCAAGCTCGGTGATTTTCAATTTGAGGCTCGCCAGGGACAGGTGGTGCTCAGCAACAAAATCGCGGACCCATCAAGGCGAGTGGTGGCCGATAGTATCAGGGTCTCCCGCCGGGCGGACCCAGGACCCCGCCAGTAGGCATTCGCAGTCCTGCTCAGCTCTTCGGAAGCGTTGCTTTGAGCTGTGTTGCCGCTTGAGCAATGGGCGAGAGCAGGGCAAGCGGCACGTTGAGCATATTGAGCGTGCTCGCACCGGCACGGCGGGATGGTCCGTGGTAGTCACTGCCGCCGCTCATCAATAGATTATGCGTTTTGCAAAGCTGCTCCAGCTTGCGGATCTGGGTGGGAGAGTGATGCGGATGGTAGACCTCAAGCCCCATCAGCCCGGCCGCCAGGAGTTCGGGCAGCACGACTTCCACGTCTCCGCCCCGAAACAAATAAGGATGCGCCCAGACGCTCACAGCACCCGAGTCGTGCAGAAGTGCCAGACCTTCTTCGACCGAGAACTTTTCGTAGTGAACGTAAGCCGGACCATCATCACCGATCAGGCGCTCGAAGGCTTCGTGGACAGAAGTAACGTACCCGGCTTCGACGAGCGCTCTGGCAATGTGCGGACGGCTCATGGCTACTCCAGGAGCGGCTTCGGGCAGGGCAACCGGATAGCCGAGTGCGGCAAGCTTGTG
>JANNPH010000046.1:0-3029 GCA_031399965.1 Gloeobacteraceae cyanobacterium SOY_34_metabat_159 | reverse complement strand
GCCGGTCACGGGCTTTTTCGGTCTCGACGTGCTTCTCATCTACTGGGCTTTCCGGGCGAACTACCGTTCAGCCGATATGTATGAAAAGGTCGATCTGGATGACTCGGAGCTGCGGATAACGCGCGTGCATCCATCCGGCCGCGAGGAAGTCTGGACGTTCAATCCATATTGGGTGCGGCTCGGTCTGGAGGAGCGCGAAACCACGGCAGACGTGATGTCGATCACATCGCACGGCGCGCGGTTCATCTTCGGCGCATTCCTGAACGACGAGGAGAAAAAGGAATTCGTCGTCGCTCTGAGGTCGGCGCTTGCCGGGCTGCAGCCCGCCAACCAACAACCAACTTGATCGCCATGTTGCCTCAAATCTAACACTACAGCGAGTTAACTTTTAAGCTGCCAGCGCAGGGGCCAGTTCCAAGGCTGTGACTCTCGGTACGAACGCAGTAAGCGCCTCACAAAGTGCGGCGTTATCCTTGTCGCACAATGCTCGCCCTACGAATTCCTCTAAACTTTCTCTACCCTGTTGCCCCAACAGTTTGGCTGCTTTTGAAAGCAATCCCTTATGGTCAAACAGCTTGAGCACCGTATCATAATCATTAGCTTCAATGGCGTTATACAAGGATTGAAAAGCATTATTGTAGGCGGCACTAACATTAATTTCAGCGACTTTGGTTGCGAATTCAGCGCTCAGTTGTTCAACTGTTTTTGCTTCAAGCCCTATACACTTCATACGGCGGTCAATTTCACGTCGAGACCGGCGAAGCGATACCTCCGCCGCGTGTTTTTGTGCTTCTCGAAACACAATCGTTTTAAGTTCTGTCAGCTTCGTTTCGATATCAGTATCTGAGAACAGCAATCGCTTGGCGAGCGCTTTGAACACCGCGCTGCAAAGCAGCAAATTTTCGACTTCCGATACCGACAAGACGAAAATCTTACTCGCTTCAAGTTGCCGTATCTCATCCGCATCACGGCTATCAGCATCAATGAGGCCGGCGCATGAAAGCCTATGTAGTTGTTCGTGCTTACGGAAGGTGCTTACTGCATGAATGACATCTTGTGCACCGCCAATTGGTATGGTTGTGAACTCGGGATACACGCGGCGATAAATCGCGGAATCGAGACTTCCCAGATCACCCTCAATAAACAAGATTGGTTGCCGACTTCCGACGATCTTTGTAACGATTTCATCCGGAATACCGGTATCTTCCGGCACACTAGCTATATCCCATTGAACTCGGTTTGCCGTTCGTGTGTAAGTTCGCAACGCAAACTTTTGCGCCGCTTGCCTAGTGACAGCGAACTCCAGATCATGCGTTAGATAAACAAATGCGCAATCTTTACGCGCGCTTTCAATAGTATCCCACAGCTTCGCGATGATTGATCTATTCAGATGAAGTTCCGGCTCATCAACAATTATTAGGCTATCTTGCTTAGCAAGCAGAACTTGACCAATCAAATAGAAAATTACGCGCTCGCCATCGCTCATGTCTCCAGCGTCATATTCATCGCCGTCATCGTTAGCGGGTTTTACTTTTATCTTATTTGCGGAAACGATCAATTGTCTGTGCGGAAGCACCGCCTCCCACATCGTCTTTAGCGTCCTTAGCTTTGGTTGCGGGCGATTTGTGGCCGCGTTGATTTCTACATCTTGAAGGAATTGCACCGCAACCTCGTTTTGGTCTGCGTATAGCCCCATAACAACTTGATCAAAATCGTTTAACAGCATTGTTTCTGGCTTCCCCCGCCAGCGGTTTCCATGCCTGTGCTTATGATTGGCAACATCGGCTCCGTACAAAAGCCGGTTCACCGCAAGCTCGTAGCTGGGTGCAGTCACCTGAGTGTTCATGACAAGCGAGCGATGCGCGCCAATGCGATGGAAATTCGTGGCGTGCCCGATACTGTTCTCAATGTACCATCCAAGGCGTGTTTTGCCCGTTCCATTGCCGCCTAAAAACACGATGCTAGCGCCGGGCGTAGCTTTGAATTCAAGGTCGCCAGCCGGCGTAGGCACTTTAAAAGTGAACATCTGAAAATCAGCTCGTTTTGGAAACTCGCGGTTCGATACCTCGATTCTCATGCGGTCATTCAAAGATATTTGCCTTGCATCCTCACCGTGATTGTTAGCGCGTTGAGGCTTACAGTTTGGCATGGTAGGGCGCTGCCGCTTGTGGCAGACACAACTCAACTGCGCCCCTGAAGAGGATTTTAAATGGTTGGCATTTGATAATGATAGTTTGGTGGAGCTAAGCGGGATCGAACCGCTGACCTCTTGCATGCCATGCAAGCGCTCTCCCAGCTGAGCTATAGCCCCACGAGCCGCCGAAGCGGCAAGGCACGTTATCTAAACCGGCGGGCAGACGGGCGCAAGCGAAACCATGCGCCCCTCGAAGCCGTAATCCGACCTTAAATCTCGTCTTCCGACGGTTTGGCTCCGCCAACAAATCCGCTGACATCGTCCTCGGACTCATCATCGTCCGCCAGAAACGTTTCGTCGTCATCGCCGACGGAGTCAATTTCGGCGTCGTCCTCGATTTCGACGAGATCATCGCTCTCGAGGCCCGCCACATCGTCGTCATCGCCGCTCTCGACTTCGCTGAGCGGCACGAATTCGATGCCCTCGGCCACTTCCGGCAGCACTTCTTCATCCACGATTGGAGCGGCGGCAGCTTTCGGTGCGGAGAACGCGGCTTTTGGCGGCGGCGCAACGCGAATTTCGAAGACGGTCTGGCACATGGGGCAGATAATCGGGCTGCGGGTCAGGTCGTAAAATTTGCTGCGGCAATTCTGGCAAACACGTTTTGCGCCGCGATCAGCTTTCGTGGCCATTGGCCAATCTCTTCCTGTAATTTTGGGAAACGGGGTGTTTTGTAGTCATGTCTGCGCCGCCGTGTCAAAGCCAAATGCGAGATTGCGCAGGAAATTCGCCGGGATTGATTGACAGGTTTGGGGCGGACTTGCTCTATAGCGCTTTCTCGAAACCGCACGATAAAGGCGCCGCAACATGGCCCACGAGCAAGCACAAGCGCAGC
>JANNPH010000044.1:0-52808 GCA_031399965.1 Gloeobacteraceae cyanobacterium SOY_34_metabat_159 | reverse complement strand
GGGAGCCGGGCTTGAGGGCGACGCGAGTGAGGCCGCCGGGTAATACCCAGATGTCCTCGCCGTCGTTGAGGATGTAAGGTCTTAAATCGACGTGACAGCCGTAGAAGCTATGGCTGTCTTCTGAGTAGGTCGGATGGCGTGAAAAATTGACGACCGGCTGGGCCAGGTAGTGCCGGGGGTTGGCGCGCACGCGGCTGCGGAAATCCTCAAGCTCGGCCTGGGTCGCCTGGGGACCGATGAGCATGCCGTAGCCGCCCGAGTTGTCGGCTTCTTTGACGACCAGTTCTGCCATGTGGTCCAGGATGAAGCTGCATTCCGATGGATCTTCGGCCAGATAGGTGTCCACGTTCTTGAGAATCGCGTCTTCACCCAGGTAATAACGGATAATCTCGGGGACGAATTTGTAGATGACCTTGTCGTCTGCGACCCCGGTGCCGACAGTATTGGAGAGCACGACATTGCCCGCCCGGTAAGCGCGCATCAAACCTGGTACCCCCAGGTAGGAGTCGGAGCGGAAGACCTCCGGGTCTAGAAAGTCGTCGTCGACGCGCCGGTAGATGACATCTACCGCCTGTAATCCGCTCACGGTCTTGGCGAAGACGCGGTCGTTTTCGACAATCAGGTCTCGGCCCTCCACCAGTTCGACGCCCATCTGCAGAGCGAGAAAGGCATGTTCAAAGTAAGCGGAGTTGTAGACGCCGGGGGTCAGGACGACCACGGTCGGATCGGGGCGCGGCGAGACACGGCGCAAGGTCTGCAGTAGCCTGAGCGGATAGTCGAGTACCGGGAGCACCGGGTGGTTGGCAAAAATGACCGGGAAGACTTCTTTCATGATCCGGCGATTTTCGAGCACGTAGGAAACGCCCGAAGGTACCCGCAAATTATCTTCGAGGACCCGGTACTGACCGTCCCGGTCGCGAATCAGGTCGGTACCGCAAATCTGAACATAGGCGTCTTTGGGCACTTCCATGCCAATAAATTGGGGCCGGAAGTGGTTGGCGCTCTCGATAAGATGCCGGGGAACGACGTTGTCGCGCAGGATCTTCTGATCAGAGTAGATGTCTTTTAAGAACAAGTTGAGGGCGTAGAGCCGCTGCTTGAGGCCGCGCTCCAGGGTCTGCCACTCGCTGTAGGGAATGATCCGGGGAATCAGGTCAAAGGGAAAGATTTTTTCCGTTCCCTCGCTGGAGCCGTAGACAGCAAAGGTGATGCCCCGGTTCATAAAGGCGATGCGGGCAAGCCGGGCTCGATTTTCAAGCTCGACCGGGCCAAGTTTGTTGAGCAGTACCGCGAGCGTGCCGTAATGGTCGCGGGCCCCCCCCGACTCGTCGAACATCTCGTCGTAATAATCGCCAGGAGCGTACTGCCCAAGCATTGTCCCCGATTCCAGCATGACTTACCTTGGATATGTGAGGCTGCGCATCTATTTAAAGTTCAATTCTCGCCCACCGCAATCGCGATACTGTCATGTCCGAACAACTCGAAGAAACGAAAACCGAAAAAGCGCCCAGCTACACCAAGCTCGCCATGCGCAACATGGTCCGCAAGCGCGGTACCTCCCTCAAACACTTTGCCCTTACCCTGGTGGGCGTCATCGGCTTTTTCGTGCTGCTGAGTGTAATCTTCCGGGGCTGAGACCTGTGAGCTATTACGACCCGACCGGGACTGCAAGCACTCGCATCTGACCATCCAGGTTACGGCGGCGCAACTGCCCGCAGGCGGCAGATTCCTCCAGGCCACGGGTGCGGCGGACGCTCGCAGCAAGCTTGTGGCGCTTCAGTTCTTGCTCGAAAGCGGCGATTCTGTTTTCATCGGGCCGCTCGAAGTCAGCGTCGTCGATCGGGTTGTAAGGGATGAGGTTAACGTGCGCCTGAAAGCCGCGCAGCAATCCTGCCAGTTCGCGGGCGTGCTTCACCTCGTCGTTGACACCGGCAAGCAGGGTGTACTCGAAGCTAAGACGCCGGTTGGTGGTACTGACATAATTTCGGCAATCTTGAATGAGCTGTTCGAGCGGATAGTGTTGGGCAGTCGGAATAATCTGAGCGCGGATTTGCTGGTTGGGAGCGTGCAGGCTGACCGCCAGAGTGACCTGAAGCTTGTGGCGTGCCAGTTCGGGGATGCACTTCGGGACGCCGACGGTCGAGATCGTCATCTGACGTTGGCCGATACCGACGTCGCGATTGAGTACCTGCACGGAGCGGACGACCGCGTCGATGTTGAGCAACGGTTCGCCCATACCCATGAAGACGACGTGGCTCACCCGCCTGGCAAAAGCTTCCTGTACCGTGAGCACCTGATCGACAATTTCGTGGACGCCGAGGTTGCGGGCAAAGCCCGATTTGCCGGTTGCACAGAACGTGCAGCCCATTGGGCAACCGACCTGGGACGAGACGCAGACTGTCAGGCGGTCGGGGGCCGGGATGCCGACTGTCTCGATAGTCTCGCCGTCAACCGTGGCGAGCAAGTACTTGGCGGTGCCGTCGGCAGTCCGGCTTTCGCGCACCACAGTCGAGCGACCGACCGGTACGTCTTTGACCTGTTCGCGCCAGGATTTTGGCCAGTCGGTGACATCCATGAGCGAGCGCAACCCGCCCTGGTAGAGCCAGCGATAGAGTTGCTGGGCACGGTAGGCGGGCTGGCCCTGGGACTCGACCCAGAGCCTCAAAGCCTCAGCACTCTGGCCGAGAAGCGGTGCAGTCATGAATAAAAACTAGATTGTTGAAGGCTTCGATCATAGTATTTTGTACGCCCTATTGACCAAAGCGCTCAAGCTACCGGCGTTTGCGGGCGCTGCGCCGCTTTTGGCGATTTTGCGCCGGTGCCGGTGTTTTGGCTGCCGGGGCGAATGGGGGCGGCTTGACTTTGCCGCCACGCAACTGAATTTGCAGATTGCGGTAGCTGATAAACGCCGATGCCCAGTAGGTGACGCTCCAGAAGACCATGATCAGGCCGAGCCAGTGCAGCCAGCCCTCCGGGTAGTAGATAAAGAAGCAGGCTCCCGCCAGTACAAAAGCGCTACCCGAGGCGACTCCGTCGCGGACGAGTGCCGACCAGTTACCCATCAAGTCCTTGACGGTGAGCTTGAAGTAAAAGTAGAGGGCACTGGCGGGAACCAGCACCAACAGAGGCCAGGAATTAAATTCACTCAACTGCAGTACACCGTTGTCCAGAAAAATCGGGAATGCGTCAACAACCCAGTCACTGCCCGGCAGTCGTCCAAGAGCCTGGTTCCCCTACTATCATAGAAGCTTCAAGGGAAGCAGGTACGAGCTATGTAGCCTGCACGAAACACAAAATTTTGAAGGCAAGCAGAGTCCAGATCGATTAAGTTTGTGAACGACGAAAAGCCCCAGCTGTCAGGCAGGTCCTATGACCCTTTTTCCTGATACACTGAGTGGAGTTGATATTCCTGGAAACCAAAGCAAGCATAATTCGCTGCACCGGTTCTCTAGAAAATCGACCAAGGAGCGTTGGGACAACACCCCCAAAACAGCAAAGTCTATTACTAGTACAACGGTCGGGCAGACCGTGGTGAAGCTCGTGGAGGGTAAAGTCAATGGACTCCCGTAGAAGCGAGAATCCCCGCGCATTTATGCCGGGGAGTGTCAAAACCCTTCATGCTGAACCAGAACCGGTCACCGCAAATGACGGGTGGGAAGGTTTTTTGCACTGGCTGGCGTCGATGTCGCAGCTCGACCTGTTTGCCTACAAGCTTCCGCAACTCGAACGGCGGATTGCTATTCGCCGTCAGATGTCCGGTTTTAGCAATTGGACTGATTATCGCTACTTTTTAGAGGCCAATCCGCAGGCCTGTACCCGGCTTCAGGAAAGCCTGACGATTTCGGTCAGCAGCTTCTTCCGCGATCCTGAGCAGTGGGACATTCTTGAAGAACAGTACTTGCATCCGGGTAAAGGTCCGTTGCGCGCCTGGTCCGCTGGGTGTGCGAGCGGCCAGGAACTGTACACCCTGGCTATCTGCCTCGAACGCTATAGCCGACTCCCCGGCAGCACGCTCCTCGGCACTGACTGCAATAGAGAGGTCGTTGCTCAGGCACTCAGTGGTCAGTACAAATTTTTGCAGCCCGGCGAAGCGCTGCCTGCAGCGGTTCTACCGTACGTTGAAATCGACAAGCGCACGTATGCCGTTACAGGCTACCTCAGGTCCCATGTTCAATTTGGCTGTGCGGACCTGTTTCGGCAATCGTTCAGCGATCGGTGGGACATGATTCTCTGCCGTAACTTGCTTATTTATTTGAATCACGATGCTCAGGCACGGCTGGTGCGCCGCTTCTGTCAGGTCTTGCAGCCGGGGGGCATACTATTTATAGGGCGCTCCGAGCGGCTATTTCAACCCGAATCTCTGGGGTTGAAGCGGTTGAGTTTGTGTATCTATCAAAAGACAGATCTTTGCGCAGGGCTGCGCTCCTGACATCGGACAGCGTCATGATTGCTACCTCCATAAAACAGAGCGGTTCGATTGCAAGACGCCTGGTCTTCGGCTTGGGCTCAGTCCTGCTGTTAATTTTGGCCGTTTCGCTTTTTAGCCAGTGGCTGGTAAGCAACCAGATAGGCCGACTGCGCGACGCCTACCATACCGAGCGAGACCTGGGACAGAGTGTCGGCGATATGCTCGCCGGCATGATTGACCAGGAGACCGGCATGCGGGGGTTCGTGCTCACTCAGGACGAAGCCTTTCTTGAGCCCTTTTACAAAGGCAGAGCAAAGTACCTGCGTTCACTCGAAGAGACTCGGCGTCTGGTGCAGGAGCTTAAACAGCAACTCGGCAGCGAACTCCCGAGCGACGAACTGCTGGCTCGCCTCGATGCGGCCGAGAATCAGGCAGAGATCTGGTACAGCCTGGTACGCACAGGTCCTATCGCCCAGGTGCGCAGTGGCGACAGTCAGGCGGCAATCAAGGTGATCAGCAGTCGCAAGAGCAAGCAGCAGTTTGACCGCTTTCGCGTCGCAGTCGCCGGCATCGAACAACAAAGAGATATTTTCTTTACCCAGGTTGAAGTCAGGACATCCCAAAACAACACGGTCATTGAATCAGTCGGCGTCGGCTTGCTGGCCATAGCTGGTTTGGCAGGGGCGCTGACGGTCATGGGCCTTATCCGCGATCTCAGGCGGCCGCTTGCTGCTATGGAGGCGACAGCAAATGCACTTGGGCAGGGGAATTTCGACGTCAGGGTGCCCGACGAAGTGCTCAAAACCAATAACGAACTCTCGTTGTTGGCCCGTACGTTTAACCAGATGGCTCACCGTCTCGATGAGCAGACGCTCGAACTGCGAGAGCGCGATATCCTGAGTGCGCTACGCAGCCTCGATTATGTATTGGTCGAAGAAGTTGCCCTCGACCGCCTCTCCCAGCGCCTGCTTGAGCGGCTCTGTGAGCTGACCGGCTCACAATTGGGAGCTTTGTACCTGGCAGAGGGTGAAAAACTCGTCCTTCAAAGCAGTATCGGGCTTAGTGATCCAAAGCCGGTGATTGTCGGCAACGAGGGCATCATCGGACTGGCTGCCGGCACGGGCCGTCCAGTCTTGTTGGGTGGTGAGGCGTCTGGTGAGCAACTGAACTTCCGGACCCCGGCCGGTGATCTGTTACCGCGCAGCCTCTCAGCCTGGCCGCTGCTCAGCAACCAGAAACTGGTGGCGGTGATCTTTCTAGGTGGGCTACAGGCACTCAGCCCCCAGGCGCGCAACCTGCTGGAGAGCATCAGCAACCAGCTGGCCATTGCTCTGGTCAATAGCCTCGGCATTCGGGCGATCGCGGAAGCACGCAGCCGCCTTGAGGCGACATTCGACCAGATGTCCGATGGTGTCTTGATTAGCGATGCCCAGAGCCTGCCGCTGGTGATGAACCCTTCAGGCCGCCGTATCCTCGGCTTCAAACCCGACGAAGCGTTCGACCACCTCAACTGGGCCGAGCGGTTTCTCGCTTTCGACCTGGAAGGTCATCCACTTGCACTGGAGGAACAACCTCAACAGCGCGCCCTGCGCCAGGGCGTCACGGTGCGCGCAGATTTACAGCTGCGTTTCAGCGAAGGGCGGACGGTATTGCTTTCGGTGAGTGCCTCGCCGCTCAAAGATGCGGGTCGTATTTACGGCGTGATCGCTGTCTTTCGGGATGTGACTGTCGAGCGTGAGCGCGAGCGGCACCTGAGCGAGCAGGCGAGCGAGCTTGAGTCACTCAACGCAAATTTGAAAGGAGCCAATGAAGAGCTCGAAATGCAGCGCAGCGAACTCGAAGCGATCAACGAAGAAATAGAACAGCAGCGTGTGCAAATCGAGCAGCAAAACCGAGAGCTATTGGAAGCTGACCGCCAGAAGAATAATTTCATGGCCTCAATGAGCCACGAACTGCGCACTCCCCTGAACGCAATCATCGGTTTCAGCCAGTTGCTGATGCGCAGTAAAGACCTGAGCGGACAGACCAAGGTTCTCTTTCAACTTGAGCGCATTTACGAAAACGGAAAAATCCAGCTGCGACTGGTCAATGACATCCTTGACCTGGCCAAGATTAAAGCGGGCAAGATCGAGCTGGAGTATGTGCCTCTGGACCTCGACGCCTTCTTGCGTCAGACCGTCTCGTCCCTTGAGAGCCTGGCTACCCAGAAGAACCTTGCAGTGACCATTGAGGTTGACCCAAGGATTGGGGTCATCGAGAGCGATCATCAGCAGTTGCGTACGATCTTTACCAACCTGCTCTCCAATGCCTTCAAATACACCGAGCAGGGCGAAATAGAAGTGCGTGCCCGGCTCCTCGATGGCGGCTACTTTGAAGTGCAGCTGCGCGATACCGGGGTCGGCATACCACTGGAGCAGCAAACAAAGGTCTTTGATGAGTTCAGCCGCCTTGAGGGTGCCGCGACGAGACAGGCCGGCACGGGCCTCGGTCTTGCCATCTGCAAGCGCCTCGTAACGCTGATGGGCGGCGATATCGCGCTTGAGAGCACAGTCGGCGTCGGCAGCGATTTTACCGTCCGTCTACCGGTCGGGCGCGTTTATGTACCGCTTGTCGTTGCTCCCGGCGGTCGGGCCAAGGTACTCTTCATCGAAAATAACCCGCAAGTCCAACAACTGATTGCAACGCGCCTGGTAGAGCGGCCCTATCAGTTGCTGTTTGCCCTTGACACCATCGAAGGCATTCAGATCGCCCGTAGTGAGCGCCCAGATGCGATCGTGCTGGACCCAACCCTGCCCCAGACCAACCTCTGGAAAGTTCTTTTCGACCTGCGCACCGACCCGACCACGACCGGCATCCCGATCCTCTTCCAGAGCATCTCCGGCGAGCGGGGGCTCTCAATTCCGCTGGGCCTTGCCGATTTCTTGAGCCGCCCGGTCGGTCAGGAAAGCTTGCTTGCCGTACTGCGCCGTCGGCAGGTAGCCCCGGAAGGGGAAGCAATCTTGATCGTCGATGACAGTGCCGACAACCGCGAGTACCTGGCGGCCTGTCTACGCGATGAAGGGTACCAGGTCCAACTTGCCGCATCCGGTCTTGAAGCGCTTGCCTACATCAAACAATCGCGGCCCCAACTGGTCATTCTCGACTTGATGATGCCACAGATGGATGGCTTTGAAGTGCTGCGTCGGTTGCGTGAACAGCCCGGCAACCAGCAGCTGCCCGTCTTGATCCTGAGTGCTCTGGACCTGAGCGAAAAGCAGCGCCAGACCCTTCTGTCTCAGAGCGAGCAAATCCTCAAAAAAGGAGACCAGTCGATCGACGAGTTGCTCGCCCACCTCGACGAAGTTCTAAAGCGCCGCGAGCCTGCTTGATTTGCCCAAGCGCTCCCTGGTCGCCTACAATGGTGGAAAGAGCGATCATCAGAAAAATCTTTAGAGACCGAATTTTATCAAGATCTATTTGACAATATTAGTTTTGATTGTAGAACCAGACAAAAAGGAGGTCCATTGACGCGTGAATACCGTGTCGCCGTGCTTGGGGCAACCGGCGCAGTCGGCACTGAAATGGTGCAGCTATTAAAGAGTAGAGATTTTCCTCTGGCAAGCTTGAAGTTGCTTGCCTCTGAGCGTTCAGCAGGCAAATGGGTTGCCTTCGGCGAAGAGTCCCTACCCGTCGAAGTTCTGAGTCAGGAGTCTCTGCGCTCGGCAGATCTTGTGCTCGGAGCGGTTGACGCGAACACCGCTCGCTCCTGGGCACCGGCAATCGTGGAAGCCGGTGCAGTCTTCATCGACAATTCCAGCGCTTTTCGCCAGGATCCGGCCGTACCTCTGGTCGTGCCCGAGGTTAATGCGGCTGATCTGGCGAGCCACACAGGCATCGTTGCCAACCCCAACTGCTCGACTATTCTGATGGTGCTTGCTGTCTGGCCTTTGCACCAGCGGCGGCCGGTTAAGCGCCTTCTCGTTGCGACCTACCAGGCCGCCTCGGGAGCCGGGGCAGCCGGGATGGCGGAACTTGAAACTCAGACCCGTCAGGTGCTCTCGGGAGAGCCTGTGAAGCCTGAGGTTTTTCCGCACCCGATTGCCTTCAACCTCTTCCCGCACGACTCGGCAATCGGTCCTGAGTTTTACTGTGAAGAGGAACTGAAGATGATTCGCGAGACGCGCCGCATCTTTCATCAGCCCGACCTGGCGATTGGCGTTACCTGCGTGCGAGTTCCCGTCCTGCGCGCCCATTCAGAAGCGCTCAACATCGAATTTCACGAGGCTTTCCCGGTGGAAGAAGCAGTAGCGTTGCTTAAATCGGCACCTGGGGTATGCTTTGCTGAAGACTGGGTCCAAAATCGCTTTGCCATGCCGGTCACGGCGAGCGGCAAAGACGACGTGTTCGTCGGACGAGTCAGAACTGACCTGTCCTGCGCCAATGCGCTCGATTTGTGGCTATCGGGCGACCAGATCCGCAAAGGTGCAGCTCTGAACGCTGTTCAGATCGCTGAGCATCTGTGCGGGGCAAGCCTATGACGGTCTTCGGCGCGGTGATGACGGCGATGATCACACCCTTCGACGCCGATGGCCAGGTCAACTACGTCCTTGCTGAGAAGCTTGCCGATCAACTGGTTACCCACGGCAGCGACACTATCGTTGTCTGCGGCACCACTGGTGAATCACCAACGCTCAGTTGGGATGAGGAGTTCTCCCTCTTCAAGGTCGTGCGTGAGGCGGTTGGCCGCCGCGGTAAGGTAGTTGCAGGCACGGGCTCCAACTCGACCCAGGAAGCGATCGATGCCACCCGCAAAGCAGCGAAACTCGGCCTCGACGGCACACTCCAGGTTTGTCCCTACTACAACAAACCCCCCCAGGCCGGGCTCTATGAGCATTTTCGCTCGATAGCTTCCGCCTCGGATCTGCCGGTCATCCTGTACAACATTCCTGGTCGCACCGGTGTAAACCTGGTGCCTGAGACTGTTGCTCAGCTTGCAGAGGTAGACCAGATTGTTGCCATCAAAGAAGCAAGCGGTTCACTCGATCAGGTCAGTGCCATCCGTGAACTGGCACCCAACCTCGACGTCTACGCCGGAGACGACTCGCTCACCTTACCGATGCTTGCCCTCGGGGCTGTCGGCGTTGTCAGCATTGCCTCCCATCTGGTCGGCGATTCCATCTACGAGATGATCCGTGCCTTCGAGGCCGGTGAAAACCAGAAGGCCTGCGATTTGCACTTGAAGCTGTTTCCACTCTTTCGTGCACTTTTCTGGGACACAAACCCGATTCCAGTCAAACTAGCCCTTACCTTGCTCGGCTGGGACGTCAACTACCTACGACTGCCGCTCGTGAAAAACGACAGCCTGGAAGCCAGGCTGACCCCGGTTCTGCAGCAGTTGCAGCTGATTTAAAGCTTTGATTCAAGATTCACAAGAGGACCCCATCATCATGATTGATAGCCCTAATACACGCGTTCTCCCCCTGCATGTCATTCCGCTGGGTGGATTGGGCGAGATTGGCAAGAATACCTGGATATTCCAGGTCGAAGACGAGATCATGCTCCTTGATGGCGGGCTGTCTTTCCCGACTGAGGGCATGCACGGCGTCAACCTCGTGCTCCCCAACATCGACTGGTTAATCGAAAACCAGGAAAAGATTGTCGGCATGGTCGTCACTCACGGCCACGAGGACCACATCGGCGGCATTCCCTACCACCTTCAACGCCTGCGCATCCCGGTCATCTACGGCCCGCGCCTGGCGATGTCGCTGCTCGAACACAAGCTGCAGGAAGCAGAACTGCTCGACCGCACCAAGATCATCACCGTCGGCCCGCGCAGCATGGTACGCCTCGGCAAGTACTTCCTGGTCGAGTACCTGCAGAACACCCACTCGATGGCCGACTCCTACACCCTTGCCATCAACACCCCGGCAGGTCTGGTCATCCACACGGGCGACTTCAAGTTCGATCACACCCCGGTCGATGGTCGCAAGTTTGACTATCAAAAACTGGCCGAACATGGTGAGAAGGGCGTTCTGTGCCTGATCTCCGACTCGACCAATGCCGAAGTACCCGGATTTACGCCCTCCGAGCGTTCGGTCTACCCCAACCTCGAACGCTTCATTAAAGATGCGCCCGGCAGAGCGATCGTCACCACTTTCGCTTCTTCGGTCCACCGCATCAATATGCTGCTCGAGATCGCCCAGAAGACCGGGCGGGTCGTCACGGTCGTCGGCCGCTCGATGCTCAACATGATCGCCAAGGCCAAAGAACTCGGGTTTATTACCGACTTCCCCGAATCGCTGCTGGTACCGGTGCAGGTTGCTGCTAGTTTGCCGCCGCGCCAGGTGCTGGTGCTGACAACAGGCTCTCAAGGCGAACCGATGTCAGCTCTGACCCGCATCGCCAACGGTGACCACCGGCAGATCAAGATTCAGCAGGGTGACACGGTCATCTTCTCCGCCAACCCGATCCCCGGAAACACGATCCCGGTCGTGCGCGTCATCGACAAACTGATGGTCCTGGGTGCCAACGTCATTTATGGCAAGGAGCGCGGTATTCACGTCTCCGGCCACGGTGCTATCGAAGACCAGAAGCTGATGCTTGCGCTCACCAAGCCCAAGTTCTTCTTCCCCTGCCACGGCGAGTACCGCATGATCCGCCGCCACGCGCAGACCGCTCAGGAGATGGGCGTACCCCTCGCGAACACGGTGCTGACTGAAAATGGCGATGTCGTCGAACTCACACCCAGTTCAATCCGGGTCATCGACCGCATCCCAGCCGGTATTGACCTGGTGGATGCCTCGCGCTCCAGCATGGTGAGCGACAGCGTGCTCAAAGAGCGCCAGCGCCTCGCTGACGATGGCTTAATTGCCGTGGCGGTGGCCGTCACTGCTCAGGGAACGCTCGCTGCCCGCCCGCAGGTCGTGATTAAAGCTGTGGCCCGTGCAGCCGACACCCGCAATCTCGAAGACATGCTGCGTGCAGCCGTTGAGCGGCTTGCTCAGGAGCGTTTCCGCGAGTACGCGCCGCCAACTGCTGACGGCACCTACGACTGGCATGGCATCAAGACCCTCGTCGAGCGCTCAGTCAAGCAGGTCACCCGCGAGGTTCTGCAAAGTCATCCACTGATCCAGGTACTCTTGCAAACCCCGGATTCCGCAACCGATGCCGTCGCCGTGACAACCGGCAGCCAACCGCTGGCCGCCCAATCGAATGGTCGCCGCCGTCGCAGCGCTGGATCCCCAACTCTGATTCCGGCTGGTCAGTAACTGCCGTAGTCTCATCTACTGCACAAAGCCCCGAGAGCTATGGCTCTCGGGGCTTTGTGCAGTCTGTTTTAGTTGTCAGGCTGGATTGATGCAACGACTCTGCTTGTTACTCTCAACACTGGTGGATTTCAACAGAGCTACTTAGCGGCCGATACCCGCGTAGATCAGTCCGACCCGGCGGGCGGCGACTGCATTGAGCGAGTTGCGGCCATCGATCAAGATAGGCTGACGCAGGAGGGCGACCACGTCTGCAAGGTCGATTTCGGCGTACTGCGGCCACTCGGTCATCAGTACAAGGGCGTCGGCCTGTTCGACAGCCTGCAATGGGTCGTCTACAACCTGCAAGTCGGGCACCTGCGCATTGGCCTGGGCAGCCGTGACAATCGGGTCGTGGGCAACGACCCGGCAGCCGAGATTGAGAAGCTGAATAGCAACTTCAAGAGCCGGGGCCGAGCGGATATCGTCGGTATGGGGCTTGAAAGCAAGTCCCCAGATTGCTATGGTGCGCCCCTTCAAGATTCGCAGTTCGCGCTGGAGCTTTTCGATGATGCGCTTGCGCTGGGTCTCATTGACCGAGAGGGTTGCTTTCAGCAGTGCGCAGTCGTAGCCATACTCCTGGCCCGTGTTGACCAGGGCTGAGACATCTTTCGGGAAGCAGGACCCACCCCAGCCTGCCCCGGCATTGAGAAACTGGTTGCCGATGCGCTTGTCGAGACCAATTGCCTGGGCAACGCGCGTTACATCGGCCCCAACCCGTTCGCAAATATTGGAAATCTCGTTGATGAAGCTAATTTTTGTCGCGAGGAATGCATTGGCAGCGTACTTGATCATCTCGGCTGAGGCGAGGTCAGTTGTGACCAGGGGCACTGGCGCTCGCTCGACCTCGACTGGTGCGATCCAGCGCGCGTAAAGTTCGCGCATAACGCCCACCGCCTTTTCGCTGTCCGCCCCGATCACGATTCGGTCAGGGTTGAAGGTGTCCCAGACAGCACTGCCTTCGCGCAGAAATTCGGGATTGCTTACGATATCGAAACTGGGTTCGACCGGCGCGCTCAAGAGGGCGGTGCTGCCGCCATCGCCCGCTGCCACCGGTATCATGCGCGCTCCGTCTTCGACCAGCATGCGCACCCAGTTGCCCGAGCCGACCGGCACGGTTGATTTGTTGACGATGACCCGATAGCGGTTGTCGAGGCTTTGCCCGATGCCGCGGGCGACGGCGCGTACGGCCGAAAGGTCCGGCGAACCGTCGGGCCGCGAAGGTGTACCGACTGTGATGAAGATGACGTCGCTGTCTGTGACGACTTCCGACATACTGGTGGTGAAGTTTAACTGACCACTCTCGGCAGTCGAGCGGACGATTTCTTCGAGCCCCGGTTCGTAGATGGGCATGATGCCCTCGCGCAGGCGGTCAACTTTTTTAGCATCGTTGTCCATGCAGTAGACCTCGTGCCCGACGTGAGCCAGGCAGGCTCCAGTCACCAGACCTACATAGCCAGTCCCGATTACTCCAACTCTCATAAAGCTTGACCCCTAAAATAAAGTAAGAGCGTCATCAGTAGAGGGAGCCACTCGACGCTTGACACCAGATTACGCTAAAAATAAACGCCGCCAATACGGTCCCGCCATAATCGTCGGCCAAATTACGCATTCGTCCTGAGCCTGGATAGCTAAATCATGAGCGACCCCCTTCCTACACTTGCGCTCACAATGGGCGACCCGGCCGGCATCGGTCCGGAAGTCGTTCTCAAAGCGCTCACCGACCCGGCCGTACACGCTGCTTGTCGCCCGGTTGTCTTTGGAAACCGCTCGCTACTCACCCAGACCTATCTAGACCTGCGCGACCGCTCACCTGTGCAACTCGCCCAACCTGATGCGCTCGAAGTGGTGGAATGCGGGACCGGCTCGTTTGCTCCCGGTAAGCCGAGTGCTGAGTCTGGAGCCCTGAGCTTTGCGTACCTGGAGCAGGCTACGAAAGCGACGCTTGCTGGTCGCTGTCAGGCCGTGGTGACTGCCCCGATCGCCAAGTCCGCCTGGCATCTGGCCGGGCACTTTTATCCGGGCCAGACCGAGGTGCTTGCTCAATTGAGCGGCACTGAGCGCTATGGGATGCTCTTTGTCGCCCGTTCTCCCTTCAGCAACTGGACTTTGCGGGTTCTGCTCGCCACCACGCACATTGCCCTCAGACAGGTGCCCGAGGTGCTGACCCCTGCCCTGGTCGAGAGCAAGCTGCAGTTGCTGCTCGACAGTTTGCAAACCGACTTTGGCATCGACAAGCCGCGCATCGCAGTCGCAGGGCTCAACCCCCACAGCGGTGAAGAAGGGCAAATCGGCACTGAGGAGCGCGATTGGCTTGCGAGTCTGATCGGACGCTGGCAGGACCGTCAGGTACACGGCCCGGTGCCGCCCGATACTCTCTGGGTCGAACCGGCCCGCGCCTGGTGGGGGCAGCCTGGCCGCAGCTGTGATGCTTATCTGGCGCTTTACCACGACCAGGGCTTGATTCCGGTCAAGATGCTCGCTTTCGATCAGGCAGTGAATACGACGATCGGGCTCCCGATCATCCGGACCTCACCTGACCACGGTACGGCCTTCGACATCGCCGGTCAGGGTATTGCCAGGTGCACGAGTATGACCGCTGCGATTGTGCTCGCAGCCGAACTGGCCTGTCGCAAAAATCTCAATCTCACTGCAGCGAGGTAGTCCTTGAATACTGCTAGAAGCCACACCGGCTGGGAGACGACGCGTCGGGCCGCACTTGCCACGACTGGCGCGGCCCTTTTACTGTTTTGCGGCTGGCAGGCTGTCCCTTTCGACATCCGCTTTGAGCAACCGACCGGCAGAGAGCAAGTGGACCCCCGCGAACCGCTCGTGGTGACAACCGTCGGCCTCGCAAGCGAGATCGTCGAGGTCGTCATTCAGGATAAAAGTGGCAGGCGCATCGTCAGCCAGCCAACCGGGAACCGGTTCGAATCGAGCGGGTCGCTCCAGTTCGGGACGCGATATAGTGTCACAGTTAAGGCGAGCCGCGACTGGACTCGCCAGCTGCTCACCCGGACCATCGACTTTGAAACGGTCGCTGTACCGAAACTAATTGGGACGCCCGTGCGAACGTTTGCGCCGGACGGGTCCGTAGTCCTCAATTTTGACCGCCCAGTCGGCAGCCTGCAGACAGAGGGTGGCCTCGACCTTGCCGTCGAACCGGCCGCCGACCGCCTTAGCTATCGGTTACAGCTCAGGGGTCGGGAGGCACAGGGAGCCCAGTATCCTGTACGCGTCAATTGGAAGACCGAGGCGGGAATTGAATTGCCGCCCCTGGCGCTGACTCTCAAGACGCCGCCACCGCTCACCGCTCGTCTCAACGTGCGCAGGCTTGAGCGCGTCGGGTTGTCCCTACCGGTCATGGTTACCTTTAGCGAACCGCTCAACAACCGCGACACCTCAGCCATGAGAGTTGAGACCGCAGCGGGTGAAGCAATCGCAGGCCGCTGGTCCGGCAGCGGCCGACGCCTTCAGTTTCGGCCCACTGGCGGCTGGCCCTCCCTCAGTACTATCCGTGTCACCGTCGGCACTGACGGTCTGCTGGCGACGAGCGGCGGCTACCTGGAAAAGCCGCTGGTCGAGACCTTTACGACCGGTGCTGACCGGCGCATTGCAGTCTACCTGGATACCCAGACTGCTGTGGCCTTCGAGGATGGCCAGGCAGTGCGGTCTTTCCCGGTCAGTAGCGGTAAAGCGGGCACGCCAACTGTCACTGGAACTTTCTATATTGAACGGCGCTATTTCCTGAAGACGATGACGAGCAGCGCACCTCCTGGCCGGCCTGGCTACTACAAAGTCGAAAACGTGCCTTATGCCCAGTTCTTCCACGGGGGCTACGCCTTTCACGGTGCCTGGTGGCACAACAGCTTCGGGCGACCAATGAGCCACGGCTGTCTCAACCTCTCGACCCGCAGCCACAATCGCCGCTGGCCAAACGCGGCCGACGACGCAAAATGGCTCTGGAACTGGGCAGCACTCGGTGTACCGGTAACCGTTTATGCCCGGACACCTGCTGGGGGCGGAAACGTATGAGCTGGAACTGCGTACGCAACTGCGGAGCCTGCTGCTACCTTGCCCCGGCCGAGCGCCCATTCCTCGATGAGTACCTGGACAGCGAACAACTGGCGCTCTACCACTCGCTGGTGGGTCAAGACGGCTGGTGTAGGCACTTCGAACCTGAGACGCGCACCTGTGGCATTTACGAACACCGTCCGGCTTTCTGCCGCGTCTCACCGGAAGTGCTCGTCGAACTCTACGACGAGGCGCCGGAGGACCTGGATGCCTGGGCAACCCACTGCTGCCGCGAGCACATCGAGGCAGTTCACGGAGCACGCAGTCCTGAGATGGGTCGCTTTAACCGGGCGGTCCGTTGATAGCAGGCGGGCAGGCGGCAGCCCGAGTACGGTACAATCTCGGCGTTTGGAGAATGGTACATCCATGATCAGATTAGTATGCATGCTCGCCTGTGTAGCGCTTTTGGGGTCGCTGACGGCCTGTGCCGACACCAACTCGTCTGCACAAACCCGCACTTCTCCTCAGGCAGCAGCCCCGGATGCGGGCCTACCCCAGCTCAAAGGCAAGGCCATAGTTGAGCTTAAAACGGTCAAAGGCCCGATTACCGTCGAGGTCGATGGTGACAATGCCCCAATTACGGCCGGCAATTTTGTAGACCTGGCCAAGCGCAAGTTCTTCGATAACCTCACCTTTCACCGGGTTGTGCCGGGCTTCGTCATTCAGGGGGGCGACCCGCTCGGCAATGGCACAGGCGGTTTCATCGACCCCGCCACCCGCGCCCAGCGCATCATCCCGCTTGAAATCCGGCCCACCGGACTGGACGGCAAACCCGGCCCGATCCTTTACAGCAGAACCTACAGCGGCGAAGGGCTCGACAGCGTCAAGCAGCCGCCCGTGCTCCTTCATACCCGCGGTGCCCTGGCCATGGCCCGTTCGCAAAATCCAAACTCGGCCTCCTCGCAGTTCTACATCACCCTTGCCAATACCAATCAGTTAAACGGCGAATACGCCGTCTTCGGAAAAGTGATCAAAGGCATGGAAGTGGTAGACCAGATTCGGGTGGGCGACAAGCTGCTTTCAGCAACGGTCATCTCACAGACTGCGCCCACCGCTGCCAATTCCACGCCCTGAGGCTTTGCGCAGATGGGCTGTGCTCTCACGCAGGCTGATACCGGCCAGGGAGCGATAAAAAAGGACCACTTCGTCGCCGCGGTTGGTCAACCTGGCGCTCAAGCAGCGGTTAGCAGACTCGCTAGCCGCTTGAAAAGCCTCGGGATCCTCGGCGACTAAGGCGGCAGAGAGCTGGTAGAAGCTATTGACTGCGGTGTAGACGGTTACAGCCAGAGGGTCTTCTGCATGGAGCTGTGCCAGTTTCTGGGCGATTCGCCGGGTCGAAGCGAGGGTGACCAGCAACTCTTCGAGCGACTCGCGCGACTCGCTCACCTGCAGGAGCACCTCTTTCAGTTCGAGGGCCACATCGCGCACGGTGCGTTCACCGATAGTGGTCGGAGGCTCGACAGTGCGGGTGACCCGGCCGGCAAGACCCGGTTGCATCTCAGGCAGGGTCAGGCGAACACCCAGGGTACTGCCCAGAACCACAAGGCCGGTCAATAGAGCGATTACTCCTTTCAGCAGTCCGGTCTTTACCGGCAGACCGGCAAGGGTTTCGCCATTGGCAATCACAAACAATTCTTGATCGTCTTGTAGCTGTAAAGCATTGATGATGAGCGTCTGTCCGTCGGGTCGCTCGATGCGATCGCCTACAGCCAGCCGCTGCCGACGGTCGAGGGGAACGTCGTTGAGCTTGAGCGACTCGGCCGGAACGCAGCGCACCCGGCAACCGGATTCGTGTTGATAGAAGACGAGCAATGGTCGCCTTGCCCGGCCGGCCACGAGCCGCCCGTCCGGTTCCCAGCTGACGCGGATGATATTGCCCTGAAAGCGAAAAATCTCACCTTCGACAAACTCCTCGTTTTCCAGCACCCGCAACTGCAGCAGCATCTTGAAAGATCCGGATTTGCCATAGCTTAACCAAAAAGAGTGCGCTAGTTTGTTGAGCATGCGCACGCCTCTGATCAGAACACAATGGGGCCAGGCAGTTCGCCGCTCGTCGAAGCTCTTGAGACGACCGCCGACCATGCGCCCCCCAAGCAAGGTTTTATCGGCGCGGCTACCGGTCACTGAGCCTGCAACCCCAGCTGTCTGGCGGCTCTCATGGCAACACTTTGGCGTCGTGCTCTCCGGGTTTGGTATGGGTCTATGTGCCAGTGCGCTCGTGCTCTGGAGCCTTCAGCTTTTTTTGCCGCGCGGGGAGTACCAGGAGCGCATCCAGATTCCGCTCGCGAGCCACTGGGGATTGGCTGAGCGGGAGGCCTTCGGCTGGGTCGGCCACGCCGAGGCTCTCTACCAGTCAGACCGACCGACCGAGGCAGTCCGGGCTTATGCTCTGGCTATCGGCCTGCTCGATACACGGCTTGAACCGAGTAGTCGAGAACTCAAAAATCAAATTCAGGGGCAAATCGACGCGATCGAACGCGTCAAAACCGACATCGCGCCGCTGGTGCATCCGAGTTGGGGTTCAACCCTCTGGCAGTTGAGCAACGCACCGCTTTCTGCGAGCGTCTGGCTCGATGCCCTGGTCGCCTATCCGCTTGTCCAGGAGCCGCAGTTGACGGTCCTCCTGGTGCTCAGCCTGTGGCTCGCCCTCAGTTTCATGAGCGCCCTGCAAGACCAGATGGCCTGGACACGCATCCTCGACCAGGAGCGTCCACTTTCGATGGGCCGTATCTTGCCCCCGGCCCTGGGTAGCGGTCTTCTGGCGCTGCTCTTGACTGCCTTACTCACCCTTTCACCGTCCCAGCCGGTGATGGCGGCGGTGGTCTGTGGAGCGGCCGTGCCGGGTCTATTTGTACAGATTCTCAATCGCGTCTATCAGTTGCGGGCCAGGCAGGCGCTCGTCGCATGGGAAATTCAGCACCGCGCCGAGTTCAGCTCCGAACTACACAACACGGCCCAGCAGAGCATCATGAATGCCCAGGTGGTCCTGCGCGAAATTATCCTCGACCTGGAACTGTCCGACGAACCGGAAGCGGGACATTACGCCTGGCGGTTGGCGGAGGCAATGGAGCGCTGTCAGGAAGTTGAAGACGAACTGCGGGTCCTGCGCAACGGTACCGAGGACAAGTTTGCCCGTGGCCAGAGCTTTGCCGACGCGGTCGAACCTATCTGCGACCGCCTCGAACGGCGCGGTGTCCAGTACCGGTTCGAGTGGCTGCGCGAAGGGCAGGCGGTTGAAGCCCATGAGTGGGAGAAATGGGCATTTTCTCTGGGTGAGAGCGCCCGCGACCGCCGGATTGCCGCCACGCTCTACCAGGTGCTCTCAGAATTGACCTGGAACGTCATTAAGTACGCCTGCCTCGACAGCACCGAGCCGGTGCAGGTCAGTGTCCAGATTGCCTGTTCGCGCCAGAGCCAACTGGTGCGCTACCGCCTTGAAGTAAAAGACAACGGTCCCGGTTTTGACTTGCAGTCAGCCCAGAGCCGCCGACCTCACTCGGGGATCTTTTCGCTGGAGCGCTATTTGCGGCGGGTCGAAATTGTCGGCGCAGAAGCCCATAGTACCCTGCAGACCGCTCCCGGCCAGGGCACCCTGGTGGTGACTGAAATTGTCGTCTCCCCTCGTCGCTAAACCAGATCTTTCTACTTGACACTATCCAGGTCAGGCTGGTCGTCCGGGCGCAACGTGGCAAGGGCAACTGGAAGCCTGCCGCTGCAGTCCGTAAGTACCGCCGCGCACTGCTCAGCCGGTTTACCGCTCCAGTGCATTAAAAGCGCCACTTTCACCCGCAGACCGCTTTCGGTGAGTAGTACCACGGCTGCTGAGCGCTCCAGTTCTGTCAGGGTCGTGAGAATGCGTACGGCCCGGTCGTGCAATTTGCGGTTGGTCACTGCCACATCGACCATTAAGTTGCCGTGGGTCTTACCCAGGCGTACCATCGCCCCGGTCGAGAGCATATTCAGGACCAGCTTCGTCGCCGTGCCGGCCTTCAGGCGCGTTGAGCCGGCAAGCACTTCCGCCCCGACCGGCACGCGAATTTCAATGTCCCAACATGCCCTCACTTGCTCAAGCGGCACACAGGCCAAAAAAATAGTCCCGGCACCTTGAGAACGCGCATGAGCCAGGGCTCCCTGTACGTAGGGTGCTGTCCCACCTGCGCTGATTCCGACCACCACATCGCGCCCACAGACTTTGCGCGCTTTGAGGTCTGCCGCGCCTGCTGTCGGATCGTCTTCGGCTCCTTCGACGCTTTTGAGTAGAGCCTGCACACCCCCGGCAATCACGCCCTGGACCAATTCAGGCTCGGTGCAGAAGGTGGGTGGGCACTCAGCAGCGTCGAGTACCCCCAACCGCCCGCTCGTACCGGCACCGACATAGAAAAGTCGGCCTCCCCCTGAGAGGGCCATGGCGATCCGGTCGATAGCCTGGGCAATTTCGTCCCGCGCGGCGCGTATCGCCGGTACGATGCGGTCATCCTCCGCACAAAATAGCTCGACCAGTTGCGTGCTGCTGATCTGGTCAAGGTTACGGCTGTTGGGGTTGACCGCCTCGGTGAGGAGGTATTCGCGGGCATCAAGTGGTTGCACCATAAAAAGAAGGTAACTGCTTACTGAAGAGTAAAAACTGGCCTGGCCTGAACAGAGTGAATCATCAGGTGTGCGACTCGCTGCTTTATTTTGCACAGGACGTTCGGTGGACTGCCAGTTCTCTATGCTAAAAAACTTAACGGTTCTGCCACCTTTTCGCTATCTGAACGACACTGATAGCTCGTAAGATTCGCTTTATCTACATTCAGCCTCTGCAGGAGAACGGTACTATGCTTCACGATTGCCAGGAAGACTTTCTCGGAATTGATCGGTTTTTTCAAGAGGCGGTTTACCACAGCGAGACTGACTTAAATGCGGCTTCCTCAATAGAAGTAGAGATCTACGAGCACGAGTGTATGTATCCGACCTTTGCCCGGATCGCGCACGAGTCGGGAGCACCCGAGATCGCAAACATGTTCGAGGCGATTGCCCGCGAAGAAAAAGAACATGCCGATCTTTTGCGCGAGCTGTATCCGCAGCTCGAAGTCAAAGACTCTCCTGAGACGCTCGAAGCTCGCCGCCTGGTCGGCCAGATTGAAGAGCAGATGGCCCTGGTAAGCACTGACCCACGTGGGCTGCGCCGGGCACTGGAGACCGCGCTTGAAGTGGAGTCGATCGAAGCGACCAAGACCTACCCGGCCTTTGCTCGCCTGGCCCGAGCTCAGGGTCAAGACGAAATTGCGCAGCGCTTTGATGCCATCGTCGAATCCGAGCGCCGTCATATGCAGTGGGTACAGCGCGCCCTCGACCGGCTCGTCACCGCTTAACCAGCAAAGATGCGTACCTGTGCTGAGAGGGCTGTCTGTACATCCTGGGCAACTTGAGACCTAGCAATCCGACAGCCCTGCCCGGCAACGCTCATCTGGCGTGCCGGGTTTTTTTTGGGTTTTTTATGATTTACGGATAAAAACCGACCGTCGGCAGCCCAAGCATCTCTTCAAAACCCTGATTAATATTCATCGCCTGGATCGCCTGACCCGATTGGCCTTTGACCAGGTTATCGACCGCCGCGAGCACGATCACCCGTTCGGTGCGCTGATCGACTTCGAGTCCGATAAAACAGGTGTTTGTACCACTCGCCCACTTGGTATGGGGGTAAACGCCGTTTGGCAGGACACGCACGGCCGGACACTGGCGGTAAAAAGCTTCGTAGATGGTGCGCAGGTCTTCAGAAATCAATCCCGGATCGCGCAACTTTGCGTAGAGAGTGACCAGCATGCCGCGCGCCATCGGGATCAGGTGCGGGGTAAATTGTATCTGCACCGCTGTTCCGGCCAGTTCTGAGCACACCTGTTCGATCTCGGGTGTATGCCGGTGGCGGGCGACATTGTAAGCGGCCACCGAACCGTCAGCTTCAGCAAAGAGCGATTCGGTCTTGGGTACACGTCCGGCACCCGAGACGCCCGACTTCGCGTCGATAATCAGGCTGCGCGGATCGACAAGCCCCTGCTTGAGTAGTGGGCTTGCCGCCAGGAGCGAAGCAGTCGGATAGCAGCCCGGACAGCCGATCAGTTTTGCTGTGCGGATGCGTTCGCGGTAAAGCTCCGGTAGGCCGTAAACGGCCTGACGCGCCGTTTCCTCGTCGCTGCGCGTCCCCCCATACCACTGCTGATAGGTCTGCAAGTTGGCAAAGCGATAGTCCGCCGACAGGTCGAACACGCTGCAGCCGCCAGCAACTAGAGCCGGTGCCAGGGTGTAGGCGACGCCATTGGGTGTAGCGAGAAAGACGACATCACAGCGCCCGCTAATCTCGACCGGGTCCACTGCTTCGCACACCATATCGATGCGGTGAGCAAGCTGCGGGTAGAGTTCGCCGTAGTGCGCTCCGACGCTCTGATTCGCGCCCAGGAACGTCAGCCTGGCCAGCGGATGGTCGAGCAATAGACGAACCAGTTGTACCCCACCGTAGCCAGATGCCCCGACGATCCCGACTCTTACCATCTCAGCCATGAATATTTGCCAATCTTCAGGCCCTAAGTCTAATCCCTGAGCGGGCCGCTGCCCAGGTCTGCTTTCAGAGTGGATGTCAAAGTGTGTACAAGAGTTTATGAATGTTTATAGACGTGGGGGCACGCACTCACTTCATAATAGGAAAAAACACTCACCGGGCTAAGCACTATGGAAACACTTATCTACGGAAGCTATGTCGTTGCGATTGGAGGGGCGATCCGTGCATTTGACGGGCGAATCATCAACGCACTGGCTTTGCTTCCTGACGATCAGTACCGACCACTGCTCGGCTGGTTGCTCGGGGTGCTCTACATTTGCCTGGGCTGGGCCTATATCGAACTGATTAACGTTTTTGATCTGCCGGCGATTGGCATTTCGATTGCCTGGATCGGCTTGAGCTGGTGGCTGATTGAAAAGCACCTCAAGACTCCCGACGCCCAGGACCACACTTTTGCCTGGACTGGCAACCACCTGCTTTTGTCCGGTGCCTTCTTCATGCTCCTCTGGCTCGAACGCACGCTCACCCAGGGGCTGTACTAAATAACGCCAATTAGCGACACGGTCGCCACCGCATAGTCGCGGTCGTGGCTGAAGCTGACCTGCCAGTCCAGTTGCCGGTAAGCGGCGACTCGAGCAGCGGCCCGGCTGTGCAGGCAGATAGTCGGCTCCCCGGAGCTTTGCCTGACAACCTCGATGTCCCGATACCCCACCCCGCGCCAGCCCGTTCCAAGTGCCTTGGTCACCGCTTCTTTGGCTGCCCACCGTCCGGCGAGCCGACTTGCAGTGTGCGGCCTGGCCGCCAGACAGTATTGCTGCTCACCCTCGGTGTACACCCGATTTAGAAACTGTTTACCGTAGCGCTCCAGCAAAGACTGGATGCGCGGAATATGCACCAAGTCGATACCGGTGCGATGAAAAATAGGCGTGCCGTCCGGCAATTCCATAGCGATCAGCGGTAAGTCAGAAGACGTGCGCCCGGAAGGATTTGAACCTTCGACCATTCGATTAGAAGTCGAATGCTCTATCCCCTGAGCTACGGGCGCGTCGTACCAATCATACAACGGCTCAATTGGCGAGGGCCGCGACCGCTTCCACCTCGATTTTGACCCCACGCGGCAGGGCTGCAACCTGTACGCAGGAGCGCGCCGGGCGATGTGTGCCGAAGAAGTCCTGATAGACCTGATTCATCACAGCAAAGTCGGCCATATCGGTGAGAAACACGGTCACCTTGATGACGCGGTCTACACTCGCCCCACCTAGACCAAGCACCAGACGCAAGTTTTCGAGGGCCTGTTTGCTCTGAGCTTCGATGTTGCCTTCCACGACTTGACCGGTCGCAGCATCGAGCGGAATCTGCCCGGAGGTAAACACGAGATCCCCATGCACGACAACCTGAGAATAGGGACCCTGGTTGCCCTCGCCGCGAACCGTCTTCAACAGGCTCAAGCGCGCACGAAGCGATGAGCCGCTTCGACTGCTTCGACGATCGAGCGTACCTGGGCGACCATCGCCAGTTCGTCATTGAGGCGGTTGACGGCTGAGCCGATGCCCACACCGGCGGCACCGCTTGCGAGCGCCATCGGCACCGTCACAGCCGAAAGCCCCGAGGCGCAGAGTACCGGCACCCGGACAGCCTGGGAAATCTCGTAGGCGGCAGCCAGAGTCGGTGCTGCTTTCTCAATCAGCCCGAGTGTGCCTGCATGGGTCGGACGGCTCGCAGTGCCGCCCTCGGTCTGGATGATGTCGGCTCCAAGACTCTCCAGTTGAACAGCAAGCGCTACTTGATCGTCCAGTTCGAGCGTGTGGGGCACAGTCACAGAAAGCAGCACATCGGGACCGAGCAGGTCGCGGGTGCGGCGGGTGAGGTCGCGCACTGTCTCGGCCTCAAAGACCTGACCCTGGGTATAAAACGAGTCGAAGTTACCAATCTCGACGCAGTCGGCTCCGCTGCGCACAGCGGCCAGCAAGGCATCCGGGTCGATTGCAGAGACGCACACCGGCAATTCTGTAGTGTTGCGCACCAGGCGGATAAGCTCCGGAGCACAGGCGATATCGACAAACGTAGCCCCTCCTCGCTCGGCAGCACGCACCACCTGTAGAACGCGGTCGGTGTCGAAATTGTTGAGTCCGGCAATGATCTTGACGGCTCTTTTCGCCTTGAAAGCCTGCTGGAGGATGGCAACCATCGCAAATGCTCCTGTCTCGGTCGAGGGCCATTGTAGTGGATTCGACGAAATCAAAGCAATCATTCAAAATGGACCGATAAGGCCGAGTAGCCGCCAATTGGTCCAGTAATCAGGGTTGTCGCGAGCTTGGGGATACCAGGGTGCTGTTGATACTTTTGCTTGTTTTGCTGGTCACCTGTTTGGGCGTGCAATTTTTTGTGATTCAACAGACGCTCAAGCAAACCGACCAACAACTCGAAGACATTCAGCGCGCCGTGGCCCAGGCTCGCACCGCCCCCGGCACCCAACCTTATTGCCGCAATTGCCGCTTCTACGGCTCAAACCGCTATATTGTCTGTGCGCTCCATCCGGAGGGTTGGTCCGAGGCTGACGCAATCCGTTGTGTCGATTGGGATGGCCTCACCAGCAGCAGTGCCCCGGAGTGCGAAAGGTAACAAATGCGTCGCAGGTTCATCCTCGCTCTGGTTGTCTGGTGCGGCTTATCCGGTGCATCGATGGCTGCTCCATCTCCCCAACCACTGATCGAACAGTACAAGACGACCTTGCCCAGGGGCTACGGTGCTCAGGCTGTACTCAATGCCGAGGCCCGCTGGCAAGAGGGGCGCATCGTACTGACCGGCCGGGCTCTGCGACCCGAGGACAGTGCTTCCCTCGTACGCCTGCTCACCACCCTGGGACCGGTTGATAACCGGCTTGAAGTCTTTCCTTACAAGGCAGTTGGTGAACGGGCTTACGCGGCTGTGCGCGCACCGGGCGCAGACCTGCGTGCACAACCCGACGCCAGTTCAGAACTGGTCTCACAGGCGCTTCCCGGCGATACCCTCAAAGTGCTGGAGCGCCCGGCAGGACGGTGGCTGCGGGTGCTGCGCGAGTGGGACGAGTATGTCGGCTGGATCGAAGTAGACAAAGTTGTACTCTGGACACAGCCTGAGTGGCAAACCTGGCGCAGTGCGCCGCTTGTAACGCTTCAGACCTCGCAAGGGTCGCTACCGCGAGGTAGCTTCGCCAAAAGTTTACCCGGCGAGGTGCCTGGGCCTTCAGGGGCAGTACCGGTAACCGGCAGCATCGTGACTGCCGAGGGTAAGACCTACACTGTGCCTGTTGCGGCTCTTGTGCAGGTCAATCAATCTGAAGGGGTACGCCAGCGCAAGGCAATTGTCTCCTATGCCCGCGCCCTGCTGGCAGACCAGCCTACTCGGTACCTCTGGGGCGGCACAATCGGCAATGCTCTCGACTGCAGCGGCTTTAACCAGACGGTCTACCGCCTTGCTGGTATTGCCCTTCCTCGCGATTCTTACCAGCAACAAGCAGCAAGCAGCCCTGTCGCTCCCCAGGTGAGTGACTGGCGGCAACTCCAACCGGGGGATCTGCTCTTCTTCTCCGAGAAAGGCAAACGGGCTACACACACCGGCATCTACATCGGCGAGGGTAAATTTATCCACTCCTCCGGCCACAACAAGGGTATAGCGGAGAATAACCTCCTGGGCGAGAGCGAATACGAGCAATTTTTGCGGCGGATCTACTTCGGCAGCGGGCGAGTGGCACAGCTACGCTAGAAATTTCTTAGTCGTCGCTGATCAGTTCCGGGTCGAGATGCAACTGAATGTCGAGCGAGCGCAGCAGCGCCAGGCTCTCCTCGGGACCATCGATGCGGTGGTCGGGGCCGATCCAGTAGGTATGAATGTTGATCTCTTGCAAGAAGGTCACGAATTCGCCGAGGGGTGGACGCTCGAAGACAGCTGCCATCGCAATCGGGTAGCCTTCTTCGCGCCAGGGAGCAAGCGCAAAGCGCTGGTAGTATAGTAGTTGGCCCACCGTCTCCTGAATGGCCTCAGCCAAATCCTGCTGGCCCAGTACTTTCACCTCGGCGAGCAACACAAGCCGCTCGTCGATGGCAAGAAAGTCAAAAGTATCAGTATCTTCGCGTACTTCTTTACCAGCCAGGCGGAACCAGCGGCGAAAGTGGGTCAGCACCTCGTCGTGCAGGGCTGTACGTTCGAGTTGGCGGCGGCGGCGACGCTCAGCAAGTAGTGGGTCGCGGGCAATGCCGCTTGGGATCGTGCTCTTCTGGTAGCTGGGTTTTTCATCAGGGTCGATAACGAGCCTGCCCCCGCTCGGACGCCCCCGCTCGGCACCCTCCGGCAGCACCGAGAGTAAAAAGCGGGTCTGCAAAGGCTCATCAGGGGTCGGCTCGTCGATGTGCTGGCGAAACTTGCGGTTAAGCGGGTGGTCGGGATCGACGTTAAACAGACCAGTCATCAAAGCCTCGCTCAAGCCAAAATCGTGGCGGAACCGGTCGAGGGTGATATCTGCGTGGGCATCCGCCAGAGTCGGTGAACCAAAATAGAGTGCATAGAGGAACGGAAAGACGGGGATTGCCTGGCCAGCTGGCACAAGGGTCTGCCACATGGTTAGAGTCCAGTCAATGCGGCTCAGCCGCGCCGTCCGCCCCCGACCGAGAACCTGTAGAAATTTTGGGAGCCCCGGTTGCCAGCCGCAGGGATTGCCGTCAAAACCGCACTTCTGGCGACCCTGGTCGATCATGAGCGGCGTCTCGCCGTCGTAGACGCGAAAGGGGCATAAGTCGCGGTCGCTCTCAATAAATTCGCGATCAAACCAGAAGTGTCGGGCGGCAGCGTGGCAGCCGATGCCGCGTTGGCCATTGCAGAGCTTGTGCCAGCGAAAATCGCCATCGGCGCTGCTCTGGGGCAAGAGCGGCTGGGGTAGGCCGACTGCATCCAGGCTCAAGACAGGCCAGATCAGATCTTCGCCCTTTGGCCCTATCGGCAGGCGCGGGTCAATTTTGCGGTAAAGCCCATCACAGATCCGGCTTGCCACGTCGTCGAGCGTGATTCCCTCATTACCAACTGTCGGTACCAACTCGCGAAAGTACTGAACTGCCAACGCCACTTCCAGGGCCCGCGCCTTGATGCCACCAGTCCGAGCCAGATGATAGGCATTCAGCCTTCCAGCCAGCAAAAACAGGTCATAACGCCCTGGAGACAGTCGCTGCAGTTCCATCCGGTCTATAACCTCCCATCCTCTCCACACAACAGCCAGTTCACCGAGACTCCGAGTGCCCGGGCAAAACCGACCAGTTCCCAATCGACGACCCGGCGCTTGCCGTTCTCGATCTGGCCTATCTTGACGTAATCGAGTTCGAGTCCGTAGCGGCTCAGCCGTCCGGCCAGTTCGTCCTGGGTCAGTCCCAGCCGTTCTCGCATCCAGCGGACCTGGGGACCGATCAGATTGGTCGGCTGTGGGCCACCCCGAATTTGAAAACGTTGAGTCATGATCGAAAATCGAAAATGGTCAGACTGGCTGGAGAACTACTCAGTAGAGTAGACCTTCTACAGAATTATTGCTCAACCTTGAGCAGAAATAAGCGGGCATGATCGATTTTCGTTCACCCCATCTGTAAAGTTTTCAATATTCTGTAACAACTGGGGTCTCAGTACGAAGGGATGAGGAATGAGCAAAACGCATCGCGAGCGCTCCGACGACCAGAAGACAAGGACAGTGACCTACGGTAGCGATGACCTGGTCGATCTCTACCTCAATGAAATTGGGCGAGTGGCGCGGGTGACACCAGAAGAGGAGATTCACCTATCCCGGCTCATTCAGGCCAAACTGCGCATTGATGATGCACGCACCGAACTTGCGGCTCAGTTGCAACGTCCACCTGCTGAAGAAGAAGTCGCCGAATCCATGGGCTATGCATCCCCAGCCCTGATCGAAGCCACCCGACAGGGGCTCTGGGCCCAGCGCAAACTGATCAATGCCAACTTGCGCCTGGTCGTCTCGATCGCCAAAAAATATATTGGCCGCGACGTTCCCTTCCTCGACTTGATTCAGGAAGGCAACCTCGGTTTGATGCGGGCCACTGAAAAATTTGATCCGGAAAAAGGCTACCGCTTCTCGACCTACGCGACCTGGTGGATTCGTCAGAGCATCACCCGCGCTATTGCCAATCAAGCCCGCATCATCCGTCTACCCATCCACATGGTTGAGAAAGTGCGCAAAGTACGCCGGGCGATGCGCATTGCTGTGCAGGAGCTGGGCAGGCGACCGACCGAGGAAGAATTGGCCAGCAGGCTTGATCTCAAAGTCAAAAAGCTGCGCAACATTCAGGAAGTAGCCCGCCAGCCCATTTCTCTGGATATGCCGATCGGCAGCGACGGCGATTTGTCCCTTGGGGAGATGATCGAAGACGCATCGGCGGAGCGGCCTTTCAACGACTTGCTGCACAAATCGCTCGCCAACGATCTCGAAGCTGCACTGAAAACCCTGAAGCCGATCGAGCGCGAGGTTCTTGCTTTGCGCTTCGGTCTTGAGGGCAAGATGGGTCTTACCCTGCGCGAGGTGGGCGAGCGTTTTGAGCTGACCCGCGAACGCATTCGCCAGATCGAGTCGGAGGCTCTGCGCAAATTGCGGCGCTCAAAGCAAAAGCAGGCTCTTGAGCAGTATATCGGCTACTAAAAGGTTCACAAGCAGTCAAAAAGCCGCCCCGAGGATAGGGTTTCAAACCCGCTTTTCACCACTCAATACAAAGGTCGGGTCGAGGGGTGCGAAGGTCTGCTGAGCGCCACGCCATTCCAGGCGAAAGAAGATTGCCTGCACGATCTCGACATTTTGAGCCTGCCGTTGGGTAAGGACCTCTGTGACTCGATAGAGGCCTTCGAGTGTTGAAGTGGTGATGACAACCCGTCCGCCTTCCAGGAGGCGTTCCCAGACAGTCTGCAAAATGAGCGGCAATGCATGGGTACTCTCGATGCAGACCCGATCAGGGTCAGGTGCCAGTGCATCCAGGCATTCGGGAGCACTTCCTCGATGGACGCGCACATTGGCAACTTTGAATTTTGTACAGTTGCGCTCAATGAGTTCGGCCACTTCCTCGTCGCGCTCGACAGCGACGATGCGTGCTCCAGGGCAGAGCAGGGCTGCCTCGACCGGGATCGTACCGGTACCGGCCCCGATATCCCAGAGTACCGAGTGTGCGGTCAGGCGCAACTGAGAGAGCAACAGCAACCGTACTTCACGCGGACTGAGCGGGATGCCGGGGATGCGCTCGAAAAGCTCGTCGGCGATACCGGGCGTGAGATAGGGCCAGGATGATGCCGAATCGGGCAGGCGAGCTGATGTCAAGGGGTCGCTCCCGGCTAAAAGAACACTAACCTAGCTGAAGTCGAGTGGGAGCTTACCACTTTTGACCTCTTACTAAAGGAATATTTCAATTCATAACCTTTTCGAGCCAGTCTGTTGCGCAATCCGCTAGACTACCCGTCATTTGCAACCATCCCCAGTCATTCGGTGTCTCTATGGCAAGTGTCATCTGGCAGGATATCGTCACCTTGGTTTCAGCTATCGCCTGTGTCGGCGGTTTTATTCTGCTCTTTGGATTTCGTTACTTACCCGAGGACGAACTGGAATCCGTAGACCAGGCGCTTTTCGCCATGATCTTCGGCTACTGGATGATTCACTGTCTGGCGATTGCAGTTGGTCGCTCTGAATGGATTGAGAACGAATTTCTGCTGCGCAGCCTCAGGGCAACCAGTGCATTTTCTTACTTCTTGACCTGGGCGAGTGTGTTGAGCTTACCGTTGCATCGAATTTCGGTGCGGGAGACCGAGTGAGTGCTCTGCCGGAAGTGCAACTCAAGCCCCAACGCCGCAATCGCCGCAACCACCCCTGGATCTTTGCAAGTGAAATCTCCCACTTTCCTTCTCAGGAGCAAGTTGCCAACGGCAGTATGGTCGATGTCATCGACGCTCAAGGGCGGTTTTGCGGCAGGGGATTCCTCAACCGCCAATCTCAGATTGCTGTGCGCTACCTGGAGCGCGAGCCCAACACAACGGTCGACCGCGCCTGGTGGATAGATCGCTTCGAGCGGGCACTCGCCCACAGGCATCGCTTCCTCGGTGAAGAGATTACGACTTTCCGCTGGGTACACGGCGAAGCGGACGGCCTGCCGGGGCTTACCGTTGATTGCTACGGACCTTTTATCGTCGTGCAGTTGTTGGCACTGGGCCTCGAACCCTGGCGCGAGGTGATCATCGACTGCCTGGTGACCCTTGGTAAGCCTGTCGGCATTTACGAGCGCTCCGATGCACCCGTCCGCGACCTCGAAGGCCTGGAGAAGCAGGTCGGCACGCTCTGGGGGGAGGCCCCGCCGCCGCTACTCACTATCCAGGAAGGTGATGCCCACCTCCTGGTCAACCTCAAGCAAGGTCAGAAAACTGGCCTCTTTCTGGACCAGCGCCTCAACCGTCAGCACGCTGCCCCCTATGCTCGTGGTCGTAGCGTACTCAATGCCTTTGGTTACAGCGGTGCTTTCGGTATCCACTGCGCGCTTGCAGGGGCAACTTCAGTGCTCAACGTCGATATTGCCGAAGCGGCTACTGAGCTTGCTATTCGCAATGCCGAACTGAATGGACTCAGCCAGTGCGAGTCGATTACCGGTAACGCCTTCGATATCCTGCGCGAATTCGACCGGGAGGGACGACGCTTTGAGATGATTATTCTCGACCCGCCCGCCTTCGCCAAAAATCGTAGTGCCCTTGAAGGTGCTCTACGCGGCTACAAAGAGATCAACTTGCGGGCAATGAAGTTACTTACGCCCGGCGGCATCCTGGTGACCTGCTCGTGCTCATCCCACCTGAGCATCGAAGTCTTCCGCGATGTGATCCGCGACGCAGCCCAGGATACGGGCCGGACTGCCTGTCTGGTTGAGCAGCGTGGCCAGTCGCCCGATCACCCGATCTTGATGCACATCCCGGAAACTGAGTATCTAAAGTACTTGCTGCTCACAATCGAATAATTGGCTTGGATGATTCTTGCGGGTTATAAATTGAATCTGTTCGTGGCAAGCCATTGTGATGAAGGTCAGTATCAAGCTTTTTGCCAGTTATCGGGAGGCCTATGGCCGGGACGAGGTCATACTTGAGTTGCCGCAAGGCACCACCTGTGCCCAGGTGCAGGCGCATCTGGCCCGCGAGAGTCCGCAACTTGACCGCTGGAGCAAGATTGTTCGCTTTGGAGTGAACTGCCAGTTTGTGCCGCCCCAGACAGCGTTGGTGGACGGCGACGAGCTGGTCTTGATCCCGCCCGTCAGCGGAGGGTAAATAGGGTGTCTTCAGAACAGGACTACTTTGCTGTCGGTCCCGACCCACTGGATTTACTATTCGCCTATACCCTTGCGACCGATCTCAGTCAGGGAGCCGTAGTCTGCATGGTGGGCACGGTGCGCCGTCAGACAGCCGGCCGTTCTGTAAGCCACCTTGAGTACGAGGCCTACACCCCGATGGCGCTTGAAGTCTTTAAACAGATTGCAACAGCCATTCGCGAGCGCTGGCCTGCTACTGGCAAGATTGTGATTCATCATCGCACCGGCAAGTTAGCCCTCGGCGAGGCCAGTGTACTCGTCGCTGTCGGCCACCCACACCGGGCAGCCGCCTTCGACGGCTGCGAATATGCAATCGATGCACTCAAGTCGGACGCACCCATCTGGAAGAAAGAGCACTGGGCGGATGGTGAGAGTGATTGGGTCGTAGCCGGCTCAGTTGGAGCAAAACCCGAGTGATTTGGTTACGATATGTTATCTATGCTGTTGGCCCAGGCAAAATTAGCGAGGTTCCCCTGTGAGTGACGACATTCTCAAGCAGACAGATCCCCTGGTCGCAAGCTGGATCGAGCGGGAACTCGGGCGGCAGCGCTCCCACCTGGAGCTGATTGCGAGCGAGAACTTCACTTCGGCCGCCGTCATGGCAGCTCAGGGCACAGTACTCACCAATAAATATGCCGAGGGGCTACCCACCAAGCGCTACTACGGCGGGTGCGAATTTGTCGATGCTATCGAGCAGATTGCCATCGACCGGGCTAAAGCCCTCTTCGGCGCGGCCCACGCCAATGTCCAGCCACATTCAGGAGCGCAGGCCAATGCGGCTGTATTTCTAGCGCTCCTTCAACCTGGCGACACGATCATGGGTATGGACCTGACCCACGGTGGTCACCTCACCCACGGTTCACCGGTCAATTTCTCCGGTCTGTACTTCAAGGCAGTCCACTACGGTGTTGATCCCAAAACCCACCGCATCGATTTTGAGCAGGTACGCGAACTTGCCCACACCCATCGGCCAAAGCTGCTGATCTGCGGCTATTCAGCCTACCCGCGCACCATCGAGTTCGACCGCTTCCGTACCATTGCTGACGAAGTCGGTGCTTACCTGCTAGCCGATGTCGCTCATATCGCCGGTCTGATCGCCGCTGGGGAACATCCCAGCCCAATCAACATCTGCGACGTAGTCACGACCACGACTCACAAGACCCTGCGCGGCCCACGTGGCGGATTGATCCTCACACGCGACGAAGCTCTGGGTAAAAAGTTCGACAAGGCCGTCTTCCCCGGTATTCAGGGCGGTCCGCTCGAACACGTGATCGCAGCCAAAGCAGTTGCCTTTGGTGAAGCGCTTAAACCAGAGTTTAAATCTTACTCAGCCGCCGTCGTCGCCAATGCCCGTGCCCTGGCAAAGCGGCTGATGGAGCGTGGTATCGAGCTGGTCTCAGGCGGTACTGACAACCATCTCATGCTCATAGATTTAAGATCTGTGAATTTGACAGGTAAGCAAGCGGATCTGCTAGTCAGTGACATCCATATCACAGCCAACAAAAATACGATCCCATTCGATCCACAGTCTCCGTTTGTGACGAGCGGGTTGCGACTGGGATCGCCGGCTATGACGACTCGCGGCCTCGGGATTACCGAGTTCGTAGAGATTGGTGACATTATTGCCGACCGCTTGCAGAACCCGACCGATAGCACCATAGAGTCCAGCTGTCTCAAACGCGTCGATGAACTGTGCATGCGATTTCCGCTATACGCTCACCTTGGCGAACGTTCACCGATCGCTGTAACTGGACGTTCATAATTTTTGACAATTTACTCACGCTGAAAAATCCAGATTGGTCCAGACTGACTCCAGGCAAGATCTCGCAGTAAAGATGTCGTTTAGTACCCTGGCCGTCAAACGATACATATTGTAAACTGCGATTGTACAGCCGATTGATTCATGTCCAGGAGTGGGCTTTGACGGTTCGGACAACCTCAGCCCCTCCCCCGTAGCCTCCCCTCGTCATTGAGATCGTGCTTGCTTGAGCACAAGAGGCCGTAGTACGGAATCAGTGTGTCGAAACAACGCACCAGCCAAAACGCAGCTCTGAGCTATGGATCTTGCTCTTGCCGGGGCGCTTAGAACTGAATGTGCGACCGCGTTTCCCAATGGTAGATTTGCTCTCCAGCAAATCAGGCCTTGACAATGCAAAGAATTAATGAGAGAAAACTGTAATGCTGGACTGGTGTTCTAGTCTTGAGTCTTTAGTCGCTCCTTATCCCGTTTCCCCCTGAATTATGCATAAGTATTTAAGCTTGCCGATTTCTTTCGGCATACTGCTGATAGCAGCAGGCGGTACCTCTGCACAGCAAAAGCCGCTGAAGCCTTCTCCGCAGCCCGTACAGCGATTTAACCTACAGACTGCAACGAGTGCCTATCGCCTCGGTCCCAGCGACACCATTGAGATAAACGTCTTCGGCATCCCAGAATTGTCTGTTTCACGGACCATTTTGCCGGACGGTACTGTCACCCTACCGATTATTGGCTCTGTTCGTTTTACCGATCTTTCTCAAGAGGAAGCCTCAAGCGAGCTGGCCGAACGCTATCGCCCTTATCTTGAGAGAGCACAGATCACAGTTGCGGTTACAACCCCAAGGCCAATGGGTGTTGCAATTCTTGGTCAGGTCAATCGGCCTGGTCCTTATACCCTCAATCAAACAGCAGGTCAGATCCTGGGCACTTCCAGCAAGCAGTCTACTGGTGAGGGCTCTATTGGTGGTCCTGGTGGTGGCCGGCTGACTGTTTCCCAGGCACTCAATCTGGCAGGGGGAGTGACAGAGGTTGCGGATGTTGAGGAAATAACCCTGCGCCGCAAACTCCCTGGCGGCAGCGATGTCGTGAAGAAGGTCAATCTATGGGCAATGCTGCAGGGTGGAGACACGGCTGCGGATATACCGCTTTTAGACGGTGACTCGTTAACAGTGCCGAGGGCAGAAGCTAATAAGCCAAACTACGACGCACGAGCTGTTGGCCTTTCAACCCTTGCCCCCTCGACGATCGAAGTCAAGATGCTTGGTGAAGTCAGGCGCCCAGGCCTGGTAAACGTCACTCCAAACGCACTATTAACCGATGCCATAGTCGCCGCTGGCGGCTTGACCGATGCTGCCGACTGGAAAGCAGTTCAGCTGCTGCGCCTCAACCCCGACGGCACTGTTACCCGTACTGAACTTGCAGCCTACCTTGAGCAGGGGCGCGACCAGCAAAAAAACCCTGAGCTGCGCAAGGGAGACTTGATTAATGTACCGCGTTCTTTCGGCGGCTCCGTCGTGAAAACGATTGGCGAACTCAATCCATTTCTTTTCGTACTTAATCTCTTTGGCCTCCGGTTCTAACTTCTATTTGGATATCAGGTAACCGCAATGGTTAACAATCAGGCAATGAATGGTTCTGCAAGCGATTCTCTGAGTCTGCTTGCTATTTGGCGTACCCTGCGCAAGCGCAGGCTACTGATCTTGGGAGTGGCTGTAACCGTCTTCTCCAGTGTCGCGATTTACACTTTTACCAGCACACCAATTTACGAATCGGAAACGCTCATCCTGGTTGACAACAAAGTAGCGGTTCCTGTCGCAGCGACTGTGGAAGCCCAGGGCGCAACGCAGTCAACCCTTGAAACAGAGGTTCAAATCCTCAAAAGCCGTTCGCTAGTGGAGAGTGCCGTCCGCAAGCTTGAACCCCCTTATAACCGGACTCCCCCCGATGTCGTTGCAGGCAGTATGGCGATTGGCCAGATCGGTGAAGCAGGCGTCTTGCGGGTAGCCTACCGCGACATTGACCCTGCCCGAGCACGCGCTGTCCTCAAGGCACTTGGCGAGACTTACGTTAGCTACAGCCTTTCCTCCAAGCGCTCCAAGGCGACTAACGCCATCGAGTTTATTGAAGAGAAGTTGCCGCTTGCAAAGCGCGACCTCAACAAATCAGCCGAGGCAGTGAGAGAATTTCGCAAGCGGAACGATATTCCCGATCCTGATAGCTACTCAGCAAACGTCTCCGGTCAACAGCAAGGTCTAGAGCGCCAGATTCAGGATCTGCAGATTGTCATGGCTCAGACACGTACGCAGTACAACGAGTTGCGGCGACAGGTTGGAGAAGATCCAGACACGGCAGTAGCAACAACAATCCTGAGCCAGGACTCAAGCTACGGCAAGTACGTAACCGAGTACAAAGACACAGAACTGAAGTACACGCTTGAGCGTGCCCGCGGTTTCACAGATGAAGCCCCAGCCATTAAGCAACTGATTGAAAAACGAGAGCGTCTCAAACGCCTGATGGAAGCTCAAGCAGCTTCCATCCTTGGTAAGGAGCGTGCCGCTAGTTTGAGTGCCAGAGGTGAAACGGTCACAGTGTTGTCGCCAGAGATTGTACCGTCCGACGGTGAACAGACGAAGGCTCCCTACCGGCAATCGCTCAAGCTAAATCTTGCTCAGCAGTTGCTTTCTACCAAGCTCTCGATGCTCACGCAGGACACGCAGCTAGCAGGTTTGCGCAAGGCTGAAGCCGAGATGACTGCCCGCTTCAAGACGATCCCACAACTGCAGCAACAGTACACAGAGCTACAGCGGATATTTGTTCAAAACTCTGGAACGCTCGACAAGCTGCTGGCAAAGCAGGAGGAACTGCGAATCGCCGCAGCTCAGGAAACTTCACCCTGGCGTGTCCTGGAGCCGCCCTTCCTGCCAACCGTGCCCGTTGCACCGAAAGTGAACCAGAACTTGCTGTACGGTTTTGTCGCAAGTATTTTCCTGGGACTTGGTGCCGCTTTCATTCCTGACTTGCTTGACGAGAGAATCAAGGGAGTTGATGAGGCGAAAGAAGTGACTGGCCTGCCGTTGCTCGGTGCGATCCCCAAGGTTGAGAATCTGAGTGAGGCGATTAATGCCGGCAACGGAGAGAATATGGTCGTAGACGACCGTCTGGTCGCCAGGCAATATGCCCGCTCCCCTTTCAAAGAATCTCTGCGCTCTCTGGCTTTGAGCTTACGCTACTTGGGTTCCAACAACAGCGTTAAGACGCTGTTGGTCACTTCCTCAATTCCAGCTGAAGGCAAAAGCGTCATCACTTATACCCTGGGCCTAGTCCTCGCTGAATTTGGACGCCGAGTGCTGGTAGTCGATGCCGACATGCGCAAGCCAAACCTGCACCGTCTCCAAGAAATTGCCAACACTCGCGGTCTCAGCACAGCCATTGCGACCGATACACCCTGGCAAGAACTGATTCAGCCAGGCAGCCATCCGAATTTGAGCTTGCTCACCTCAGGTCCGATACCGCCAAACCCGGTTGCGCTACTGGATTCAGAGCGCATGAGCGAACTCATCGAAGAGTGGCGGCAATCTTATGACTATGTCCTCATCGATTCGCCACCTGTAATCGGGCTACCTGATGCCCAGAGCATCACTTCTCGAGTTGACCGAGTGGTTCTGGTGGTAGCAGTTGAGCGTTCTACCCGCTCAATCCTGGCTCGTGCCACAGAGTTGCTACGCGGTTGCCAATGTTCGCTGGCTGGGGTAGTCGTCAACATGCTCAACGACGGCAACGATGGTTATTACTACCAGTACTACAGCTCGTACTACGGTGAGCCGAACGAAAACACGACTCAAAGCGGCACTCGACGTGCTCGCGAAATGTTTAGTGGCCTGTTTGGTGGGCGTCCGAACCGCCGGAGCTAAACACCACTGCAACCATGTGAAATATACAACAACTGAGAAGTATGAAAACGGAAGAACTAGTGATTGAGGCGGGTCGCAGTGAACGTCAATATTGGCGTGACCTGTGGAATTACCGCGAGTTGTTTTATTACCTGGCTTGGCGCGATATTCTGGTTCGCTATAAGCAGACTGTAGTTGGAGTTGCCTGGGCAATATTAAGGCCACTCATATCGATGTTAGTATTTACCTTCGTTTTTGGCGGATTAGCAAAACTGCCTTCTGATGGTGTGCCCTACCCGATTCTAGTGTTTGCGGCGATGCTTCCATGGCAGTTCTTCTCGAGTGCCATGAGTGAGTCCAGTAACAGCATCGTTAATAATGGTGCGATGATCTCAAAAGTTTATTTTCCGCGCCTGGTAATCCCGACAAGCTCGGTGATCGTCAGCTTCGTGGATTTCTTGCTGTCGTCCAGCATCTTGGTCGCCTTGATGATTTGGTATCGTTATCTGCCAAGCTGGCAGATTATTACAATACCGTTCTTTATTTTCATTGCGTTTGCTGCATCCATGGGTGTTGGACTCTGGCTGTCTGCTTTGACAGTTAAATATCGCGATTTTCGATTCGTTATTCCTTTTATAATGCAGTTTGGCCTTTACATATCGCCAGTCGGCTTTAGTAGCAGTATCGTTCCTGAGAAATGGCGCCTCCTTTACTCCCTTAATCCAATGGTCGGTGTAATCGATGGCTTTCGGTGGGCAATTCTTGGTGGGAATGCGACAATTTACTGGCCAGGATTTCTGATATCCCTCGGTATTGTTTTTGTTCTCCTAATTACCGGAATCGCATATTTTCGAAAGACTGAGCGTACTTTTGCAGACGTAATTTGACACAGGGAAGGTTAAGCATGGGTGAGACAGTCATTAGTGTCCAAAATCTGACGAAGAAGTATGTGATAGGCAAACAGCAGAGCGGCAATAGTTTTCGAGAGATGCTGGCCGGGAAAAGTAAGGCAATCGCTGAAAGGATCTTGAGCACACGTCAGCAATCAACTGAAGTAAGTGAGCCAAGTTCGGAGGAGTTTTTAGCACTGGATGATATCTCCTTCAGTATCAATCGCGGTGAGACTGTCGGTATTATTGGCAGCAATGGAGCCGGGAAATCAACACTTTTAAAAATTCTAAGCAGAATTACAGAACCAACCTCTGGTCGAGTGTCAGTAAAGGGTCGCGTTGCAAGTTTACTCGAAGTCGGAACTGGCTTTCACCCAGAGCTGACTGGCCGCGAGAATGTGTTTCTTAATGGTGCAGTCCTTGGAATGTCAGAGGCCGAGATCAGGCGAAAATTTGATGAAATCGTCGCTTTTGCTGAGGTGGAGAAATTTATAAACCTTCCAGTCAAAAAGTACTCCTCTGGAATGTACGTACGCCTCGCCTTTGCAGTCGCTGCCAATCTTGATCCTGACATATTGATCCTTGACGAAGTCCTAGCAGTTGGGGATATAAAGTTTCAGAAAAAGTGCATGAACAAGATCTATGAGGCGGGACAGGATGGCAAGACCATTCTTGTTGTCAGCCATGAAATGGGCAACGTCACAAGAACCTGCAAGCGGGTTATATGGCTGGTCAAAGGACAGATTCATCTGGACGGTGAGGCTGGGGAAATATCCAATGAGTATCTAGGAGTTGCCTTTCGGGTTGTTTCAAGCGGCGAAGTTACAATCGAACGAAAAAGTGAACTGCCGGAACAAGACCTTTACTTCAACACAGTCTCAATTTTGGATGAAGATAACAATCCAACTTCAACACTTGATGTACTTCGACCTGCAAAAATTCGCATTACGTATGAAGCAAAGAAAGATATTGAAGGCCTAGATCTATCTTTGAGGATCTTTAACGTCGTGGATGTCCCGATTTTCACAGTGGAACGCTCATCGTCAGAGGGTTTGGGTATTAAGAAAGGTTCTTACGTCTCAGAAATAGAAATTCCGCCAGAATTCCTGGTGCCTGGGGTTTATACCTTAAACATTGGTGCTCACATTCCAAATGTGAAAATTCTCGATAACCACCGTTCAGTGATTAGCTTTGAAGTTCTAGAAACAGGCAGCAAAGCAGCAATCTATAAGGGATCTGAATATGGTGTAGTTTTTGTGAACCTCGACTGGAAAGAGTTGGACTACACACCTGTCCTTACCTGACTTTCTTGAAATACTCTTGCTCAAAACGATTGATTAATCGTTCAAAACGTAGAACTAGCTCACAAATTCAATAATCTTACGACAGGTTCCTAATTATGAGCCCAGGTTTGATGAGTTGGGAAGAGGCTGTTGGTTGGCTGAGAACTCAGCCAGATCAACAAGAGTTAGTCCATTTTTGTTACTACGATGATCCACTCGAGCAGGCAGCTGAGCGATTTCGATGCAGTGACGAGTGGCTGGGTGTCTTAAAGATTTTGAGAAAATCCATTCCAGGATCAGTGCTGGACATTGGAGCCGGTCGTGGGATTTCAAGTTATGCTTTTGCAAAAGCAGGTTGCAAAGTAACGGCGCTAGAACCTGACCCCAGCATGTTGGTTGGAGCAGGAGCTATCAAGGCCCTGAGAGCTGCAACCAGTCTAGACATTGAAGTTGTAGAGCAGCATGCTGAGAGGCTTCCGTTCGAAGATAATACCTTCGATATTGTCTATGGACGTGCAGTATTTCACCATGCAAGAAATCTAAACGAGTTTTGCAACGAAGTATTCAGGGTGCTTAAGCCTCAAGGAGTCTTTATTGTGACTCGTGAGCACGTCCTTTCAAACAAATCTGATCTTACTGCTTTCTTGCAAGCTCACCCCTTACACTCACTGTATGGGGGTGAGAACGCTTATCTCTTGCAGGAGTATCTAGATGCTATTCATTCCTCAGGACTCAAAGTAAAGCAAGCAATCGGCCCATTCGAGAGTGCGGTAAATTACTTTCCAGCGAGCAGAAGTAATATACAGACTCTAATTCGGAACGAAATGCCTGCGTTTTTGAGAAGTTCCTTGCTGAAACCGTTTATCTCGAATCCAGTGATTGAGGATTATTTCAGTCGTCAAGCTTCTTTGAAGTGCGAGGTTCCTGGAAGGCACTACTCATTTGTTGCCAGTAAACCCAATAAAACAGATTCTTCTACTTAGAATGAAAAACGTGCTTCATATTGGCTTAATCAATCAGGGAGGAAGAGGCTGGATTGGGGGTACAGAGTATTTCAAAAACCTGATTCTCGGGATTGCCTCTCTACCCGAGGAAACCCGAGCCGGTTTTCAGGTAAGTTTAATTTGTCCCGAGCCTCTAGAGGCAGATATACATGAGCAGATCCGTCCTTACGTCAAAAACATCTACAATTTAGACGAGGTGTTAAATTGGCCACAGGAGATTCATAAAAGGATAGCAAACAAGGTCTATCAGTATACCTACAAGCACATTGACCCCCGGTGGACTTCTTTTCTAAAAGAAGCCAGGCTTGATTTTTTATATCCCCTAAACACGGGGCTGATTAGTGAGACGTTTCCAGAAGAACCGTTTGCCTCTAAGTGGGCTGCCTGGATTCCAGATTTTCAACACAAGTACCTGGGCGAGTTTTTCTCTGTAGACGAAGTCGTTCAACGCGACGAAGCTTACAGCTTGATTGCAAAGCATGCCCCTGCTGTAGTAGTAAGCAGCAAGGCTGCCGAGTCTGATTTTCACAAATTCTATCCTGAAGCTGCTCACAAAACTGCAGTCCTACCTTTTAGAGTTTCGTTCGATCAATCATGGCTTGAGGGCAACCCTTTAGAAGTTCAAAAGAAGTACCACTTACCAGACAAGTTTTTTATCGTTAGCAATCAGTTTTGGCAACATAAAAACCACATTATAGTTTTTGAAGCATTACAAATATTACAGCATCGATCTGTTTATCCAGAAGTTGTCCTGACAGGCCATCTTTATGATTATCGACGTCCAAATTACTCGGACTTCATATTGCAAGCTATCCACACCTATGGCATCTCAAGGCAAATTTACATGCTTGGCCTTATCCCGAAAAGTGATCAGGTTCAGCTAATGCGCCGGGCCACAGCAGTACTCCAACCCTCGCTTTTCGAAGGCTGGAGCACTGTTGTCGAAGATGCGAGAAACTTAGGCAAGCCAATAATCCTTTCAGACCTGCCAGTACATATCGAACAGGCCCCTGCTTCGGGGACATACTTTGATAGATACTCAGCTCAGGAACTTGCAAATTGCATGGCTGAGGCATGGGAACGATCAGAGCCAGGCCCCATCCAAAGTGAGGAACAACTTGCAAGGAGTGGCTTCGAATCTGATGTTCAAGCTTTTGCAACCTGCTTTCTTCAAATCGCACAGACGGTTTCAACTAGCAAGTTCAATCGCCTTTCCTAAGTTGATAGGCTTGTGACATCCTTAGCTTAAATACTCTAAAACAAGACAGTGAGAGACTGAACAAATGCCTAAATTCCAACTGGATAGTATACCGAAAGCAGACAATAATGATCTAGGCTGGCCATGGGATAAACAGACAGAAACTACTGCCTCTGACTCATTACCTAAAATATCGATTGTCACGGTATCCTTGAACCGTGTAAACCTGATTGAAAAAGCAATCCGCTCAGTCTTATTACAGAATTATCCTAACCTTGAGTATATTATTATCGATGGTGGCAGCACCGACGGAACTCTCAAAATTATTGAAAAGTATAAACCCTGGATTAGCTACTTTATAAGCGAACCAGACCGAGGAATTAGCAACGCAATTAACAAAGGCCTTTCAAAGGCTACTGGCGAGGTACTTACTTGGCTGAATAGCGATGACTATTACTTGCCGGGTGCCCTTTTAGCGGTGGCAAAAACATTCGCACAAGGCAATACTCATGTTGTAGTTGGTAAAGGTCGTTTCCAGGACGTGAGTGGGAAAATATTTGAGGATGCAAATCCAAAACATCAGAATTTTGATTATGACAGCTTGCTTGATTGGGAGCGTAACTATTTTGTACAGCCTTCATGTTTTTTCTCAAAAGAGGCCTGGGATTCTTGTGGTCCATTAGATGAAGATCTTGATTACTGCATGGACGTAGATCTTTTCCTCGATTTTGCAAAAAACTATCAATATCGGTCCATAGACGAAATCTTATCAATTTTTCTTGTTCATGATGGTTCTCGGTCCTCAGGAACTGGAGCGTTGTACAAGTCCTACGTTGAGCTAAATATTTTGCTTGTCAAAAAGTTTGGAAATGTTGCTATTCCTAAACGTCATATGATGAATGCAGCAACACGAATGACAGAACTAGAAGCAGCATTAGAGGATAGGCGGAAAGCACTAGAGAGAGCAGACTCAATGCTTAACGCCAGGTTGATAGATCTTCTCAGGTATCGCTGGAACGCATGGAAGCAAAGAAGAACAAGTCAACAGGCTAGGGGTTCCTAACTAACTTGTAATGAGCTTTCCAAAGCCTAAGGATTCAAATGATTGAAATAGAAAATAGAGGAATGCAATCGCAGAAGATGATGCTTGGCAGTTCCTACATGAATAATTTTTCAACAAAAGCCGGAGCAAAAAAAATACCAGAAAGTGGCGCTCGAAAAAGGGCACTTATCGCATGCCACTTTCGGCCGTATCCTGCTCGATGTGGGACACACCTGCGATGCTTAATGATGCTGAACACACTGCAAACTCTAGGCTATGATGTCACACTATACAGTTCCAATGCTCAAGGTAATTGTTGGAGTCAAGAAGATATTGCATTAGCTGAGCAAGAACTGCAAATCAATATTGCAATCCATCAACCCGGTGTAACAGATGAGCAGATAAGAAAGCTGGCAACCAGTGAGAATGGAATTGAACTGGATTGGCAGGTTTATACAACACCAGATATGAAGATGAGCTTTCGGAAGGTTTATGAGGAAGTGAAACCGCAAGTAGTCGTCGTCAATTATCTTTTTCTTGCCAATTTGGCAATTGGAAGGTTCTTTGAATCTTCTGTGAATATAATTGATACATTAGACTTGATTACGCTTCACATGAAGCTTAAATCTCTTGTATGGAATCATCTTTCGCTTAAGCCACCTTTTGATCTTAAGACCTCAAATCCTAAAATTGTTGATGAACAACTGTTTGAGTCTTACAGCTACAGCGCAGACCGTATTGAGTACGAACTGTATGATCAATATGATTGTACTATTGCAATTAATAGCCAGGAGAAAAAGTTAATACAGCTGAACTGCTCAAGCACTAACGTTGAGTACATCCCCTTTTATTTTAAGTTGGGAGATGTTATTAATACGTACACTGAGCCACCAGTCTTCGTGATTGGTCCTAATGCATTCAACTGGCAAGGTTATCTTTTTTTTGCAGAGAAAGTATTGCCGAAGGTCCAAGAGCAGATTCCTGACTTTGTCCTGCAAGTAATTGGAGATGGCTCAAAATACCTAAATCAAGTTCCAGGTACAGAATTGCTTGGATTTGTAGATGATATAAAAGCAGTTTACTCGAAAAGCAAGTTTGCAATTTGCCCGATGATAGGTGGTACAGGACAACAGGCGAAAGTTCTGGAAGCACTTGCTGAAGGATTACCCGTAATTGTCCTCAAGAACGTAGCGGAGCGTTGTCCAATCGTGAACGGTTTCAATGGTTTCATAGCTGATGATGCCTCTCAATTTGCGGATTACATCGTAAAGCTGTCGACTGATGTTGAACTTTGTCGTCGACTAGGAGAAGGAGCACGTACAACGATTGCTGAGGAGTTTTCAGAATCGGTTTTCCTTCAGAAACTCCAATCTCTGATTGAAAAGCCGCGCAAACCCAAACTCTACAAGTTTGACCTAACCCAAGTTCTTAGCAACTACTTAATTCAAGTCGTGCTGGTAAAATTCAAGTACTATAAGCGTTTCGGAAAGGAAATAATACATGAACAGTGGAATCTTACCCTGGCAAGGTGGCGTATTAGGCTAGGCCTGCGCTCGAACCTAAAGCGCCTGTTTAATCGATAGAAGACCATTGCTAGCGAGAAATTGCGAATAGCAGCCTAGTATGATCTACTAAATGGGGGGGTAGAAAGATCTCTGTATTAGTTCGAACAAGAGTATATCCGATGATTTATGCTCCCCATTTAGAACTCATACGAAATACTGCATAACAAGTGGTCATTGGAACAGGGTAATGTTCGCTTGGGGAGCAAAATATGTAATACAAAGTTTATTGCCAAAGCAGTGTGTGTAGACACAAGCAATTCTAGATCAACTCAATATGCAGTAGCTAACATCTCCAGTTCGATGAAGATACATGTTTTCGATTTCAGGTACTCCAATGCTTAATGTCGCTATTGACGTGAGCCCTCTCGGCGATAGCTTGCGCTTTAAGTATGCACGTTCAGGAGTGTTTCGAATGGTTGACGAGCTTACTAAAGGCTTGATCGCCTCTAATAGTTGTAAGCTGTCTTATACGGCTATTTCCTCCCTCGAAACGCTTGAGGCAACTGAGGAATTCTTCAGATCTCATTCATTACTTAAGAATGTTTCAATAATAGAACCTTTTCAAAGTCGCTGGCTATCTCGCCCTTTAAGAAGGCAATGCATCCAACCGAAGTTGTGGGAGAATCTGTCTCCAGTAGAGAAGCTCTTCCAGCGCATAGTTTGGCGTGCTTATAATCTCTCTCTAGAGTACACGCCACAGATTTCAGAGGCGCAATTCAACGAAATTCAAATTTTTCACTCAACATTCACACCTCTGCCAGCGGCATCTTTGTTTCCCAGGAAACTAAAGCGATTTCTTACAATTTATGATGTTATAGCTATTAAGCATCCTCAATTCTTTGGCGGCAGTGATTTACTTCTTCAGAACATAGTTGGTAGCCTTACTCCTGAAGATTGGGTAGTCTCTATATCCCAGGCGACCAAGCAAGACCTGTTGGAGTTGCGTCCCGATTTACATCCGGAGAAAGTCTTGGTAACGCCACTGGCAGCTGCAGATCACTTTTATCCTTGCTCAAATAGTTCAATAGAATCTATCAAAAAGAAGTACTCCTTACCAAACTCCCCTTATATACTGAGTCTTTGTACTCTTGAACCCCGCAAGAACCTGGCAACATTAATTCGGAGTTTTTTCTCCCTGGTAACCCAGGAGTGTATTGGAGATTTGAATTTAGTGCTAGCAGGTTCAAAGGGATGGGATTTTGATTCTATCTTCGATGCTATTGCTACTGAGCCTGCATTAAAGAATCGGGTCATTGTAACTGGCTATATTGATGACGTCGATCTGGCCGCTTTGTGCAGTGGTGCATTAATGTTTGTTTATCCTTCTTTGATGGAAGGTTTCGGATTACCTCCTCTTGAAGCAATGCAATGTGGAACCCCTGTCATTACATCTAATACTTCCTCGCTACCCGAAGTCGTTGCAGACGCAGGTTTAATGTTTGATCCTACGAATGCGGACGCTCTCAGTGAATCTATGCTGCTGATTTATAGTGATAGCGAGTTAAGGAACTGCTTGAAGGCAAAATCACTTGAACGGGCTAAGCAGTTTAGCTGGGGAAAATTTACTCAGGAAACTCTCCGTGCATATTCAATGGCAGTAGACTAACAACAAAATGCTGAGTTCTCTGCACAACAATCAGCAAAACATGAACTTAATTCAACAGCCGATTACAAGTTCGCTCTCAGCGACTGAAAATTTCGCTTTTGGAAAGTGGTAATGATTTTTCATGCTTATGACACATTAACTAAATGAAGATTCTCATCCCGGATCCCGTCTCGTTCTCAGGAGGTATCGAGACCCTGAATCTTGCCCTTATTGGTTCTCTCGAAAAGATAACTGAACGCGTTGTCTGTGTGCTTCCTGCACACCGCATTGACTACTTCAAGTCTCAGTTACCACCTAGCGACCGCCTGGTTTATGAACCATTTACCTTTCAAGATAAGTCTTCTCACCGTTACACCCAGGCAATAATTAGAAAGATTGCAAACTCAAGTAAAAGGCTGGATGACCGCCTTAGCAATGCTTTGTCATCTTTTCTTGACAAACAGCGACTCGAATTCTTGATTAAGAAACATGGCATAACTCACTGCCTTTACACTTGGATTTCTGACCAAAGTTTTCCACAATTAAGCGTTGGTACTGCAGGAGTTATCCTGGACCTAAACTGGCATGCCTTCCCAGAGAATTTCCCTTCTCAAAGTCTTGATCAATTAGATGAAAAACTGATGCAATGGTTGCAACAAGCGTCCGTGCTGTTTGCAATATCGAAAAACGTTTATGATGAGGTAGCGGATTTCGCTCCACAGTTTTCGTCGAAGGTTAAAGTAGTCCCACTTGCTCATGAGAACTTTGTGCAGAGTGTTCAGCATGAGCATGGCAGTTTAAGCAGTTTGCTGCCATTTTTTCTCTACCCGGCCTCGGCTCTCAATCACAAGAACCATTACACTCTCTTTAAAGCAGTACTCAATCTGGCGCAAAAAGGCTTGAAGTTCGAGCTAGTTCTGACTGGCGGGAGAACTCAGGAGCTAATTGATGTACTACCATCTTCCTCACCAGAGGTAGAGCGATGTCGGCAGTTCTACGCTCAAAATAAAGATATCCTTTCCTCATATGTGAGGGTGCTGGGTCGCGTAGATCGAGCCGTGGTGGATAGCTCATATCAGACCTGCCGCTGTGTTGTCATTCCTACACGCTATGAAGGCTTCGGGCTGCCACTGGTGGAGGCACTGAGCTGGGGGGCACCAGTAATATGCTCCGACATTCCCTCATTGCGAGAACAAGTAGACCTGTACCACTGTCATGACTGCGTGCAGTTCTTTCCTGCTGAGGATGTTGAAGCGCTGACTTTCTACATGGCACGGTTTATCACTGAAAATTCTATTGCTCGACTTTCCTTGCAGGAGGCACGGCGAAGGATGCAGCGATGGACATGGGGTGATGTAGCTGAGAAATACGTCGCAGAACTCAGCAGATCCTGAAGGGTCTTGCACTTAGCCCTGGCGAGGAGACTATTAAGTCGCTTGAAGCAGCTACATCTGTTCACTTTACTTTATTAATGTAGTTACACCACAGGATGCTTTCTAGAGTGCAAAGTGGTTGCGCAGATAGCCGCACAGATAACTATCAATAGTATATTGACACTGTCATAGTCAAGATTATCAAGTTAGAAACGCTTTCGAACTCAAGAAGATCGATTTTGATGTACTGGAGTTAATCTGATGCTGGTCAGTGCCTATATCCCATGCTTTAACAATGCTCAGACGGTTGCCCGAGCGATAACCTCTCTACAGAAGCAGACCAGACCGGTTGATGAGTTAATAGTGATAGATGACGGCTCTACCGACAGTTCGCAAAGTATTGTCGATGCGCTTAATATTCGCCTGATTCATCATTCCCAGAACATGGGGCGTGGAGCAGCTCGTGCGCGAGCAATGCAAGAATTGCAGCACGAACTGGTACTCTGCTGCGATGCAACCAATATTCTAGCCCCAGATTTTGTAGAGCGGGCATTGCCATGGTTTGAAGACTCAAAAGTTTCTGGTGTTTTTGGTCGTATTAGTCAACATCAAAGCCAGGATGTGATTGGGCGTTGGCGAGGAAGGCATTTGTTCAGGATAAATAGTAGGGATGATACTGACAGTGCAACGAAAGTCAACCTCTTTGCAACTTTTGGCGCATTAGTCCGCAGGTCTGCTGTTCTCTCAGTAGGCAACTATGACCCAGCTCTCAGACACAGTGAGGATCAAGAGTTGGGAGAGCGGCTATTACGATCAGGATTCGAACTGATTTACGATCCAAGCCTGGGAGTTGTCTCTACCCGAAGGGATTCTCTTAGTCAGGTGCTTGAACGTTACTGGCGATGGAATGCAGGTGCCGGAGAAACTGTAGACTGGCATAATTACCTTCGCCAGATCTCGTATTCCCTCAAAGTAATGGTGATACAGGACTTAAAAGCTGGGGATCCATTCGCTGTACCAATCAGCATTACTGCCCCACACTATCAATTCTGGCGTTCGTTATTCAGGAAGAAAACTAAGTTAATGCAACAGAGCAGGGATTGAGTCTAGGTCGTCAAACTCAAAGCCACTTCACTCACCAAAAACGCTATGCTCAGGCAGCCTGGCAACTTCTCGACATAAGCGCAACGTTTGCCCAACACGGTACTCAGTCTAACTGGAGAAATTCTGTAAGCAGTCGCTTGCGGGTCACCAACCCTCCAATTCAGGCAAGTATATCATTTTGCATGAAATTAACCTCTTGATTTGTCGGTTGGTAGACCATGGAAAGTGTATAAAATTGCTACTGTGAACTAAATGGCCTGGTGATCGGTCGCTTGACTTGACATCTGCTGAACTTTACTCTCTTGAGCAACCAATGCCCCGCGTTCTAGTTCTCAACAATTATCCGCTTGAGTCGGTCTGGCAAGAAGTGAAGGCGGGGGATAAACCTGACCATCATCTCTACGGAATTAACCATTTGCAACGGGGTGGTTACGATGTCAAGATCATCCCTTTTCGACACTCTGCCTGGCTGCAGAGTGCCAGCCGACTGCTCGGGCGTTTACCAATCCCGCTCGGCGACCTCGATCAGCAATTCTCGACCCTGCGCGAACTGAACCAGGCTGACCTGATCTATGCTCCATGCCAAACCCAGGCTTACGCCCTCAGTTACCTGCGAGCTATAGGCCTTCTGCATGTGCCTCTTGTCTGCCTCGCGCACCACCCGCTGAACAGCGGACGGCTTGCCCGCTGGCGCGAACCAATCTTCAAGTGGATGCTCAGCGGTGTTGATGCTTTTCCAAGCCTCAGCCAGGAGGTGGCATGTTCAATTAATGGACTTGGGGGTAAGCCGGGGCAGTCAGTATCCCTGCCGTGGGGTCCCGATGCGAACTATTACCCAGCGACAGCTGAGCCTGGGTATGGCGCAATCGCTGCCGGACGCACCGGTCGGGACTTTCTGACTTTTGGCCAGGCAGCGACCCGAGTGCAGGCGCATGCCAAAATCCTTTGTCTTGAAGATAGTGTAGTGAGTGGGTTTGAGCAATTTGGCTCGACTGTAGAGGTGATTGCGCAATCGCGCAATCGCTACATGAGCTATCCAGAACTTCTAGAACTCTACGCCCGCTCGCGAGTGCTGGCTATTCCGCTTACTGCCGACCGTAATCTAGCCGGGTTAACCAGTTTGATGGACGCTCTCGGCATGGGCAAGCCAGTGATTATGACTCGCCACCCACTGATCGACCTCGACATCGAGGCCGAGGGCATCGGGCGTTGGGTTGCTCCCGGTGATATCGAGGGTTGGGGAGCAGCACTTCGATTTTTTGAAGAGCACGAGGAAGTCGCACTGCAAATGGGGAAGCGGGCGCGGGCTCTCGTCGATGGCGGCTTCAACTCGCTGACTTTTGCTAAGCGAATAATGGATATCTTTGCCAAACTCCTTGAGCACGGGCGGGCATGATGTATGAGTGAGCCTATCCTCTCCGTTGTTGTACCGACCTACCATCGCAATGACCTACTCGCCCGTTGTCTGGACTGTCTTTCCCCAGATACTCAACTTCTTGATCCTGCCCGGTATGAAGTCATTGTTACTGACGACGGCTCGAAGACCACTGCTGAAGCCTTGATCAAAGACACCTATCCGTGGGCGCGTTGGGTGGCTGGTCCGCGCAAAGGCCCGGCTGCAAACCGCAACAATGGTGCCCGGCAGGCCAGGGGGCACTGGCTCGTCTTTACAGATGACGACTGTCTACCCGACTCAGGTTGGCTTGCCAGCTATCACGACGGTACCACTCGCTCAGGCCCACTGCTTGAAGGCCGGACCTACGCAGATCGTCCACAGATGTCTCTATCTGAAGAATCTCCCATCAACGAGTCAGGCGGGAATCTCTGGTCGTGCAACTTTGCTATTCTCCGTGAGCTTTTTCTTTCACTTGGCGGCTTTGACGAGCGTTTTCCGTACGCGGCGCTCGAAGATAATGATTTGAAGCTACGGCTTACCAGGGCAGGATATCGACCACACTTTCTGCCTGAGGCGTCTGTCTGCCATCCCTGGAGGAGTGTGCAGGGGTGGAGAGCAATTGACCAGCGCGAGTTCTCGACTTTGCTCTACCTGGACATTCATCCAGAAGAAGCAGACAAGATCAACAGCCGCTTTTTTCTAGTGGCCACGGCGAGGCGGTTTGTCAGCATCACACTTCCGGGCATCATCAGGTACAGAGGGGCCGGGATCAAACAAGATTGCTTGAAACATTTGGGCAACCTGCGCATGGCCTACGTGCTGTGGAATCGCTCCCGCAAGCTGGCAGCCGCTCAAAACCACCATTCCTCTTCATGAGGTGTCAGCTGTAATGAATCCTCTCGTCACAATCGCTATACCTACCTATCGCCGGTTGGCCTATCTGCAAGAGGCGGTAGCATCAGCCCTTAATCAGACCTACAGCGAGATCGAAGTGCTGATCAGTCAAGATCCCACTCCAGGGGGTCTTGATGAGCCGATCCATGTATGGTGCCAGCAGATCACCGAACGAGACAGCCGCGTCCGTTATCGCTCGAACGAACGCAACCTCGGGCTTGCCGGAAACTGGAACGCATCGGTCGCGGCAGCGCAGGGTGAGTACGTCGTGCTCATCGGCGATGACGACCGGCTCTGTCCAGCTTTTGTCGAAAGGCTGATCTCGCAGGCGCCGCCAGGTTGTGATGTCATCTTCGCCAATCATTACCTGATAGACGACCAGGGCAAACTCCTCCAGGTTGAAAGCGAACAGGCGACAGCAACCTACTGTCGGCACCGCCTGTCTCCCGGCTTGCTTGCAGACCCGGAAGCCTGGGCATGGCAGAACGCGATCCCCATGCTCTCCGCCCTCGTCCGCACCGAGCTATTGCGGACCAGGCCCTTCCCGGAGAACCTGAATACCCCGGAGATTGTGCTTTTCATCCAACTTGCTCAAGCAGGATGCGACTTTTTTTTTGTACCCGACTATCTGGCGGAGTACCGATTGCACGCGCAATCAGCTACAGGCTCGGGCCTGCGCACCGAGAAATTAGTTGCCTGTCTGGTCGAAATCAAGACTACGCCGAGCATGGAGGCTCATAAAGCCCGGCTACTGGCGCCCATGCTGCCAAACGCTGTCAGCCGCTCGATGCTTGCAGGCGATGTTGAGCAAGCCCGAAAATTTTTACAAAGCGTCTACTACCCACCAGAAAAACTAAGTCTGACCAGTGTTGTACAAAATTTCTGTGCGCTCTTACCACCCAGGCAAGGAGTATGGATGTATGGGCTTTTTCACCGCGCCAAACAACTCAGCCGAGTATGAAGACTGAGTATGAGGGCGTTATGCGGATCGCTTTTGTAACCGGCTGCCTTGAGCCGGGACGGGACGGGGTTGGCGATTATGTCAGGCTGCTGGCACTCGAATGCGCCAAGCAGGGACATACCTGTAGCTTAATTGCGCTGCAGGACCCTTCTTTGCAATCGCGGTCGCTTGCAGAAGACAGGCCCCTAACCAGCCTGCGCCTGTCCTCGCAACTCAGCTGGCCTGAGAAGACTCAACTGGCGCAACAATTTTTGGAGCGCACACAACCTGATTGGCTGAGTTTCCACTTCGTGCCCTATAGCTTTGACAGCAGAGGGCTCAAACACGACCTTGATAAATACTTGCAGCCACTCGTCCGCGGCCGCAAATTCCACTTCATGTTCCACGAAGTATGGATAGGTGAGCATAAAGGCGCCCGACTCAAGCAGAGAATGATCGGCGCAGTCCAGAGGCATTTGATCGAGCGCCTGATCTGCAAATTGAACCCGGCTGTCATCCATACCAGCAACCCGGGCTACAGCGACCTGCTCAATAAGCACCACATCCAGGCGCGGTTGCTACCCATGTTCGGTGCGATTAACAACGAAGGGATCAGTGGCGATCCCTGGGTGTTCAATCTGCTCAAAGCGAATGGGTTCGAGATTGGCCCTGAAAACCGTCACCAGTGTATTTTGTTTGGTTTCTTTGGGACTCTCCATGAAGAGTGGCCCCCTGAGCCCTTGTTTCGCTATCTTCTTGAGCTAGTCCAGCAGTATGGCTACAAAGTGGCGGTTATTTCGGCTGGTCGCTTGAGGAGCGGAGCAGCGGTCTGGGATAAACTTGTCGCAACCTATTCGGTGTCTCTTACTTTCTTGCGCCTCGACGAACAACCTGCTACAAAAATCTCGCAGTTGCTCAATTCGCTCGATTTTGGTATTTCTACGACATCTTATAATATTGCCGGAAAGAGTTCGACGGTCGCAGCGATGCGCGAACACGGGTTGCCCATTATCTTCAATTGGGATGGGGAGCCTTTTCTACTGAGCACACCGTCCCCCGTTCCAGATGAGCCCCTTTTCTGGAGAGTGAACGACGACTTCCCAGCCCGCGTCGTTAGTGAGAGGCAGCATGGGGCAGCTTATTCGGGTGTACAGAAAACAGTTGCACAATTTGTCGGTGCACTACAGGAGAGCAACGAGGTATGAGAACACTGGTCTTGGGAAACTGCCAGGGTAAAG
>JANNPH010000028.1:0-8634 GCA_031399965.1 Gloeobacteraceae cyanobacterium SOY_34_metabat_159 | reverse complement strand
CACGCCGGGTTTCGCTTTCGCGAGCGCTATGAGATCCCGGACGCTGCCCGCGGCGACGGACGGGTGCGCGACGAGCATGAACGGGACGCGGCCGACGAGCGTGACCGGCTGAAAATCCTGCAGTGAATCGTACGGGGGATTCTTCACGAGCGCGCGATAGATCGCCGCTTCGGGCGAAGCCGCGAACGACAGCGTGTGGCCGTCGGGCTCGGCTTTCGCCACGATGCCCGCACCGATCATCCCGCTCGCGCCCGCGCGGTTGTCCACGATGACGTTCTGCGAAAACACCGGCGAGGGTGGCAAATTGACCGGGCTTGAACTGCTTGGCCATTTCCTTGGTGATCTCGACTTTGATGTCGGGTTCGATCCCTTTTTTGTTGATGTCGCGGCCTGAGGGAGTTTGATAGCGGGCGATCGTGACGGCCATTCCCGAACCATCGGAGAGTGAATGCACCGATTGGACGAGGCCCTTGCCGAAGGTCTTGGCACCGACCAGGACGGCACGATGATGGTCCTGCAGTGCGCCGCTCAAGATTTCGCTCGCGGAGGCGGAACCGCCATCGACGAGGACCACCAGGGGCTTGTTGGTAGCTGCGGGCGAATTGGCGCTCAGTTGTTCGCGCTGGCCGTCGCGGTCTACGGTCGAGACGATCAGGCCCTCAGAAAGCCAGAGACGGGCAATGTCGGCACTGGCGTAGAGCAGGCCGCCGGGGTTGGAGCGCAAGTCGAGCACGAAGCCGTCCGCTTTTTCGCTGGTGAGCTTGAGCACCGCCTGACGCATGTCTTTTGCCGCGTAGGCATTGAACTGGTTGAGGCGGATGTAGCCGATGCGCTGGCCGTTTTCTTCTCGCAGTGAATATTTGACCGGTTTGAGTTCGATGCGTACCCGCACCAGGGGCATAGTGATCAATTGTTCGTCGCGTCGGAACTTGAGGTTGACGGTGGTGCCGACTTTACCGCGGATCAAGTTGACAGCCTGGTCGATATCCATCCCCTTGGTCGCCCGGCCGTCGATGGTCACCAGGATATCTTTCGGTTTGACGCCGGCTGTATAAGCAGGGGTGTCTTCGATAGGCGCGATGACCGTCAGTTCACGACTCTTTTCGTCGAGACCGAGTTGCATGCCGACTCCCTGAAACTCGCCCGAGGTCTCTACCTTCATGCTGCTGTATTGCTTGGGGTCCATGAACCGGGTGTAGGGATCACCCAGGGTCCTGAGCATTTCACGGATGCCCTTGTAGGCGTCTTCGTTAGATTTATAGTCTTTTGCAATATATTTGCGCCGCGTCTCAGCCCAGTCCTGCCGATTAAAGCTCGAATCGACGTACTCGCGGTTGACGACCTGCCAGACTTCGTCGATCAGTTCGTGCTGAGCATCTTTGAAATTTGCCCAGCTCGGCATGTTGCTCGCCGTCAACAAAGTCAGTACGGTTACACAGGCGATTCCGAAGGGCCAAAAAAAGTTACGTTTTGTCATAAACCTGGTCTCTCGCGGCGAGTTTTCAAGCAGGTCACAATTGAGTAGGGACACTTTAGCATGGGGATTGGACGCGCCCGTGGCAAAAATGTTCCGAAAGTTGAGCCCAGGCTACCCAGTTGACATCTACCTTTAGCCAGGCATTCGATTCAAATTTGCAAAGAATTATAATTCCGCAACTTTAGATACAAAAGGTCAACGCTCCCGTGGGTCGGCCCCAGGTCTGATCCTGAAGGGCAAAAGTTTTTGATAGCTGATACCCGCGATTGCACGCCGTTTACAGCCCGCCCTCAATCGGTGCCCTGGTGTCGCTGCCGAGGCCGAAGGCTCGATGCACAGCCCGCAGCGCTACTTCAGAACCCTGGGCATCGATGATACAGCTCACTTTAATCGTCGAAGTCGAAATCATTTCGATGTTGTTGCCGGCTGCGGCCAGGGTGGCGAACATGTGGGCCGCCACGCCGGGGGTACCCACCAGGCCTGCTCCGACTAAGCTCAGCTTGGCAACCGTGTCGCGCACGAAGATGCCGCCGCTGCCAAACTGAGCACACAGAGCACTCAGCGCCTCCAGGGCAACGGCGACGAGAGAACGGTCGAGGGTAAAGCCAATGTCGTTGGTCGCTTCGCCGCGCTGGGACTGCACGATCATATCGACGGGAATCCCTTCCTGGGCAAGGCACTGAAAGATCTGGGCGGCGACGCCCGGCCGGTCGGGAATCTGCAGAATCGCCATCTGTGCCTGGTTGCAGTCGAGGGCAACGCCGCGCACCGGCTGCGGGCGGCTGACGCTCACAACCGGCGGCCCTTCATCGACAGGAGAACGCAGGCCGAACTGGCGGCAGAGGACCTGCCCTGCTGTGATGGCCTGGCTACCGGCAATCACACAACTCAGGCTCGTCTCTGAAGTCGAGATCATCTGAATATTGATGTCGGCATCGGCGAGCGCCTGGAACATCTGGGCAGCTACGCCAGGGCGGCCGATGATGCCCGCACCGCGAATGCTCACCTTGGTCGGGGCAGGGTCAATAGCCAGAGCACAGCCCCCCAGCTCTACGGCAACGGCCTCGGCGGCCGCCAGGGCCGCACGCAGATCTGTCCGCTGCACTGTAAAGGCGATGTCGTTGGTCGGTAGCCGGTCTGCTCGCGGTTGATGGATCGATTGGATAATCAGGTCGACATCGACCTGGGCAGCAGCAAGCCGTCCAAAAAGCGTCGCCGCCGCTCCGGGGCGGTCAGGAACGTGCAACAGCGCAATCTTTGCCTGGTTATTGTCGATAAAGACCGCATCGACCGACCGCTCAGTCTCCAGGTTGTCGATGGCACGGGCGGTTGGCAGAGGTGAAGAGATGACCGAAGTTCCGGGGAGTTCGCTCCAGCTGGAGCGCACGACGAGGGGTACTGAGTGGTTGCGGGCAATCTCGACGGCGCGCGGGTGGAGAACCTGGGCACCCAGGCTTGCCAGTTCGAGCATTTCTTCGCTGGTGATTTCATCGAGCAGGGCGGCGTCGGGCACCAGCCGCGGGTCGGTGGTGAGCACACCGGGTACGTCTGTAAAAATTTCGCAGCGGCTCGCTTTCAAGACGGCGGCAATCGCCACTGCCGAAGTGTCGGAGCCGCCGCGCCCAAGGGTCGTAATCTCCCAGTACCGAGAAGTGCAGATGCCCTGAAAGCCGGCGACCACCACGATGTAGCCTGCTTCGAGGAGTTCTGTAAGACGGCTGGTCTGGATGCGCTGGATGCGCGCCCGAGTGTGGTTGGGTTCGGTGACGATGCCGACCTGGGCACCGGTGAGTGAAATTGCCTTACAGCCACGAGCCTGCAAAGCCATCGTCAAGAGGGCAATGCTCTGCTGCTCGCCCGTCGTGAGCAGCATGTCGAGTTCGCGCGGGTCCGGGCGAGACGTCAGTTCGGCCGCCTGCTTGACCAGGGCGTCGGTCGTGTGGCCCATCGCCGAGACGACAATAATCAGGTCATGCCCGAGCCGGTGCGTGCGGGCAATACGGTCTGCCACCGCCTGCATGCGCTCGACTGTGCCGACGGAAGTGCCGCCGTACTTTTGAACAATCAGACCCACAATTAATCCGCAAACTGATGCCCACGAGTGTATCGACTCGCAGGATGACCAGACAAGCCCATTCTTGTCGATCACTTCAACATATGGAGGGCTTGATCGATTTTCGATCAACACGATTTTGAATGTGAGCGTAGGCTGAGAGTAGGGCGCGTCAGTGGAGAGTTAGATGGTTCAGCAGGCGGTTCGCAAGCTTACTATTCAGTCCCAGGTTATTGCCCAGGGCACGCAGACCATCAGGTCGCTCGATTGGGACCGCGACCGGTTCGACATCGAGTTTGGCCTGCAAAACGGCACGACCTACAACTCCTACTTGATCCAGGGGCAGCAGACGGCCCTGGTCGATACTTCTCATGAAAAGTTCCGGTCTCTCTATTTAGATCTCTTAAAAGGACTTGTAGACCCGGCTACGCTCGACTACTTGATCATCAGCCACACCGAACCCGACCACAGCGGACTGGTAGCGGACGTACTCGCCCTGGCGCCTGAGATTACGGTGGTCGCCTCGCGCATGGCGCTGCAATTTCTGGAGAACATGGTCTTCGAGCCTTTCAAACAGCGGGCAGTCAAAGGCGGGGACACCCTCGACCTTGGCGATGGCCACGTCCTTGAATTCATTCCGGCCCCCAACTTGCACTGGCCCGACACGATGTTCACCTTTGACCGGGGGACGCGGGTGCTTTATACCTGTGACGCCTTTGGGATGCATTATTGCGACGAACACATCTTCGATGAAGACCTGTCCGCCATCGAAGCGGACTACCGCTTTTACTACGAATGCCTGATGGCACCGAATGCCCGCTCGGTGCTGACCGGCCTCAAGCGCATGGAGCCCCTCGGTGAAATCGTCACCATCGGCACCGGCCACGGCCCCCTCATCCAGCACCACCTGGCTGAACTGGTCGGCCGCTACCGGCGCTGGAGCCAGGAACAATCCGCGGCTACCAATACCGTCGCCGTCTTCTACGTCTCAGACTACGGCTACAGTGACAGGCTTTCCCAGGCGATTGCCCAGGGGATCACCAAAGCCCAGGTCGGCGCAGAGCTCGTGGATCTGCGGGCGACACCGCTCGCGGAGATTCAAGAAATCGTCAGCCGGGCTGCCGGTATCGTCCTGGGCACCCCGCCGACGACGGGTGCAGGGGCTGATGTGACCCAGGCGGCCCTGGGCTTAATCCTGGCCAACGTCAAAGAAAAACAGGCTTTTGGGGTCTATGAAGCCCTGGGTCCTGCTGATGAGCCGGTGGCACCTCTGGTGAGTCGATTTACAGACCTGGGCCTCGTGCCGACCTTCCCGGCCATCCGGGTGCCGGGCCGCGACGGTGCCCTCAATACCGAGGGCGCGCCGACAGCACCCACCCCGGCGCTCTACAAGCTCGCCGAGGAATCGGGCACCGACCTTGCCCAGTGGTTGACTCGCGACAAGACCGTGCAGCAGATGAAGGCGGTCGATGTCGGCCTCGACCGGGCAATGGGTCGGCTCGCGGGCGGACTCTACGTGATTACAGCCCTCAAGGGCGAACTGAAAAGTGCCATGCTCGCTTCCTGGGTTTCCCAGGCAAGCTTCGTGCCGCTCGGTGTCACGATTGCCGTCGCCAAGGACCGCGCTATCGAGGCGCTGATGCAGGTAGGCGACAGTTTTGTGCTGAATGTGCTCGAAGAAGGCCACTACGCGCCCCTGATGCGCCACTTCTTGAAGCGCTTCGCCCCCGGTGAAGACCGCTTTATCGGCGTCGAGACGCTGACTGCCCAGAACGGTTCGCCCATCCTCAAAGACGCCCTTGCCTTCCTCGAATGCCGAGTGGCAAGCCGCATGGAGACAGCCGACCACTGGCTTGTCTACAGCACCATCGAAGCAGGACGGGTCTCCGACCTCGAAGGGCGTACCGCCGTCCACCACCGCAAAGTCGGCAACCACTACTAACCGGATCGCCTCAGGAGAATCGAGCGATGACGACGACCCCAATCGCCCGGCGCGATGTGCAGACCGTCCCGGTGGGTCAGGATACCTGGGTGTTGCGGGCTCGCAGCTGGACCCGGCTCAAATTTGAGGTGGAGTACGCCCGCCAACGGGGCACGACCTCCAATGCCTTCCTCATCCAGGGCACTCAGACGGCACTTTTGAGTCCGCCGGGTGAAACCTTCAGCGAGATATTCTTCGCTGACCTGGAGCGCCTGATCCCATTTGCCGACATCGATTACCTGATTGTCGGCCACATCAACCCCAACCGGGCCGAGACTCTGAGCAAGCTCATCGAACGTGCCCCGCACCTGACGATTGTGTGCTCGAACCCGGCGGCTGTGGCCCTGCGTTCGCTCATCGAACCGGAGTCGCGCTTAAAGCTTCAGGTGGTGCGGGCTCAGGAGACACTTGATCTCGGCAGCGGCCACCTCCTGCACCTGATCCCGGTCCCAAGCCCGCGCTGGCCCGACGAACTGTGCGTATTCGACTCGGCCACTCAGATCTTGTTTACCGACAAATTCCTGGGTGTACACGTCTGCGACGACCCGGTGTTTGATGAGGGCGGTACGGTCGAAGCCGACGCGCGCTATTACTACGAGTGCCTGATGGCCAACCAGGCCCGCCAGGTGGAAGCGGTTCTCGACCGGCTCGAAGAATGGCCCGCACGGGTCTACGCTCCTACCCACGGTCCGCTCCTGCGCGGCGGCGGGCTCGACTTGTTCGGCCACTACCGCCGCTGGGACCGCACCCAGCTCCTGCAGGCTCTTTCGGTCGCGCTGCTATACGCCTCGGCCTACGGCAACACAGCTACCCTGAGCCAGGCCATCGCCCACGGCATCACGAGAGCCGGGGTAGCCGTCGAGACGATCAATTGCGAATTTGCGACACCGGACGAGATTCGCACCGCAATTGAGCGCACTGACGGCTTTCTGGTCGGTTCACCGACGATTGGCGGTCACGCCCCGACCCCGATCCAGACGGCCCTCGGCATTATCCTGTCCACGGCGGATAAATCGAAGCCGACCGCTGTTTTCGGCTCTTTCGGCTGGAGCGGTGAGGCAATCGACCTGCTCGAAGGTAAGCTGCGCAACGCCGGGTACACCTTTGCTTTCGAACCGCTCCGCGTCAAGTTCAAGCCGACTGCCGCCACGCTTCAGGAGTGCGAAGAAGCGGGCCTCGACTTTGCCCAGTTCTTGAAAAAAGCGCGCAAGGCAACCCAGGGACGCACGGCGACCGCCACCCCGGTTGAACAGGCCGTCGGCCGCATCGTCGGTAGCCTCACCGTCGTTACCAGCCGCCGCGAGGACGCCGGTTGCGCGATGCTTGCTTCCTGGGTATCCCAGGCTTCTTTCAACCCACCCGGCCTGACGGTAGCGGTTGCTAAAGACCGGGCAGTCGAATCTTTGCTCTACCCAGGCGACCGGTTTGTGCTCAACTTGCTCGAAGAAAACCGCCACATCCCCCTGATGAAGCACTTCCTGAAGCCCTTTGCCCCCGGCGAGGATCGTTTCGCAGGTGTCGAGACGCGACCGGCCCACAACGGCTCACCGATTTTGACAGAGGCACTTGCTTATCTTGAATGCCGCGTCGAGAGCCGGATGGACTGCGGTGACCACTGGCTCGTCTACGTGGTGGCCGAGGCGGGCGATGTGCTCAACTTGAGCGGTCGCACGGCTGTGCATTTCCGGCAGACAGGCTCTCACTACTAGGATTCAGGCTCAAGGGGTTCTAGAGAACTAGAACCCGTTTCCCAGCACAGCTCGTTGCGTTTGCTGCGGGCAATTCAGGTGCAACGAGCTGTACGGTATGAGACCCTTAAAGAGCTGGAACTGCTACTCGATTGGCGGGCACAATCTGTACCTGATAGGAAAACACCTCTCGGGTACGAGCATTGACATTGACCTTGATCCAGTGCACGTCATTGTTACCGTTCGCGGCATTGTTGCCGAGTGTCTCGACACGGGTGAAGTTCTCGAGGCGTCTGCCCTGAGCATCCAGCAGCGGCTTGTCGATGCGGTGATAGTGAGAGTCGCCGTGCACGTAGGAAACTGGCTTGCGAAAAGCGATCACTTCTGCGCGCAGGGCAACTAAATACTCCTGAAAGCCGTCCGGCAGGCCATCGGTTTGGGCGAGTGTCCGCGGGTCGCGCAAAGACGATCTGGTACCGTCGCTCAGATCCCAGCCCGGATTGGCCTGGGTGATCAGCATGACCGCTGCTGCATTGCTTGCCTTCGCCTGGGCAAAGGTTTCACGCAGCCAGGCAATATTGGCCTGGTTGCGGGCCGCGTACTCCAGCGGATCCGGTGTCGTGTCACAGAGGTTGTTGCACGAACCTGAGACGTTGAGTGTTGCATAGGTGACTCTGCCAACCGTCCATCGGCGGTTCTCGACACAGGGAACGGGGCCACTCACCCCGAGACACAGGGGAGTCGCCTGCACTTGCTGAAGTATCCGACGCTGCCCGAGTGAATAGGGCGTGCTGAAAAATACCCGGCGCTCGTAGTCGAGGCGCTCAAGTGACGAGAACCCACCGTTTGCGGGGCGATCACAGTCTGTCCACTCGTTGTCGCCCGGTGTGAACATGGCCGGTGCCTTCAGCGCGTTGAAGTATCCGAGGGATTGGGTATAGAGAGCGTCACTGCAGGTGGTCGGTGTGACAGAGCCGGTCGTGGAGTTGCCTGCTTTCAGGTCGCCGTCGTGGACCGTAAAAGCCAGGCGTTGTGCGTTCATGTCGGCAATCAGGTTCGGGACCCCTGTCGTCGCCTGCACGTCCGAGTAGGGCAGGTCGCCCCAAATGCCAATCGCATAGGGCACGCCCTCCTGTTCGCCGGCAGCCACGAAACTGGAAGTGGCAGTGACCAGCAACGGCACCACTAGTCCCGGTAACAACACGCGCAGCAAACGCGCAGTGGTGATTCGTCGCAACATTGAGCCAAGCTTTTTCATCTTCATAGGTTCCCGGTGATAGTTTGAGTCCGCGAGCGCATTCTGGACAGATGGTCCCTGTCCTTAACAGCTCAGCAGCTTACCAATTGCTGATTACAAAGAGGTTATGGGTCACTGATTCGCATTTCCCGTACGGCCGAACGATAAGAGAAACACGTTGGTCCCGGTACTGTGCCG
>JANNPH010000017.1:0-14726 GCA_031399965.1 Gloeobacteraceae cyanobacterium SOY_34_metabat_159 | reverse complement strand
GGGCTGATTCGGTGAAGATCCGCAACCGCATGGCGGCGTTCGCGGCTAGCTGGCTCCCCATTCAATGAGGACACACAACTAACATGCCTGGCAAAAGACATTCACAAGCAGGCTATCTGTCTTGTTTCCAATGGTGATCGAAACATTTCAAGAAAGAAGGCGAAGTCTAAAGCTCTTCGAAGATAGGAGCTACTCTTCCAAACTTGACGTGCACTGGAGCAAGGTCTATCAATCGCTCTTCTGAGTAGAAGAGCAAAACCCGAAAGTCATAAGATCGCAAAGTCATAAGATCGCTCAAAACGTCTGGTCCAGTCCGATTGACACGCTGGTGCCGGCACCATCGAGGCTGGAGCCGTGTTCGCGATAGGTAGTATTGAGGACATTATCGACGTTGACCCGTAGCGTACTGGCCGGTGTCACTGGTATTCCGGCCCGCAGGTTGAGGATGACGAAGCCGGGGGTACCGAGTGGGTTGAGGCGCGGGTCGGTGAGGTTGATGTCGGTGAGGCGGTTTTGCAGGCTCGCATAGCGGATGAAAGGCTCGACGTAGGTGCCGACCGACGACTGGTAGCGCACGCCGACCGCGCCGTTGAAAGGTGGGATGAGCGTGTCGCCGGTAATCACCGAGCCGTAGACAAAGTTGGCCGTCGCGAAGATAGACCACTGGGGGTCGAAGCGGTAGCGGCTGCCGAACTCGATACCCCAGATCGATTCGCGCTCTTTATTTTGACTTTGGAAGACCTCGGAGACACTGCCGTCGCTGTTGGTGACCGTGCCCAGAGAGACGGAGCTGATCCGGTTGGGATATTCGCTCAAGAAGGCGAACAGTTCGCCTGTGAAGTTGCTGCCCGACCACTTGAAACCGCCGTCTATTGAGAAGACGGTTTCGGCGTTCAGGTTGTTGTTGGGAAGGTTGATGTCGGTAGCTCGCCGCTCACCGGCGTTGCCGAGGTCGTTGATGTTAGGGGCGCGAAAGCCCTGGCCGATGTTGAAGACGAGGTTGAGGTCGCGGTTGAGCCGGTAGAGCAGGCCGGCACTGGCAGTCAGCGCCTCGAAGTTCCGGCCGAAGCCGGAACTCCCTGGTCTCACTGAGCTAAAAGGGATGTTGATATCGACAAACGAATAGCGCAGGCCCAGGGTGCTGGTGAACTGCTCGCTCCAGATGATTTCGTCCTGCAAAAAGAAACCGTACTGATTTAAAGTCGAACCGTCCACGTAGCGCGGCCCGTTCGGGTCGGCGGTGATGCCGGTGCGGTTGTTGCTGATGTTGCGGGCATTGCTCACCCGGTCAAAGTAGGCTTCGACACCGTAGGTAAGCTTCTGGTTGCCCCAGGTGCTGCGCAACTCAGCGATTGCTCCGTAGAGGTCAGAGCTAATGTTCTCAAGGCTCGCGTTGGCGCTCGCGATGCCGGTGCCGTAGCCCGGAAAGGCTGGTCGCGGCGCATTGAAATTCCGCTGGTAGCGGTTGTCCTGCACCTGCTGGTAGCCGACCTTGAGGCGCAGATCGTCGATGATAGTGTTGGTAAAAGTGTGCCGGTACTCGGCTAAGAGAAACGTGCGGCTCTGGGGAGCAAACCCCCGTTCTGACTGGGCGACACTCGGACCGAAGCCCTGGATGATTCCGTCCTGGCGGGCCACGTTTGGAATCTGACTATATTGCGCCGTGATTGTAAAAAACTGGTCTGAAGCCAGCTCACCGCCGACCTTGGCATTGGCGCTGTAGTACTCGAACCCCGAACGGGCAACTTGCTTTCCCGGATTGGGGAAGAACACCTGCGGGTTCGGGTCGTTGCCCAGGGTGGCATCGCCAAAGGACCGATAGGTCAGGCCAACGGTCGCCCCGGCCTTTTCGCCCCCCGCGTTCAGGCGCAGATGGTTGCTAATCGCTGCCGGGTTGCTGTTGTACTGGGTGTAGAGCTGAAAAGTTGGTGCGTCAGCGCGGTAACTGGGAGTGACGATGTTGGTCACACCGCCGAGGGCATCTGAACCGTAGAGCATCGAACCCGGACCCCGGACGATCTCGGCCTGTTCTAGAAAATAAGGGTCTACCATGCCCTCGTACTGCACATTGGGACGCATAAAGGCGTGGGACAGGCGAAAGCCATCGACCAGCAAGAGCACATCGCGACCGGTGACCCCGCGAATAACCGGCGAGTCAGCACTCGGGTTGGTGGCGCGCACGTAGACGCCAGTCTCCCCCTTAAACAACTCCGCCAGGGATGTCTGGCTACGCTCTTTCGCCTGGGAATTCGTAATCACGGTCGTGGCGGTCGGCACATCAAATAGCCTTCTAGGGCTACGGGTGGCCGTCACCGTCACCTCTTCGAGGTCCTCCCCGGCCTGGGGCTCATTCGGTGTAACAGGGTTAGTCGCCGGTACAGTAGGGGCCAGTGGTACGCCCGGCGACCCCTGGGCCACCAAGTCGCTCGCGTGAGAATTGGTGAGGGGCAATAGTTCGTCTCGGGTCGGTAGGGCACTCGACTGTCCGGCAATCAGCAACAGACCGGTAACCAGCAGACCCGTGCGTCGCAACCGACTCGAGTGTAGATATCGCATGAAAGTCCTGAAATCGCTTTTAGTATACAGATGATAATCGTCAGCAAAATATCTCCAGGTTCAGGAGCAACGCTGTACACAGGTAACTATATTAAAACGAGCGAATGTGCAGGGCTTACCGCTTTGCACTCAGCAAAAAGTCGCTGCGATTTCCCAGCCGATAAAAAGGTGCCGGTCACGACCGGACTTTAGTAGTGATGCGGCCTGCAATTCCCCGAGATAGCGAGTAACGGTAACCCGTTCACAGCCGATAGCCGCCGCGAGCCATTCGTGGGTAAGGCGTACCGGCAGGCGAAAACCCCCAGGTTGCGGCTGACCAAAATGTTCAGCCAGCAGAGCCAGGAAACTGCACAGTTTATCGAAAGCATGGGGCATCTTCTGGATGGCGTGCAGGGCTTCCATTTGCAGGAGCAGACCTGCCAGGCGACGGTTTGTCTCCATGGTCAGTTGCGGGGAGCTATGGACCTCCTGCCAACTCAAACGCAACAGTTCGGTCTTATCGAGAGCCTGAGCACTGTAGGCCTCGCTGCAGCTCAGTCTCGGCGCAAAAGCCGCCTGGGGACCGACCAGAGCGAGCAAAGTCTCAATCCCAGAAAGTTGCAGAGTTCTCACACAGACACCACCGCGCTGGACAACCCAGATGGTGTCGAGGTAGAGCGGGATAAACTCTCCGCCCCGATAGCGGTGAAGCGTAGCCGGTTGCGTAGTGCCACTGACTGGATAATTTTCGGCATCTATTTTGTATTGCAATATCATTTTGAATCTACGGTTATCCGGGCGATAAACGTCTATAAGGGCCTGAATGGTAGCCAAACTATCACAGAGGCAGCTCTATGTACAGTATCTCGACTGACAAACCGTTCTTTGCAAATCAGAGTGCCCGACTACGAAAGCACGACCGCTGCAAAGCTGTTTGCTATTGCGGTTCCTGGACGACGCGGCGGACGAGTTGGTCGAGTTCGCCGGTGTTGACCTCGCCGCGTGCATTCAGTACAGAACGGACCAGGTGTAGCTGCTTACCGGTGCGGCAGCAGAGGTTGAACACGGTTTTCGCCAGCCGCAGGTGACGTTCGCGGCGGTCCTGTCTTTCATCGAAGCGCTCACCGTTCCACTCTGGAGTCAGGACGCGGGGGTTGTAGAGCGTGTACCAGGTCGAGCGTGTCCAGCGCTCGGCGGTGGTGTCGAACCAGAACTGGTAGTCGGCGCTCAGGCCCTGGTTGATGTAGGTGAGCGGGGTCGAAACGACGAGCGCTCCCGGTGTCGGCTGGTTGGCCCGGTCGGGAGTCTGGCCGGAGCGGATGGCGGTGAGGAAGCGGCGGCCGGGGTGGTCGCCCGCAAGCGCCTGAAAGCGGCGGGCTGAGTCGATGAGCACCTGTAGGAGGGCCTGGTCTTCAGGGTCCAGGAGGTATTCGGCGAGCACTTCGGCAAACAACCGACTCAGGCAGTGCTCGATGCTGAGGGCCGGGGACGACTGATAGGCGTCGAGCCAATCGACCAGGGCCGCGAAGCGCTGTAGATGGCTGAAGCCGACCCGTTCGGGGTAGCGGACGGCCTGAGGAGGGCGCAGGGCGCGTTCGACCGGGTCAAGCACGTCGGCAGTCAGCAACTCGGAGCGCACCGGGTCGATGTCGAGCAGGACATTCAGCATCAGGCGCGCCTCGCTGAAACTCGGAAACAACCCCCACTCCGGGTGGGCGAGTTCGAGCACACTCAAGAGAGCACGCACGAGCGGGTACTTGACGAGGGCCGGGAATGGTCTGAGCACGCAGACCATCGCACCCAGACCACTGACCAGCACCGTCGAGAGGGCAGCATCGGGTATCGGGGCGATCACCGCGATCTGGGCCGGGAGCACCCCAGAGGCAAGCAGCGCCCGGATCTCGGTCAGGGTCTGCTCGGCCGCCTCGACCTGGGTCTGGGCTTCGAGTAACTGCACGGGCGGGGGAGCATCGGGCGAACTGATAAGAAGCGGGTTTTTAAATTCTGCAGAAAGCGTACGTGCTACCCGGTCACCTACCCAGACGAGCGCGGGGTGCCCTTTGAACGAGCCTTCGAGATAACGGAAGCGGGTCTTGCGGGCAACGAGAGCAGCGGCAAGAGCCGGGACACTCCCAGGCAACTGGCCACCGCCGATCCCAAAAGCCAGAAAAAGGCTCTGCAAGTGCACTACGCACTGCTCAAAAAAAGCGAGTTCGAGAGCAGAGCTATCTTCTAGACGGTCGGCGATGAGATGGTCGTAGTCGCGCCAGAAATCCGGCAGCTTCAGGACCACTTGCGCGAATAGTTCGGTCGCGAGACCGGCATCGAGCGCACCCCAGTCGAGAGCCTGCGCTCGGGCGCGCTTGAGACAGCAGCCGATTGCCCCGAGTCGGGCGCGCCGGGGAGCATCTTCGGGGTCCGGCCAGGCAGCACTCAGGCGCGGGCCAATCGCTTCGACAGCCAGCCCAGAAGCGGCACCAATCGTGGCGGCACTGCCGATTTGCTCCCAGACCCAGTAGTCTTGCAGTCCACAGGCTTCAAAAAACGTGCCGTGGTCGGGGCAGAGGGCGGTGGCGTGCTCGAAGCAGTACTGATTGAGGTCCGGGCTCAGGACGAGCGGTTCAAAGCACAGCGGCAAATCGGGCCTTTGCGCTCGAATCTCTTCCCAAAATTTGCCGACCAGGCGGACCGTAAAGCCAAAAAAAGTCTCGACCTGCAATGGACCCGTCACCCCCGGCAGGCGCTTCTGCAGGCGACTTGTTGCCTCGACAACCTGGGCGTGAGTTTTGACTAAGAAGATAATGCGCTCGGGCGCACAGCCGTCGTCCACAAATTCACCGTAGCGTTCGATGCAGGCACGGGTCAGACCGCTACCCGGCCAGCCGACGACCGCCTCAACCATCGTGCAATCGCACACAGAGTTGCCGGATAGCCTCAACGCTTGCCCCATCAAGCCAGCACTGGAATGCCTGCACTTCTCGAACCAGCGCCGTGACCGCCGCTGCGCTCCGGTGAGTCCCCTCGCTCAGGCGGGTAATCAGAGTCGTGGGAAGTCCGCACGCAGAGGGATTGCCCCCGGTTTCCCAGGCCATGAGCAGTTTTGATACTGCCTGATCGAGGGGCGGCCAGGTAAAGGGGCGAACGGCGAGCACGATGAGGACCGGGTGCTGTTGCCTGAGTTGCAGGGCGAGGTCGCGGGCCAAAAGCGGCCAGTCTTTCAGCACCAGGGCACCGACATACTCGCGGGCACGCTCCGGGCGAAGGCGGCAGTCTTCCACCATCAATTCAGGCTCGATAGCAACGCGGGGAGAAAAAACCGCCCGAGTTGGCCGGATCTCGTGGACTTTTCCCCACCAGGGCACCCGTGGGTTACTCCCCCAGGGCTCCATCTCGAAGGTAATGTCGAGAGCGTCCAGGTTTTGCCATTCGTGGCGGTGCTCAGCCCCACCGCGCAGGCGCAGAGTGCGATTGGCGATTTTGCAGTCGAGGTGCTTGCCGTCGCGGGAGAGGGTGAGCCCCGGCCGACAATGGCGCAGCAACACAAGCGGTCGCGGGTGGCCGGGGCCAAAAGGGGCCAGACGTTCGAGTTCGAGAAACACCCGGTCTAATTCCTGACCGATATCGAGCATCGTCTCCGCATCGAGCACGACGGGTACTGGGCGAGAGGCCGGTTTTGCCGTCAGACCCGTAGCGAATTCACGTAATAAAGTCCGGCGCAGGGTGGGCAGTTGTTCGCTCTGGCACTGCCACCAGACGGCTGTCGGCTGCCCGCCGTAGGCTTTCAACAAGGATTTGACCGAGTGCAGAATTTCGAGCAGGTTAACCCGGCCGGACGCACGGGCAAAACCCCAAAGTAGCGAAGTAGAAGGGTCGTCGGCGAGCAGAGCGACCGGGCAGCCGTAACGCTCCACCAGGCGGGCAGCAGTGAGCGGGAGGGCTGCTTTTGACCAGTCGGGATGGTAGAGCACCAGGGCACCGGCGCTATCGAGGTTAAAACTCTCAACCTGAAACCCCGCTTGATCGATTGTCTGTTCGCTCAGGACGAGTCGGGCTGCATCGGCACGCTCCATGGCCAGGAGCAATTCGGTCGCAGTTTCGGGGTCTTCACTGGTCAATAATTGAACGGCGACTGACGGCTCAGGGAAGTAGGCGAGGGCATCGAGCTTCATTGCCAGTCGAAACAGTTGATCGCGGTGGGTGAGACAGAGTTGCTGCAGGCCAGGACGGGTACTCACAGCCAGACGCGTTAGGCCCTGGTGGACAAGGGCGCGGTGCACGCCGCTGAGTGGAGCGGCTTCCGCCACGACGCCGATAGCGGCCAGGTCCAAAAACTGCTCGGCATCCAGCCCTAAAGACTGGTAGAGAGCCGCGACGAGCATGTAGGTAGTCCCAACCCGGCCAAGGGTGTACCAGGGGTGCTCTACCGGGAGCACGAGCGGATTGAGCACCGGGACACCCGATGACCATCCCGGCTCCGCATAGTGGTCGAGCACAACCCGATCAATCTCGGCTGACTGGCTCATCAGCTCAGGATCACTCCCAAGGGCAACGAGCAGCGGCCGCTCGGGAAGCACTCCCCAGCTTATCGGTGCATCGAAATAGAGCCGGGTTGCCGACCCAAGTTTTTGAAGCGCGGTCTGTAGCATTGCGACAGCGACCATGCTGCCGGCAGTGCGCTCGCTCCAGAGCAGCACAGTTTTCTGCTCACGGACCGCCTGTTGCAGTCTTTGCACGATCTCATCGAGCCCTGGCCAGACTGCCGGGTGGAGCACCGGTGTCACAAAGGCCCGAATCGACTCCAGGCTATTGAGGCCACGAGCGGCAAGCACCTGAGCAACATAGGCACCGACCGTCGAAGCGATATCAGGTGCGGGAGGCACCGGCGTGCTTTGCAAGTTCCAATCACTCGACATGCCTGGCAGCAAGGTCAGCGTTGTGGACAGCATATCACAAGCCCGAAAGCCTCCTCGCTTTCAAAGCGATACCGTCTGCCCCGCGGCAAAAGTCCGCCTACACAAACCTGCGCCAGGAGCATGGCCTACGCGAACGAGCGCACCTGAGTTATGGAAGTTTGGCTGCAAGAATATCAATATTCTCGATAATCGGCGGTTCAGCAAAAAGCTCAGAAGCCTTTTCCATCAATGCTGCGGCAACTTTACCTGACAGATGGGCTTGCCGCCCAGCTTCATCTGGAAACGCGTCAAAGATGCCAAATGTGGAGGGTCCAAAGCGAATGCCAAACCATGCAACTGTAGCGAACTCTGCTTGCACTAACGGCAAAGCATCGCGCAAGAACATTTCAACTTCTGCTTCTAAGCCAGGTTTTGCTTCTAATCGAACCAACAATGCGCAATTGATCACAGTCGTTACCTCAAGTTTGTCCAGGTATTTGTCTCTGTGCAGCAGGTGACTGAGGAATCAGTCACTTCTGGAGTGTCGGCACGAGTAAACGATACTCCCAGTCATGAAAGTAATAAATGGCAGTCTAAGAATAGGTCTCGTGCATTTTATGCATGAGTCACTCTCGATTCCAGGGCAAACAGTGCCTTGCTGTCCAACCGCCAAAAACGGCCATCGGGGCAAATTAATGCTGATCACGCTGCTGACTGACTTTGGGCTGGAGGACGGCTACGTCGCCGCGATGAAAGGAGTGATTTCCTGCATTGCACCGCAGGCGGCTCTCATCGACATCACCCACGCAATTGCCCCCCAGAATATCGCGGCGGGGCGCTTCCATTTGATGAGTACCTACCCTTATTTTCCTGACCGATCTGTGCACCTGGCCGTCGTCGATCCGGGTGTCGGTACCACTCGCCGGGCTGTGGCCATCGAGACGGCCACAGCCTTCTTCGTCGGTCCCGACAATGGTTTATTCGAGGGCGTCTTGAGCCAGACCGTCGCGCTCGGTGCGGTCGAACTCACCGAACCTCGTTACTGGCGCAACATAACGCCGAGTCCGACTTTTCACGGCCGCGATATCTTTGCGCCAGTAGCGGCTCACCTGGCGATGGGCGTGCCGCTCGCTGCCCTCGGAAGTAAGATCGACCCCGACACCCTGGTCTGCCTGCCACTGCCGAAGTTTGCACTAACAGGATCCGGGGGCGTCGGTGCGATTCAAGCTATCGACCACTTCGGTAATCTCATCACCAACATTCCGGGAGCACTGGTCGCAGGCAGAGACTGGACACTCAGCCTGGCGGACCGGGAATTGCCCGGCTGCCGTACTTTTGCAGACGTGCCAACAGGTCAGGCCCTGGCTATCGTCGGGAGCCAGGGCTGGCTGACAGTTGCAGTCAATGGAGGAAGTGCCCGAGCGCAATTTCAGGCGTTACCGGGGGGCCGGGTACACCTGCGATGGCGCGATCAGGAGTAGAAAGTTTCAGCCGGGCCGGGCTCTGGCGCACACGAGGTACTGGTCATGACCAGGCCTGTACTGGCCTCAGCGCGGTACTTTCTGCTCAAAAGTCCGGGCGAGATCGACATCCGCCGGTAGGCTCGCTCTTTGCTCGTTTTCGCAGTCCGACTCGCGCACCTTCTGCAAATAGCGCACCTGGATCTCCGGTTTGTACTGCCCCTCGACGGTCAGGTCGCCGAGCACAGTCCAGGCGAAGGCCCGCAAGCCGTCCCGAAACATCTTCCAGTCCGATTCGTTGTGGCCCTCACCCGGAATGCGCACCGGCTCGATTGCGATGCCACGACTGCCCCAGACGAGAGAGCCGATGAGCATGGCCCGGTCAGTCTGGCCGGCGGTGGCCATCATCAGCACCTTGCGTGGTGCACGGTTGGCCAGATACGGCACCAGCGCAGTGAAATTGGTCACGGTGTCGGAGGCGCGCAGGTCGGGAATCACCCGGTCCCAGGAAACGCCCCTCTCCTGCACGAATGTCCGGTAAAGGCAGGGTATCTGTGACCCGGAGGAGATGTAGACGGGGATGTCTGAATAGGCGACCGATAATGCGGCTGCCTCCTTCTCGCGCAAGGTCCCACCCCCGAGCACGACGATGGCCGAGGGCAACTGCTGGGTCGCCTGCCAGAATACGAAGCCGCGCCAGCCAAGCCAGAGGCCGACAGCTATCAGAGCAGCAAGAGCGAATTTTGGGAATCGGCTGACTTTTAGATCAGCTGTGCTGACTCGCTTGCGTCGTCGTCTTTTCTGCGTGGTCATCGGGAAGGAGTCTACTCCTGAGCGGTCAGCACAGCCGTCTCAACTGGCGTCAACCAGTGTAGATAATTGGGTAGACGCCCATGGATAACCTGATCGTAAAGGTCGTAAATCGCCTGGGTAATCGGGCCAACTGCGCCGTCACCGACGCTGCGGTGGTCTACACGGGTCACCGGAGCCACCTCGGTTGCCGTGCCGCACAAAAACAGCTCATCTGCTGTGTAAAGTTCGGTGCGGTCGATGGTGCGCGCTTCGAGGGTGAGGCCGAGTTCTCTTTGCGCCAGTTCGATCACCGTGGCGCGGGTAATGCCTTCGAGGATATTGCTGCTGACAGCCGGGGTAATCAGCTTACCGTCGCGCACCAGGAACAGGTTCATCGCACTGCCCTCGGCGACATGGCCATCATCTGAGAGCACGATCGTATCGTCAAAGCCCGAAAGGGCGGCATCGGTCTTGGCGAGAGCCGTGTTGACGTAAGCACCGTTGACCTTGGCCCGAGCCGGGATCATGTTGTCGTCGAGCCGTCGCCAGGAAGAGACACAGACGTGCAGGCCCCGGCGCGTATCGACGTAGCCGCTCATCGGTGCGCTAAAAAGACAAAAGTCGTCGCGGGTATCGGGGGCGATGAGCGTGGGTCCGATCCGCTCATCTGCTTTGTAGACGATGGGTCGCAAGTAAGTGTCTTCGCGCGAACCGTTGCGGGCGATCAGTTCGGCGGTTAGTTCGACCATGCGCTCGATACTGAGCGGCGACTTTAGATGCAGGATCCGGCAGCTCTGGACGAGACGGCGGTAGTGCTCCTCGGCCCGAAAGATGAACATCTTATCGCGATCGGGCACCCAGTAAGCTTTGATCCCTTCAAAGACAGCGGTGCCGTAGAGAAAACCGTGGGTGCGCACGCTGAGGGTGGCCTCGCGGTCGGGCACGAAGTTGCCACGGATGAAAACAATTGGTTCAGAAGTTTGTGTCATGGCAATCCTAAGATATCGATTTTGCGCCCAAAGTTCCACAGCCTAACCGCCGTGTCACCGATAGCAATACCTGCATCCTACGGCTCGGAAGCGTCGGCGGCGGGCGGTAGCGGCTCCCAACCGCCACCACCTGGGGTTTCAATCGTGATACAGTCCCCGGCTTTGATGTCGAGCGACGTCTTGCCGGCAATCGGTTCGCCGTTGAGCAGGTTGCGGCCAGGAGCACCATCCCCCCCACCGGCACTGCCCTGAGGACCATAACGGCGGCGGTCGCTCAGGAGTGAGAGTGTGCAGTCCTCGCGCACTTCGACGGCGCGCACAATGCCCCAGCCGCCCCGATGTAAGCCGTCACCCCCCGAAGCGCCGCGCAGTTCGTAGCGCCGGATGGTGAGCGGGAACTCCATTTCGAGCGCTTCAATCGGCGTATTGAGCGTATTGCTCATGCCGACGTGTACACCGTCAAGCCCCGGCCCGGCGGCACTCGCCCCCTGACCGCCGCCGATAGTCTCGTAGTAGTTAAAGTTGCCATTGCCCAGGATCAAGTTGTTCATCGTGCCCTGGCCCTGGGCAAGCCCACCTGCTACTTTTTGGAGGGCCAGCATCAGGGTGTCGGCGATCCGCTGAGAGGTTTCGACGTTGCCGGCCACCACAGCAGCGGGCCACCGTGCATTGACGAGGCTACCCGGCGGGGCAATCAGTTCGACGGGAGCGAGTGCCCCGTCGTTGGTGGGTAGGTGCGGGTCGAGTAGTACGCGCAGGGCAAAGGCAACCGCCGAACGGGTGACGGCAATCGGAGCGTTCAAGTTGGAGGTCTGCTGGGGGGCCGTGCCGTTAAAGTCGATGCGCAACGCGTCTCCAGCGACCGTGACGCTCACCCGGATGGCGACATCGTCTTCGCCAGTCCCTTCCAGGTAATCAACTGCTTCGTAGACGCCGTCGGGAAGGCGAGCGATGCATTCGCGCACCCGGCGCTCGGTATAGGCCAGAACCGCTTCGATGGCCATTGTCATCTGCTCAAGCCCAGTCGCACGGATAAGTCCCAGCAGGCGGTCCTGGCCAAGAGTGCCCGCCGCCACCTGGGCTTTGAGGTCGGCTTCGCGCTGAGCCGGTTGACGGACGTTGGCCAGGATAAGCCGCAGGAGGTTGGGGTCGAGTGCACCGTCGCGACCGATGCGCGTCGGCGGAATCACCAGCCCCTCTTGAAAGATGGTGGTCGAATCAGCAGGCATCGAGCCCGGCCGCATACCGCCGATGTCACTGTGATGGGCACGCGAGACGGCAAACCCGACAACACCCATCTCACGGGAGCCGACGATAGTGATCATCGTCAGGTCCGGCAGGTGCGACCCCCCGGAAAAGGGGTCATTGAGCAGATAAATCTCTCCCGGTTCCGGGCCGAGGGCACGTACTGCGGCCACGGCATCCCCTAGCGCGCCCAGGTGCACAGGGATAGCAGCAGCCTGGGCAATCGAGCGGCCCTGCCCATCGAAGAGGGCCGTCGAGCAGTCGCGCCGCTCTTTGATATTCGAGGAGTAAGCAGCCCGGATCAGACGGGCCATCATTTCCTCGGCGATGCCTGAGAGGGCGTGCACCATCACTTCCAGCTCGATTGCGTCCATTGGCGGTTCCGGGGACAGGGGCCTTCAAATAGTAGGATAGGCAAAAAGCGAAGGACCAAAGTATGGGGCGGGTAATTTCACTGTTGGGCAAAGGTGGGGTCGGTCGGAGCACTCTGGCACTGGCGATGGCCCGTTCCGAGGCGCGGCGCGGCAAGCAGGTCCTCATCATCAGTCTTGAGCCGGTGAGCGCCATCGGCCTGATGCTCGATGTGAGACTTACCTTTGAACCCCAGGAGGTCGAACCGAACCTCTGGGCTGTGCACTTCAGCACGACGACAGTGATGGAGCGCAACTGGAACAAGCTGCGCTCAGCAGAGGAAGAATATTCGCGCATCCCCCTCTTTCGCGAGGTCTACGGCGAGGAACTGGGAGCCCTGCCGGGTCTCGATCAATTCCTGATGATGTCGGCTCTACGCGACTGGGACTTGAGCGGCAAGTACGACTATCTATTTTTCGACGGTGGAGCGGCGCTCGACCAGTTGCGCATGTTCGCGGTCCCCGAACAGTTGAGCTGGTATGCCCGCCGCCTCGGTGAAGCGTTCCAAAAATCGGCAATCGGCCAGATCCTTTCGCCTTTTCTGGAACCGCTGACCCGGGCGATTCTGACCGTCAACATCTCGACTGACAGCGTGCGTTCCACGACCGGCAAGTTCTCAGATGTGCTCAACGAAGGCAAAGCTGTCATGCAGAACCCCGAGCGGTTGCTGCTGTTTTTAGTGAGCACCGCCGACCCGATGGCCATCGCGATTACCCGGCAACTGTGGGGCAGCAGCCAGTTGATGGGCCTCAATGTCGGCGGGGCAATCGTGCGCGCCGAGGCCGACTGGAAGGAGCACTTCGGTCCCCTACCGATACGCTCGGTGCCCGAGACCGACCCCGAGGCACTCGTATCCCACGTCGAGGGTCTGGCAAGTGTCGAGACGGTCGGCTTTCCAAAGCCCCTCGAAGTGGACGAGCGGGCACGCACCGTGCGCATCTTCTTGCCCGGTTTCAGCAAAAAGCAGGTCGAACTCAATCAATACGGGCCGGAACTGACGATTCGTGCCGCCGACCAGCGCCGCAACTATGTCCTTCCCTCCAGTTTTAGAAACCTGCGGGCAAGCGGGGCCAAGTTTCAAGACGGCTACCTGACCGTTTCTTTCAGCTAAAGCAGCTCAGCAAGTTGCTCTGCAGCGCAAAAATCGGCTGCGAAAAAGCAGAGCAATCATTGCCGCTCGGTGTCAGACTGAGAGTACTCTCCATCGCAAGTTAGACTTTGAACGCACTGGGCGGTTTAACGCTTAATGCTCTTCGACGTCGCCCCTAGAAGGTCTCAGTTCGATGCAGAATCTTCGCCTTGATGATCCGAGCCAACCGGCTGTGAGCGAATCCGCTTCGCAGAGCAGAAGGTCCCAGAGTCAGCGCCTGGTTCGCCAGTGGCAGCGTCTGGCGACCGATGCCGGTGGCAGCCAGACTCCGAGGGCAAAGGCACTGATGGCCGGCATCTTGCGGCTGTGCGAACCGCTGGTTCGTCAGTTTCTCATCCAGATGCTGGCCGAGGACAGCTTGAGCGAGATAGACGACCTGATCAATTTGACCTTGTCGCGGGTGGAGAGCAAGTTGCTGACGTACGACAGTTCTAAGAGCGCCTTTGAGAGTTGGGTCAAGTACCAGTGCGTACGCCCAATTTTCAAGCAGCACTTAGAAGAAATCGGCTACCGCACCATCAAGCTCGAACCCTATATCGCCGCTCTGCAAGCCCGCCTTTCCGGTGTCCATTCGCCCCCGACCAACTTGATTGGAAGGCTGGTACAGATGATTGAAGATGCGCAGGTCCGCCCCGAACTCGCCAAGATGCGCCAGATGCTCGGGGCTGGCCGCAAGGTCATCCTCCGGCGCGACCCGCGCCTGGTGCCTGCCCTCTCACTCAACTGCCCGATTCGTCCAGGTAGCAGCAGCGAAGAATTTTTCGACGTCGCCGCCGCCCCAGCCGTACAGGACATGGACGAAGCCTGTCGCGGCATGCTCCGCGAGAGCCTGGGCTGTCTGACCGGTGGCGAACGGTTGGTGATCCTGGGCCTTTTCTTCGCCGGTCGCTCCCGCAAAGAGCTTGCCGCCGAAGCCAACATCAGCACCGCCCGCGTCTCGCAACTGCTCCAGCAGGGCTACAAGCGCCTGCGGGAAGTGCTCGGGTCCGCCTTCTTCCGCGACTGCATTCCGGACGCCTAACTTTATCCCGGTTACCCTTATGCCCACCGCCGACGACAACCTCAACGAGCGCCTTGAGCGCCGCCTGCCAGACTTGCTGGTCGGCCAACCTTACAACTACCGGCAAGAGCTGTCGGACTTTCTCGACGAAGAGGCAGAACTCGACCAGGACATCGACCGCGTCTGGAACCAGGCGGTTGCGGCCAGGACGGGCAGTACGAGCGTTGCCCGATTCCCGCAGTGGTGGGGTGC
>JANNPH010000209.1:0-7323 GCA_031399965.1 Gloeobacteraceae cyanobacterium SOY_34_metabat_159 | reverse complement strand
ATCGTCGGTATGCTGTACCGCAAAGTGAGTGGGAACGGCTTCGATAAGCTGTTACTTTGAACTGATGATGACGACACCGAATTCGATGACCACCGCTCCGCTCAGTTGGGTAGAACTCGCGACCCTCACAGACTTTCAAGTGGATACCGTCAATGGACCGACCAGCGCTCAAGCCCGTTTGCGCCTGTTTGGCCAGGCCGAATCTGCTATCCGAGTGACGCTGTACCGCGACAACCACGCCTGGTGCCCCTACTGCCAGAAAGTCTGGCTGTGGCTGGAAGAAAAACAGATTCCTTATCGCATCGAAAAAGTGACGATGTTTTGCTACGGCCAGAAAGAGAGCTGGTACAAGCGCAAGGTACCGTCCGGGATGCTGCCGGCTATCGAGCTGGACGGCCGCGTCATTACTGAAAGCGACGATATCTTAGTTGCCCTCGAACGGGTGTTCGGTCCTTTGGGGCCAGGCATGTCGGACCCTGCGGTGCTCCCCTTGCGGCGGTTGGAGCGACTGCTTTTCAGGGCCTGGTGTACGTGGCTTTGCTACCGGTCCGGTTCAGTTCGCGAAGAGCAGCGCAACCGGGACCAATTTGTCGAAGTCGTAGCAATGCTTGAAGACGCCCTGAGCCGCACTCCGGGACCCTATTTCCTGGATGATTTCAGCACGGCCGATGTCATCTTTACGCCCTACGTCGAACGCATGAATGCCAGCCTTTACTACTACAAGGGCTACTCCCTGCGAGAAGAGAGCGCTCGCATGGGGGCCTGGTTCACAGGCATGGAAAGCCGAAGCACCTATCGCGGCACCCAGAGCGATTTTCACACCCACGTCCATGACCTGCCGCCCCAGATGGGAGGCTGCTGGGGAAACGGAGAACCCCAGATGCTGCTCAACAAAGCACGAGTAGACAACGGCCCCTGGGACGGACTACCGGATGCCGCTTACCCGGAACCTGAAGACTCCCGCGCCGAAGCACTCCAGCGCGTGCTCAAGCACCGCGGCAACATCATTCGAGTCAACCCCGCCGACCACGAATTATTTGATGAAGCCCTGCGCTGTGCCCTGACCCAGATGATGACCGATGAAGCTTGCACACCGCCGCCAGGTTCCGATCTCGCCCTTCGATTCCTGCGCGACCGGATTAACGTGCCCCGCGACATGTCCATCTACGCGGCCAGGCGACTACGGGAATCCCTGGAGAAGACCGCCGCTCTAGTAGGCGATGGGCAGGGTCCCCCCCTGCCCACCAACCACCGGCGCGACCAGGACCCGGCCAACTTTGCCGGCCGTTAGAGCAAGCTATTGAGTTTGGGTCAGAACTCATGACCGGATCTCCCCTCGTTCTGCCATGGCAGAACGAGGTACCCAGTCTCTATTCAACTTGACCCGACAGAACTGCTCAATCAAGCGCACCTGTTTTTCGCAGCGAGACCCGACCAGAGTCGAATATCCTTAACAAAAGTTTGCAATTTTTAATTATTTGTTATGATGGGTACATTCAGCTGATATTCACCCGAGGATTTAGCGCATGAGTGTCTTCTCTTTTCCGAATTCTCCGGTGTTGAAGCCCAAATCTACCGTCGCGGAGCTCAAGAATCGTCTTGACTGGGGCGAGCCTGCTTTGACCATCATCGACGTGCGCGAGCGAGCCTCTTTCAATCAGTCTTCCATCCAGGGTTCAATCTCCATGCCGTTGGCTACCCTGGTCGACATGGCTTCCCGCAGTCTTGAGCAGGAGCGCGACATCTACGTTTACGGCGACTCTGATGACATGACGACTGATGCGGCTGTCCAGTTGAGAGCATCTGGTTATCAGCAGGTTGCTGAGTTGTCAGGTGGCTTATCTGCGTGGAAAGCCGCCCAGCAGGTTGCTCGATAGTGACCTTGACCGTTGCTCGGTAGGGGCAGGTATTAACCCTCCCGACTGAAGTTACGACAATGACCGCTCACTGTTCGACGATCTACTGACGACAATTTCTTGGAAATCGTCGTCATTTTTTTGATCAACCTTCATCCCGACCTGCTCACCGGGTGGTTCCGCCACCAACAGGCTCGATACCTGCCTCCGGCCAGTCCTATCAGAATTTTTGAAACAAGATTTTCATCCTATTCAGCAGACACGGTACAGTTGCCCAGGACAAACGTCCATGAAAGCAATGATGAAAAGGAGATAACAGATGGCTACCGACAGCAAAATCATTCTCTACCACTCGCCCAATACACGCTCCGCCTCTACTCTGACTTTGCTTGAGGAGTTGGGTGTTCCTTACGAACTGTGCGTGCTCGATTTGAAGACGGGTGAGCATCGACAGGCAGACTATATGGCCATCAATCCGATGGGCAAGGTGCCGGCAGTACGCCACGGGGATACTTTGATTACAGAGCAGGTCGCAATTTTCCTTTATCTCGCGGACCTGTTCCCCGAGGCCGGTCTCGCGCCGGTAGTCGGCGATCCGCTGCGTGGGGCTTACTTGCGCTGGATGATTTTTTACGCTGCCTGCTTTGAACCTGCCATTGTCGATCGCTCTCTCAAACGAGACCCTGCACCACGAGGGCTGTCTCCTTACGGCGACTTCGACACGATGCTCAAGACTCTGAGCAACCAACTTTTGCAGGGCCAGTACTTGCTTGGTGAACGCTTCTCGGCTGCTGATATCCTCTGGGGTACAGGTCTCACCTGGACGACTCAGTGGCGGCTCGTTCCGCAACTGCCCGAAATTATGACTTACGTCGAGCACTTTGGGGCGCGGCCATCGGTGGTGCGGGTAAAGGCGAAGGACGCAGAACTTGCCACCGCCTAGGCTGGCTGACGAGAAAGCATCCACCTCCAGAGAGAAGCCCATCTGTACCGAAAGCTCCAAACTCGAAAAGTCGGCCCTGGGGTACAAAACACCATCGAACTTACCCAAAAGCTGCAACAGATCCGCGCAGTTCTCACTAGAACCGAGGCTAAGGCTATACGCCTGCGCGGCACCGACTGGTTTTCCTGGGCAACGGCGGGGGCCTCAAACACGGTGCTGCTCGCGGCCGAAAGTGGCGTGGCCGAACTGCTGGTGACCGAGAAAGGAGCCTGGGTCCTGACTGACGAAATCGAAGCTGAGCGGTTACGTGCTGAAGAATTGCCCGCTCAGTTCGAGTTTCACGTGCACCCCTGGGCAGAGCCCGCCCGGCGCGAGGCTTTCGTTGTCGAGGCCACTGACGCCGGTAAGGTCTTGAGCGACCGTCCCCATCCCGGAGAGGACCCACTCCCCCAGGCCCTGAGCGCGTGCAAGCTTGTGCTGCTGCCGGAAGAACTGGAGCGCTACCGGCGCGTCGGGCGTCTGGCAAGTGGTGCGATGCGTGAAGTCCTGGGTGCTGCCAGGCCCGATTGGACGGGCTATCAACTGGCAGGAGCCGGTGCCGAGGCACTCTGGGCCCGCGGGCTACACCCGGCTTTGACCCTCGCGGCGGGTGAACGCCGTCTACCGCTCTACCGGCACGCCACCCCGAGCCATGAACGATTGGGCCGGGAGGCGATGCTCGTCTTCTGTGCGCGCGGTCAGGGGCTCTACGCAAACCTGACCCGCTTTGTCCACTTCGGCACCCTTGACCCCGAGCGCTCCAAACTCCATAGACAGGTTCGGTCAATCGAATCCGTGGTGCTCGACCTGTCCCGTCCCGGCACTTCACTCGCCGACGCCTACCACGCACTTGCCGAAAGCTACCACAAACACGGTTATCCCGAGGCCATCCGCCAGCACCACCAGGGAGGTCTCACCGGTTACCAGGCCCGCGAGACCATCGCTACCCCCGATAGCCCCGAAGTCCTTTTGGCTTCGATGATCGTAGCCTGGAACCCGAGTCTACCGGGCAGCAAGGTCGAGGACACTTTTGCGCTCAGTGAGGACGGCACCCTGGAGAACCTGACTTTCGACCCTGACTGGCCGAGCGTCGAAGTGGCCGGTCGCCTGCGCCCCGTGCCCCTGGAGCGTTGAGGGTCAAGTGTCGCCCATTTGCGGTGCTTCAGCCATCTGACCCGCAAAATCAGTCCTGAATAGCCGAAATAGCTCCAGGGTCTCACCGTAGTAGCGGTCAGTCTGCCCGAGCGGCTTCATCCCCAGTCTCAAAGCGACATTCGCCGAAGCCTGATTTCCCGGATCGACCACGGCATAGATCACGGATAGACCAAGCTCAGTAAATCCACATTCGAGAGCAGCCAGTCCCGCCTCAGTCGCATACCCCCGGCCCCAGCGGTCGTATCGCAGGTGCCATCCCACCTGATAATCTTCCGTCGGCTTGTCCTCTCCATCCGGGATGCGACCGAGAAACACATTGCCGACCAGTTCCCCGGTTGCTTTCTCAACCAGCGCCCAGCTTCCCCGACCGTCGCCATAGCGCTCCAGCCGGGCTCGCGTCTCGGCCAGATCCAGGGCCGGACCACGGGGCAAAAAGTGCATAACCTTCGCGTCGCCATAGATCAAGAAGGCAGCCTCGGTATCTGCTTCCGGATCCCAGGCGCGGGCAATCAGTCGCTCAGTCTCGAATAGGGTATTCACAGGCTTGATAGTACAAGTTGACTTTCGGGCTTCTAGTTTTCCAGATCCAGCCAGACTACAGCCTAGTTCCTGCATATCGCTAGAATATTTCTAGAGATTCGAGGAGGGATTCGGATGGGGCGCAAGAAGACAGATCGAGAACGGAAGATCGTCTCAGCCTACACAGATTTACAACTGGCTGAGAGTGTCGCCTCTATTGCCAAAGAAGAGGACCGCTCGGTAGCCCAGGTAGCGGAAGAGGCCCTGAAGCTTTATACTCGCCTTCCTGCCGATACCCGCGACATGCTGAGGAAGTTCAACCAGGACACGGCGAGCGGGACGACTAACATCGGTCCGGCAGTAGAGGCTCTCCGCCGGACCCTGCTGGCCATTCGTTTTGAGCAGTCAGCCAGGACGTTAGCCAGTTCGATTCCTTTGCCTGAAGGGATTGACCTCGACAACGAGGATGCCGTACTCGACTGGGCCGCTGAAGTAAGTAGATGACAGTGCGGGTGGTGCTAGACCTCAACGTCTTTGTCGCCTACGCATTGGGCGTTGCAGCAAAGCGTACAAATAGCGTCTCCAGCAACTTGGGAAGTGTTCTAGCCAGGTAGACGACCCTGCAGGATAAGGGCAGACGGGGCAGCCTGTACAATTACAGGCACACGCATCACGACGCAAGCACCGAGCATATGAGCACCCGCCGTGTTTTTGTTCTGGCCAGCCTGGCGGCTTTTGCGGTCCTGGCAGCGGCCCTTGAGGCACCTCAAGCTTCGTCCGCCGCTATCGGTGTGCGGTTGATGCGCACCCGCCGACGCCAGTTGCCGCACTTCGTCATGCACCCGCTCGTAGGACCGCCTCAGCCGGATCATCCAGCAGTTCGCCAGGCAGTGGACAAATTGCTGGGCCTCACCGAGCATCGTGCCGAACGGCTTGACCCCCTAGTAGAGCGCTATCCCGACTGCATCTCCGTATTTGAGTGGCGCGGCTTGATGCACTTCCATGTGCAGGCAAGGCCGAAACCCGAGGCGTCTCTACAGTCGGCGCGCAAGGATTTCGACCGTGCCATCCAACTTGCACCGGACAGAGCGGGCAATTATTACAACCGGGCGGTGGCAAGCTTCGAGTTGGGGGACTGGGCCGCAGCGGAAGCCGATTGCTCCCGAGCCCTCGAAATCGGGTTCGAGATGTTCGACTCCCCTGGAGGACTGTTCTACGAAGCGGACTGGGTGCTCAAAAGTCGTGCCGCGTTGCGTGCACAGACAGGCAATTGGCAGGGAGCAGTCGAAGACTACAGCCGGTTGCTGAATATACAGACAGCCTCTGGGCAAGAAGGGCCGTCAACCCAACACATTTGGTCTCTCCACTGGAGCCGTGCGCTGTGCTTCCTGGAACTGCGGGAGCTTGAATCGACCATTGCCGATTACGATGTGGCCGTCCGGGTTGCCCAAGCAGACAACTTGTTACATTGGTCTCCTTCTTGGGTGAGTACATACGCAGAATTGTTTCTCGACCGAGCATACGCCCAAGCAGAGGCAGGGCAGATTCAGGTGGCAAGAGCAGGTTTTCAGAAAGTGGTCGAAATCATTACCCAGCCTTGCGAGGAATGGAATGATTTGTTTCCAAAAGACATCACTGCCCAAGGGATGGCCTCAACAGCAGGCATGGCTCAAATGTCACTGGGTTATGCCCATGCAGCTATTGGTGAAACCAAAGCTGCAAGATTGAATTTCGAGCGGGCGGCAGAATTTTTTGCCACGCACAAAGCAGAAGCCCTGCAGACTCAGGCAAGACTGTGCATCGAGGAAATCAGGGAGTGGTCATAAGCCGGAAAAGTGCAGCTTAGTGTGCAACTGTCGCGAGTTAGCGGCGTCAATTAGAAGATGTCATTGGGTCGGCATCGGCTGAAGATATTCTGGCTAGGTATTGTCGCGGACTGGTCTTGTGAATTGACATTCAACATTTTGCCGAAGTTCGCCACGGTACAAAGCGCATGCCAGCAGGGCGATGCCGAGAACAATTTTAATGGCATGGTTAGCCAACGATCTGCCGACGCGCTTCGAGGTTTGAGAGGGTCAGTTCATCCATGAGGAGGGCGGCGGACGGCGGCGTGCGGCGCGCATATGGTTCACCTCGCTGTCCGCCCAGCGGCGGGCCGCTTCGTCGTCCTTTTGCTGTGATTGGCGCATCCCGTAGTCCGGATAGCAGTAGGGTGGGCCCATGATCTGAGCAACCCACCCTCCGGCCTCTTCGCGCACGATGCAGCGCCAATCCCCGGAGACCCGGTGGTAGACGGGCTTGCCTTCTGAATTCAGGTACCGACGCCAACCAACGTAAAGGTGCTCCATAGCCGCCCTGCTGCAGACATTCTCCACATCCTACAAGATGTTTTTCCTTGGATAGTGCTCCAGACGAGGCAGGGCGACCTCGGCGAGTGGGGACGTCAAACCCGTGGAGCGCGTACTACAAAGCAGCTAAACACTGAAATCTGTGCAGCACAGTTGTACTGGGCACATGCAGTAGACGAGGCGCAAAGGAAACCTCGCCAAGTTTTTCGCCGCCTCCCCTTTGTGCGACTCGGGCCTTGAAACCGATCGAGAGATGACCTGCCCTACAAGCTGAGACGAGAGAGGATACAGTAGACAAAATAGTCAAAATAGACATGCAGATCTTTACTCTCACTGATGCACGCAACCGACACGGCGAGATCTTCGACCGAGCTGCCACTGAGCCGATCCTGCTGACCAAGCAGTCACGGCCAAGCCATGTCGTGCTCTCATACCAGCACTATCAGGCGTTACTCGAACGTTT
>JANNPH010000197.1:0-10501 GCA_031399965.1 Gloeobacteraceae cyanobacterium SOY_34_metabat_159 | reverse complement strand
TGCGTTCTTGGCCCTCAGGTCCGCGTGCATTGCCAGTCTTCTATCTTGCAACTGGCCTTTACCCAGCTTGCTTACCAGGCCGGATTGACCGTCGTTGGCGAGGAGGTGACTGGGATCCCCCTTATTACCGATACCCTCGCCCACCGACAGCGCCTGGAATTGGCTCTGTGTATTGCCCCTGAGGAGAAGAGTCTACCCGAGGGGTTGGGAGCACGCCTCGGGCTATCGGTCAGCCCCGCCCAGTTACGCAGTGCTGTAGAGGCGGTGATCGAGGGCAAAACCTGGGGAATCGCGGCTCAAGGTCAGCAGTTGCCAAATCCCCTCACGGAGAGCGAACAGAAAATCCTGACGTTACTCGGGCAGGGGCTGCGTGACCGCGAGATTGCAGGCAAACTGTGCGTCAGCGAGAGTACCGTCAAATTTCATGTCCGCAATATCCTCGTCAAGTCCAGAGCACGGACACGCTTTCATGCACTCTACTTAGCTCTTTCAAAAGGCTGGCTCAGCCTGTAGCCAACCTGGAACCTAGCGATTCCATCAGGCTGCTGTGCACAATTGATGGTGCAGCAAACTGAACCTAGCACTATCACCAGACCTGACGACTTCGTACCAGGAGCTACAAAATCCGGGTCTTTCAGCCTTTAGCCTGACAGTGCTGACACCATGAGCTGCTGGATAGTAACTCGATGAAAAACCATTATTCAGTTGTCGTCGTCGGGGGTGGACAGGCTGGTCTCTCGATGAGCTATTGCCTGAAAGAACGCGGCCTTGATCACCTCGTCTTTGAGAAACAAAAGATTGCACATTCCTGGCGCTCAAAGCGGTGGGATTCTTTTTGTCTGGTGACTCCCAACTGGCAATGTAGACTGCCGGGATATACCTATCCGGGAGAAGACCGGCACGGATTCATGCGCAAAGCAGAAATTGTCCGGTATATCGAGGACTACGCCCAGTCTTTTTCACCACCGGTCAAAGAAAATGTCGAAGTATTTAAAGTCAGTAAACTAACAGACCGGTTTGGTCTGGAAACTTCGATCGGCTATTTCACTGCAGATCAAGTGGTGATCGCATCGGGAAGCTATCACGCTCCCAGGCTGCCAGGGTTTGCAACACAGCTACCCGGCCATGTCTTACAGCTGCATTCTTCTGAATACAAGAACTCGCAATCGCTGCCTCCAGGCGAAATCCTGGTAGTCGGCACCGGGCAATCGGGCTGTCAGATTGCCGAAGACCTCCACCTCGACGGCAGAAGCGTGCATCTATGTGTGGGCAGTGCGCCGCGTTCTCCCAGGCTCTACCGCGGCAAAGATGTCGTGGACTGGTTAGAGCAGATGGGATATTACGACATCCCTTTCGACGAGCATCCTCAAAAAGAGACGATCAGACATAAAACCAATCACTACGTCACCGGTCGCGACAACGGCCGCGAAATAGACCTGAGACGATTTTACCTGGAGGGCATGAAGCTCTACGGTTCGCTAAAAGAAATCAGCGGTAGCCAACTAGAATTCAAAGACAACCTCAAAGCGAATCTGGACCAGGCCGATGCAGTGGCCGAGAGCATCAAAAGAAGCATCGATGTCTTTATCGAAAATAAGCAAATCGAAGCACCATTAGAGAACCCTTACCAGCCCGTCTGGGAACCAACTCAAGAAATCTTGTCCCTGGATTATGAGCGGGCTAACCTCAGCGCAGTCATCTGGTGTACCGGGTTTTTATCTAACTTTAGCTGGGTTGATGTTCCTGTATTTGACGAGAAAAGCTACCCCGAGCACGACCGCGGCGTCACGAAGGTGAGTGGGCTTTATTTTCTGGGATTGCCCTGGTTACACACCTGGGGCTCCGGGCGTTTTTCAGGAATTGCCCAGGATGCTATCTATCTGGCCAACCGCATTGCAGAAAAAAACGACTCCAGGACACTGGAGAAAGTCGCCCCCGGTCTTTAACGCACCCTGTCGAAATCGCCAGGGCTGTCGATCCTGGTGATGCTTTCAGCCTCAGCAGTACCTGTCTTAAGTGTCAATCCTCGGTATTTAGTAGCAGCAGTTACAGGAACAGCGAGAAGCCGCTTCTAAGCTGCACCCAATCGGCGATCGGCCGGGCCATCAAAAGCTTCCGACTGCGCACCAGATTTGCAAACGTCCCGTTCAATACAGTCTTCCTGGGAGAGCATCATGCCTGAAGTGACAACCCCTGCCCACAAGCCCGGCGATTTTTTCGTGGACTACGAGGAGAAAGTATTCCCCGATGTAAAGGCGGAACCCGGTGAGAAGGCCCTGGTGACCTTTCATACCGTCGCTTTCGAGGGGTCCATCGGCCTGGTCAACTTGCTCACGGCCACCCGCATTCTGCGCAAGGGCTTTGAGACCTCGATCTTGCTCTACGGCCCTGGGGTCACCCTCGGCTTGCAGCGCGGCTTCCCGAAAATTGGCGACGGTGCCTTTCCCGGACACCAGGCCATGAACGACCAGATCATTAAATTCATGTCGGAAGGGGGCAAGGTCTATGCCTGCCGCTTCGCACTCCAGGCCCTCTACGGCCACGGCGAACCCTCTTTGATCCCTGGCATCCGCGCCATCAGTCCCCTCGATGTTTTAGACATCGTTCTGATGCACCGCAAGGAAAATGCCTTCATCCTCGATACCTGGACGCTCTAGAAGCTGCCTCCTGGCTGGGTCCTGGCTTTCCAATTCGGAGACGTGATTGTGTACACTCGCAAGGTCTGTGCAGCGGCAGTCCAACTCAGTCCTGTGCTCTTCAGTCGGGAAGGAACGACCGAGAAAGTGCTTCAGGCAATCGCCACTGCGGCGAAAGCCGGGGCTCAACTGGTTGTCTTCCCAGAAACTTGCATTCCTTACTACCCCTACTTCTCGTTCATCCAGCCGCCGGTGCTGATGGGTCGAGAACACATGCGGCTTTACGAGGAAGCGGTCGAAGTGCCAGGTCCGGTCCCGGATGCGATTGCTCGGGCTGCAAGGTCTTACGGGGTAGTCGTAGTGGTCGGGGTGAACGAGCGCGAGCGCGGTTCGCTCTACAATACCCAGCTCATCTTTGACGAACACGGAAAGCTCTTACTCAAGCGGCGCAAGATCACCCCGACTTACCATGAGCGGATGGTCTGGGGCCAGGGAGACGGTGCCGGTCTCAAAGTCGTCGAGACCGGTGTGGGCCGCGTGGGGGCGCTTGCCTGTTGGGAGCACTACAACCCCCTGGCCCGCTTTGCCCTGATGGCTCAGCACGAGGAAATTCACTGCGCTCAATTTCCAGGCTCCCTGGTCGGGCAAATTTTTACAGACCAGATAGAAGTGACTATCCGCCACCACGCCCTCGAAGCCGGTTGCTTCGTGGTCAACGCCACGGGCTGGCTCTCCGCCGAACAGGTCGCCCAGGTGACCTCCGACGAGAAGTTGCAGGCAGTCCTCGCCCGTGGCTGCAACACAGCGATTATCGGCCCGGAGGGCAACCATCTTGCCCCACCGCTGCTGGAAGGGGAAGGGATGGTAATGGCCGAGTTGGACTTTGCCCTCATCACCAAGCGAAAACGAATGATGGACTGCGTCGGCCACTACGCGAGACCCGATCTCCTACGCCTGCAGCTCAACCCCAGCGAGTGGTCCCTTCTTAGCAATGCAGGCAGCGAAAACCATGAACAAGCAACAGTTGATCACGCAATTGCAGTCCCACGGGTTGAAGTTGATTGACGAGACCTCGCAAAACATGGGCCGCCGGGGTGGCGCCGGGCCGTCGGACCACCGGGCGGTCACCCTGGAGGGCACCACCGTCATGGTCCCGGTCTTTACCGGCAGAGCTTCCCGGTCTCCTTTTGTGGCCCGGCTCGTGCGTCCCGGTAGCCAGATTGTGCTGGAGCGCGACGGCGAGGCGGTCAGCACCATCAGCTTCCCGGCGCAGCCGCAGTTTTATAGTCTCAGCACAGCCGAGGGCATTCCTTACTGGAAGATAGCCCTGCTCCACAGCAAAGACGTGCTGGCGACCACGGTGCTCCAGACCTGTATGCGCTACGGCAACCAGGAGACCACCTGCCAGTTTTGTGCAATCGGTCAATCGCTCGACGCCGGTCTGACCATTGCCCGCAAGACTCCCGAACAACTGGCGGAAGTGGCGGCGGCGGCCGTGCGCCTCGACGGGGTCAAGCAGATGGTGATGACGACCGGTACCCCGAATACCGACGACCGGGGCGCCGCCTACCTGCGCGAATGTGCCCAGGCAGTCAGGGCGCGTGTGCCTCTGCCACTACAGGTGCAGTGCGAACCGCCATCGGATTTTTCGTGGTTCGAGCGCCTGCGTACTGCCGGGGTAGATAGTCTCGGGATGCACCTGGAAGTGATCGACCCCGAGGTGCGCGCCCGAGTGATGCCCGCTAAAGGAGCTGTTTCGGTCGAATACTACTTTGAGGCGTTTGCCGCGGCTGTGGCAGTATTTGGGCGCGCTCAGGTGAGCACCTATTTGCTCGCCGGGCTGGGAGATGACCTGCCTGGCCTGCTCACGGCCTGCGAACGGCTGATCGAAGTCGGTGTCTATCCCTTCGTCGTTCCCTTCGTGCCGATCGGTGGCACGGCGCTTGCCGACCACGCTCCGCCGGATAGTGACTACATGCTTGCCATTTACCGGCAACTTGGCCCCATGCTCCACCGTGCCGGTCTTACAGCAGGGGAAAGCAAAGCCGGTTGCGGTAAGTGCGGGGCCTGCTCGGCGCTTTCCCTCTTTGAATCGGGGGCATCTTGAGCAGTCTTTACCACCAACAGCCGACAACGAGCCTGCGACCGCTATCGACCAGATCTTAAGGTGACCCCCATGCCCCTTTACCGCTTCAGCCTGGCCCGTTCTGAGCAGGAGCAGGCCGCCTACTTCGCCCTGAGGCACACAATCTTCGTCGAAGAGCAACAACTTTTCGAGACCGGTGACCGGGATGACTTCGATGCCATCGCCTATCCGATCATCGCCACCCAGGTCCAGACCGAGCATGAGGCGAGCGTCGTCGGTATCGTGCGCATCTACGAACCCGCCTCTGCACTCTGGTACGGAGGACGTCTCGGGGTCCACCGGGACTACCGCCGGGTGGGGCAGATTGGCCGCGGACTGATCTACAAGGCGGTCACCACGGCCCACGCCTGGGGATGCCGCCGTTTTCTGGCGACGGTGCAGTTGCAAAATGTCCGCTTTTTCGCCCGTCAGCACTGGACATCTTGTGAAGAATTGACGATTTGCGGCCAGCCCCACCACCTGATGGAAGCCGACCTGGACTACTATCCTGCTGTGGAGGAGCCTCGCCCGATGCGGCTTGTGAGCCGGGGAACTTCTTGATGCTTACAGAACTGGTCCATCGGTTACGCCAGGCCGGCGGACTCACCCAGAAGCGTGATATTCAGACGGTTTCGCAGGTACTAGGTCCGGGGGCTGTGCGGTTGGGAGACGACTGTGCGGCGATTCCCGATGGTGACGGCTATTTACTGCTGGCGGCGGAAGGGCTCTGGCCGCAACTGGTGCAAAGTGATCCCTGGTTCGCGGGCTGGTGTGCCGTGATGGTCAATGTCAGCGATATCTATGCGATGGGCGGCCGACCGCTCGCCGTCGTCGATACGATCTGGAGTCAGTCCGTGGCCAGTAGTCTTCCCCTGTGGGAGGGCATGCAGGCTGCGGCCCGCGCCTACCATGTGCCGATTGTCGGGGGGCATACCAATAGCCACAGCCCTTACGATGCGCTTTCTGTCGCCATCCTCGGTAGGGCCGGTTCGCTCATCTCAAGCTTTGCCGCTCGACCGGGAGACCAGCTGCTGGTTGCTTTCGACTTGCGAGGTGCCCTGCACGCACGCTACCCATTCTGGAATGCCGCCACCGAGGCAGATCCGGCGCGGTTGCGCTCAGACCTGGCCATCCTGCCCCAACTGGCAGAAAGCGGACTGTGCGATGCGGGTAAAGACATCAGCATGGGCGGGCTGGTCGGCACGCTGCTGATGCTGTTGGAAACCTCCGACCAGGGTGCCACCCTCGACCTCGAAGCGATTCCGTTGCCGCCGGAAATGACGCTTGAGCACTGGTTGGTCTGCTTTCCGAGCTACGGGTTTTTATTGAGCGTGCGGCCCGAGTTAGCCGGTGCCGTTCAACAACAGTTCTCAGAGCGCGACTTGAGCTGTGCTGCAATCGGCACGGTCGAGTCTGGAAAACAACTGGTCTTTCGCCACCGTGGGGAGTGTGTACTGTTCTGGGATCTGGCAGAACAAGCACTCACCGGCTTTTCTCCCTCCCGAGCTGCTTTATGAATGTGCAAGCCGCCGGGGTACCACTCCGAATTGCTCTACTGACCTACTCCACCAGGTTGCGCGGTGGCGTCGTACACACCCTGGAACTGGCCGAAGCGCTCCAGGCCCTCGGGCAACAGGTCTGCGTCTACGCCCTCGATAAAGAAAATACCGGTTTTGCCCGTCCCCCCGGCTGCGATTACCGTTTGGTACCGACCCAACCCGTTGAGGGCGGTATCGACCGGGTGATTGCACAACGCATCGAAGAATTTGTACAGTACCTGAGCAACACAGACCTGGGCCACGACCTCTACCACGCTCAGGACTGCATCGGTGCCAACGCGCTCTCGGTACTGCGCGCACAAAAGCGCATTTCCCGCTTTATCCGCACTGTCCACCACGTCGATGATTACGCCAGTCCCTATCTTCAGGCCTGCCAGGAGCGCTCGATCCGGGAGCCGGACCGCTGCTTTGTGGTGAGTACCCAGTGGCAGCAAGCACTCCAGCAGCACTACCAGGTGCAGGCGCAAAGAGTGATCAACGGGGTGAGAGTCGAGCGATTTCAGTCCGCGAAAGATGGCACCGAAGACTCGCTCAAACAGCGCCTCGACCTGAACGGTTGGCCGATTTTTCTCACCGTCGGCGGTATCGAGCCCCGCAAAAACTCGATTGCGCTCTTGCAGGCATTTTCAAAAGTGCTCACCACTTACCCACAGGCGCAACTGGTGATCGCGGGCGGCGAGACCCTCTTTGATTACCGGACCTATGGGGATACTTTTATGTCCCTGGCCCAGACCATTGGGCTCTCGCCTGGAAAGTCTTTGATCCTCACCGGAGTCATCCCCGAACCGGATCTACCAGCTCTTTACAGAAGCGCCGAAGTTTTTGTCTTTCCATCTCTGAAAGAAGGCTGGGGGCTCGTCGTCCTCGAAGCGATCGCCAGCGGTCTGCCGGTGGTGACCTCCGACCAGCCCCCGTTCACGGAGTTCTTGAATCCGAATCAAGCTTTGCTTGTCAACCCCGAAGACCCGGCGGCCATTGCCCTGGCGATGGTGAGCGCCGTGCAGCCCTACAAAGCCCAACAGCTCGTCGAGCAAGCTCGCTCGGTACTGCCGATTTATACCTGGGAGCAATCCGCCAGGATGCATGTCGATCACTACAGACATTTCTTAGCAGAAGGTTATGCCTGAAATCCGCTTTTGCTTTTGCTGGCCGGACGGCACTGTGGAGACTGCCTACTCTCCTTCCCTTGTCGTCAAAGACTATTTTGAGCCTGGAGAGTATGCCCTCGGCGACTTTCTGGAGCGGGCACGCACAGCCTTGCAGATTGCCAGCAATCGAGTCGAAGCCAAGTACGGTAGGCCCTGTAGCCTGGCCCTCAGCCAACTCAGCCGGCTTGAATCGGCTGCAGCGCGCTATCACGATTACCCTGACCCGAAAGTGCAGTTCCAGCGCTTTGTCGAGTAGCGGACTCTATCCCTTTAATTCGAGCGGCAGCGAAACAGCGCGGCCAATGCGGGGCTTCTCGGTGGTCCGCTCCAGGAAAACGAGCACCGTCTCAGTGAGACCGAGTTCGCCAAGTTGTCGGCCGACCCGTTCAAGGTGGGCAGCGTACTCGGCCTCGGTGCGACCGAAGGTGCCCTGTTCGAGGTAGCGCCACATCACCTGGAAGTAGAGCCGGTCCCCACGGCGCAGCAACTGGATGTCGTAAGAGCGACCCCACTTGCGCTGCAGCAATTCTCGCAATTGAGCACCAGTCACGTCGTTATAAGCAAGGGTCACGCTCGCTACTATCCCATAGCCGGTCGGTTCCAGGCGAGATAGCCGTCAAAATAGTCGGACACGAGTACGCGATAACGATTCGAGTTGCCTATACAACGAACTTTCGATACGCCTGGCGTTCGAGCTTTACCGGGCGGTGCTCTGATTCTCGCTCGCAGGGGCCAGAGACAAAACTAGCCCCGGCTATCAAGGTGTCCAGCAATGCTGCCGGTCCGAGCACGATTGCTCCATGGCGATGCTGCAGGATGCGCAGGGCCACTGCTGCCTGCTGGCCAACGTTGATGATGATAATAATGCCGCCGGTATGGAGGGCACGCTGCAACTCGTGTACTTCGGCCTCAGGAATGCCCATCTCCAGAAGAGCTGCGCCAGGATTCGAGATGCAAGCAAACTGCTTACTGCCTGCATGTAGTCTCCTGAAGATTGAGCAGCGCTCGGCAGTCACTGCGGTCGTTTTGACAGCAAGTAGTTGAGTATCTGCCATGGCAACTTTAATCTGCTCAGGTGAAAAACCAGCCTGTTCGAGTTCGATAAGTGTCTGTTCGGCCCGCCCCTGGTCCCAGTAGATAGCAGTCAAGACCTGGTAGCCACCACCAACTGTCGCGAGAGCCGGTGCGCTGCTTCTATGTCTGGGTTTCAGCGCATTTGAGCCATCGAGAGCGAGAGCGGTCTGTTTTCCTCCCTGCTGTACTTTGTCCATGGAGTAGACTCCTTTGAATGGCAATCCGTTTTGAGATCTGTACAGAAAACCTGGCTTGCTCAACGGCGTCGAGCAAGCGTTAAAATCGGGAGGTTTAATCGCACCTGGACTGCTTGCTTTCCTGAGTATGGTGTGGTGGTTCCGTTGCTTACTTCGATTGTGGAGTGTGTTTTGAGGAGAGAGATTAAAACCGATAAAAATTTACAAATCGTCCTCAAGATAGATTCCTTGAAAACTTTTTCTCTTTAATTGACTTTAACTCGGGGCTTTGGGTGTCAGTCTCTTGCATAGTCCTTTTGCCGGAACACAGAGGTCAAATGTTTGTGTGTTTATATTGAGGTGAGGAGAAGCTAACACTATCAATCTGCTTAACTTTGCGAGATACGCTTTGATGGTCGGTAGAAGACTGGTAGCCCTGCTCAAAGAAACTCTAGACGAGATGTTCCATCAACGCTCTCCTGGTCAGATGTGTACAGCTGAAAGTTGGCCTAATTTGACGGTTTACGTTGACAAGTTCCAGCAGTTGAATAATTCTAAGGTTAGACTTTGTACGCAGTAGTGACTCTCTGGAGCTTAACGATATGACGGCAAAAGTAGGCCTACCGGCCCCAAGTTTTACGCTCAAGAGCACCAAGGGTGCGACCAGTGCCAAGAGCCTCGGTTCACCGATTTCGCTTTCTGACTATCAAGGCAAGTGGCTGATCTTCTTTTTCTACCCGCTCGATTTTACTTTCGTCTGCCCGACGGAGATCCTGGCACTCTCTGACCGCTACGAAGAATTTGAAGCGCTCGATACTGAGGTGCTGGGCTGTTCGACTGACTCAGTTTTTAGCCACTGGGCCTGGATCAGCACCCCGCGCGAAAAGAATGGCCTCTCCGGGCTTAAGTTTCCGCTCGCAGCTGACTACACCAAGGAAGTCGCTGAGGCTTACGGTGTCCTGAATGTTGAAGAGGGCTACGCTCAGCGCGGTCTTTTCATCATTGATCCGGAGGGCGTCCTCAAGTACACGACGATTACCGATGACAACGTTGGCCGCTCGGTCGATGAAACGGTGCGTGTGCTGCAGGCACTACAAAATGGCGGCCTTTGCCCGGCAGAATGGCAGCCTGGTCAGAAAGTTCTCGAACTCGTCTAGTCATGGCTCTGCGTATGCGGGACCCCCTCCCGTCGTTGGAGGGGGCAACTGTCTGGGTGAATGGCGAGGTGAAGCCTGATGACTATGCAGGCAAGGTGATGCTCCTCCACTTCTGGTCGATTACTTGCTACATCTGTCATGACGTGGTCGAGCAATTTAACGCGATTCGGGACGAGTATCTGCAAAAGGGCGTTGTGGTGTTGAGTGTCCATCAGCCTCGCTCGGAGGAAGAACTGGACATTGAGGCCGTTACTAAAGACCTCAAAGAAAATATGCTCATCACTCAGCCCTGTGCGATTGATAACGACCATGCGATTGTCCGTCGCTTTGAAAACCTCTACGTTCCGGGCTATTTCGTCTTCAGCAAAGTAGGTCAACTGCGCCACTTTCAGACCGGTGGCAAGGGTTATGAGCGAATTACCAAGGCTATTGATCGCTGTTTAGAAGAATAGTGATCTCACTTGAAAAGCGGGGTACAGGGTTCTGTGCCTCGCTTTTTGGGCTTCAAGAGGGGGAGTTGGATTTGTCGTGGGCTTTTTAGTCTGTGGATGTGGGGGACAGGGGGTTTCCACCCCCTACCCCCCACACCCCCCGCCCCCGAGCAAGGGGCGGCGTCCGCCCCCTGC
>JANNPH010000195.1:0-44505 GCA_031399965.1 Gloeobacteraceae cyanobacterium SOY_34_metabat_159 | reverse complement strand
TACTGCGCTCCGGGAAAGTAGTTGGCCGCATTGTCGAGTATCCGCGAGAAAGCTGGACTAAAGATTTGCTGAAATTGCTCGAATCCCGTTAGCTTGCCGGGGGCCGAGGCAGCCGGACCAAGGGGTAAATTGCTCCGTGGTAACAATCCTCACCACCTGTACTGTCAGCCTGTGTTATCACGTGGGCGAGCCCTATTACGGATGGACCCAGATGGAAACTTCGCGCCGCAGTTTGCTTCAAGGAATTGGTCTTGCTGGGGCATTCACACTCAGTGGTTCGCGGGTCTGGGCTGCAGAGGTGCGCGTCTCATCGGTGCAAGGGGTCGGTGTCGCTCCTGGTGTCGTGCGCCTGCTCTACAACGAAAACCCGCTCGGTCCTTCGCCGCTGGCTGTAAAAGCGGCAGCCGCCACCCTGGATGCGAGCAATCGCTACCCGATGCAGACCGTCTTCGAGTTACTCGCCCAGGTGCATAGCCTCCATGGGCTCTCGTTCCCGCTCCCCGCAAGCTTTGGAGATGTCGGCTCACTCTTTCGGCTGCTCGATGAGAGTTCGGTTTTGCTCGGCTCGGGTTCCACTGAGGTGCTGCGCGCCGTGGCCCTCGCCTATGGCCTTGAAGGCGGCGAGATCGTCGAAGCAAGTCCCGGCTACACAGAAATTGGTACGGCAGCCGAGTCGATGCTGGGCAACCGCATCAAGCGCGTGAAAGTGCCGCTTGCCGACTACCGACACGATGTCGGGGCGATGCTGAAGGCGGTTACCCCCAAGACACGAATCGTAGTCGTCACCAACCCCAATAACCCGACCGGCACTGCCCTCACCCTCTCGGAGATCACACGCCTCGCCGATGGGCTCGATGCCAAAACGCTCCTGGTCGTCGATGAAGCCTACATCGACTTTGCCGCGACTCCCGGAGTAGGAAGTGCCATCGGTCTTGCGACCACGCGCCCGAACGTACTGGTCACGCGTACTTTTTCAAAAATCCACGGCCTCGCCGGGCTCAGGCTCGGTTACGCCATCAGCACTAAACCGGTACTCCAGAAAGTGCAGCCCTATTTGCTCAACCTGCTCGGGGTCAATTCCGCTGTCGTCGCCGCGGGTCTCGCCTCGATTGGCGATGTCGAGCACCAGCGCCGTTCGCGGCAGGTAGCTCTCACAGCGCGGGCACAACTGATGGAGAAGCTGCCTGCCCTCGGCCTTTCGCCGGTGGCAAGCGACGCCCCCTTCGTCTGGGTGAACGTCAAAAAAGACTGCACGCCCCTCGTCGAGCGCCTTGCAAAGCGCGGCGTCCTGATTGCCGGTGGCCAGCGCTGGCAGCTCCCCAGCTACGTGCGCATCTCCACCGGTCAGGCCCCCGAAATGGAAGCGATGTTTGCCAGCCTCGCCTTGAAGGCGTAGGACCGGCTATGAAATGGATTGCGCTGGTTCTGTTAGGCGCGCTGTGGCTAGGTACAGGTACAGGTCACACGGCACCTCCTGGCGAGTGGCAGACGCGGGCCGAGGCGACTGGCTACCGCGAGACCGGCCGCTACGACGAAGTGGTTGCTTATGCTCAGCGGATTGCTCAGGCTTCTCCTATAGTCGAGTTGCAAATGGTGGGCAAGAGCCCCGAGGGACGGCCTATCCCGGTCCTCGTCCTCTCCAAATTCAAAACGTTTACACCCGAAGCAGCCCGCGCCTCCGGCCTGGAGATTGTGCTGGTCAATGCCGGTATTCACGCCGGTGAAATTCCCGGTAAAGACGCCGGACTTGCCCTGGTGCGCGACATCGCAATTACAGGCGAACAGAGTGCACTGCTCGACCACGCCATCTTGATCTTCGTGCCGATTTTCAACGTCGATGGTCACGAGCGCTTTGGGCCTTACACCCGGATCAACCAGAACGGGCCGGAGGCGCAGGGCTGGCGGACGACCGCCCAGAATTTCAACCTCAACCGCGACTTCTTAAAAGCCGACAGCCCCGAGATGCGCGTCTGGCTCTCGCTCTTCAATCGCTGGCTTCCTGACCTCATCGTCGATACTCACGACACCGATGGGGCTGATTACCAGTACAACCTCACCTACGGATTGGAAACGGCCGGCAATCTGGACCCTGAGTTGCTGCGCTGGCAAAATACTGCCTTCGAGGAACAGATCTTCCCAGCTACTGTCCGGCGAGGCAATCTCGTAGCACCCTATATCGTGCTACGCGACGAGAAGGACTTGAGCCAGGGATTTGCCTCCCAGGTCTTCGAGCCGCGCTACTCGACCGGTTACGCAGCCATCCAGAATCGACCGGCGATTCTAGTCGAGACGCACATGCTCAAGGACTACCGCAACCGGGTCAGGGCAACTTACGACCTGCTTGTTGAGACGCTCAAGTACCTCAACCGGACTCCAGGCAAACTGCGGGCGGCTGTCACAATGGCCGATCAGAAGACCGTGGAGCGTGGCCGCACTTACGAGCCGGTTCGACAGTACCCGTTAGTTTTTGAGACGACCGCGAAGAGCAGGCCCTTCACTTTTCTCGGGGTCGAATCGCGGCTCGAATTGAGCGCTATCTCCGGCACCACCTGGATCCAGTTCGACCCGACCCGGCCCAAAACGTTCACGATTCCCTATTTCGCCGAATTCAGCGTTAAAAAGGCTGTGAGTCCACCCCGAGCCTATATCGTGCCGGTGCATCTCACCGAGGTGATTGAGCGGCTCAAAGTGCATGGCCTCAACTATCAGGTGCTTGATGCGCCGCGCACTCTCAGTATCGCGACCTACCAGTTTGACGAAGTGAGCTGGCAGCCTGCACCCTTTGAAGGCCACCACCGGCTCAAATCTTTTAAAGCGACCCCTATTCGGCGCACGCTCACTTACGCCCCAGGCTCGGTGATCGTGCCCCTCGACCAGCGCGCCGCCAATGTCGCTATCCATCTGCTGGAACCTGAAGCCCCCGATTCGCTCCTCAACTGGGGTTTCCTCGACGCCATCTTCGAGCAAAAAGAGTACGCCGAGCCGCGCGTAATCGAGAAGCTAGCCCGCGAGATGCTGGCCCAAGACCCAAAATTGCGGGCCGAGTTTGAGAAGCAAGTCGCAGTGCCGGCCTTCGCAGCCAGCCCCGAGCGTCGCCTCGACTTTTTCTACCAGCGCACTCCCTACTACGACGACCGTCTCAACCTCTACCCAATCGGCCGCATCCTATCTCCCTGAGAGCGCGTTGCTCGCGTTGACCCGCACAAGGCCGTTACTCCCATGGACGAAGACCCTTTGGTTGTATAATCAGGCAGCCTGACTGTATTACATAGTTGCCGATGGAGAGCGTCCGTTGCCTATCTCTACACGGCTACATCCGTCTACTCCGAATGGCCTTAGCCAGGCAGAATATAGGTCACTAGAAAATTTTTGACGTTGGTAAATAGTCCCTTCTGACGCAGGCGGTCAAGTTCACCACCGTCTACCCAACGGCCATTACAGAGAGGACAGACATCAATCTGCACATCCGCTGCACGGATATCGTTGACCTGATCCATAGTCGTGCCGTCGCGTGGACAGTCCAGCGGTACTATCGTGCGCAGGCCGCCTGGCTTGCCTCGGAGCTTGAGTTCACCCAGGTCTGGCCTTTCGACAAGCTCTTTCATCTCGCTGACGTCAAAGTAAACACCGAGACAGTTGTCGCACTGGTCAACTTCCAGTTCTCCGACTTTGATCGTTTTCAGTTCGTCGCTGGTGCAGCGCGGACACTTCATTGAATACTGGCTCCCCAACATCAAGAATATTCATGAATAGTATGGCACCGGCCATTCAGATTTCCGTTATTGCTGAACGGATCGCTGGCATAACCAACGCCGATTAAACACAGTCCCTGGGGTGGTGCGGCGTACTTGAGCGCTTCACGATCACCGCTTTTCCAGAGGTTCTGAAAGGCATCGACACTCCAACGCCCACTCCCCACCTCGGCGAGTGCCCCGACTAACAGGCGCATCATGCCGTAAAGAAAGCTATTGGCTCGTACCCGAATACTGATCTGTGCACCTTCGCGACAACATTCCACTGCATAGACATGGACCAGCGAGTGTGGCCGCACCGAGCCTGTCCGCCTGAAGGCACGCAAATCGTGATGGCCTACCATCGTCGCGAGGGCTTCACTCATCGCCTCGACATCGAGTCTGCAGTAGGGATAAAACCAGCTGGTGCGCCGAATAAAGAGTTCGGGGACATCGCTGTTGTAGATCACATATCGGTACTCGCGCCAGTGGGCACTGAAGCGGGCATGCCAGTCGTCCGCGACCTCAGCCACGGCTCGTACGGCGATATCTTCCGGCAAAAGACTATTGAGGCCGCGCAGCCAGGTGATAGGAGGCAGGCGCTTGGTCGTCGCGAAATGCACCGCCTGGGCGTCCGCATGTACACCGGTATCGGTGCGCCCCGCCGCCGTACAGCGTAGCGGCTGGCGGGCAATCCGACTGACCGCTTCCTCCAGGCTCTGCTGGACGGTGCGTTGGCCGGGTTGCCACTGCCACCCATAAAAATGGGTGCCAAGATACTGAATTTGCAGAGCCAATCGCCGTGCCGGTACTTCCACCGGTACTAGACCAGTTCGATGACAGCCATTGCAGCGTTGTCGCCACGACGGAACACCGTACGCAGGATGCGAGTGTAGCCGCCATTACGGGTGCCGTAGCGTTCCTGGGCAGCTCCGAAGACCGATTGCACGAGTTCGGGGTCGTAGATATAGCCGGTTGCCCGGCGGCGAGCCGCGAGCGAACCGTCTTTGGCAAGGGTGATGATCCGCTCGGCTTCACAGCGGACGACTTTCGCGCGGGCAAGGGTGGTGGTGATCCGCCCATGGCGCAGCAACTCGGTGGTGAGTGTGCGCAAAAGGGCCTTGCGCTGGTCGGCCGGTCGGCTCAACTTGGGTGTGCGACAACGGTGTCTCATGACAGTTAACTCCGGGACGGTTTGTCTTTGGGTAGGCTCAGACCCATCTTGTCTTGCAGGGCCTCGATCACTTCCTCGGCAGACTTCTGACCGAAGTTTTTGATCTCAAGCAGGTCTTCTTCGGTGTATTCGAGCAGGTCGGCTACCGAGTTAATTTGGGCGCGCTTGAGGCAGTTGTAGGCCCGCACCGAGAGCTGCAACTCTTCGATCGGTACCTGACCGACAGTGCTGGGTTGCGAACGGGCCGGCTCGGCGGGAGGCTCGAAGGTAATTTCCTGCAAAGGACGCAGTTGATCGACCAGGATCTTGGCTGCCTGGGAGAGAGCTTCCTGGGGGCTGAGTGAACCGCTGGTCCAGATTTCGAGGGTGAGGCGGTCTTCCTCGATGCCGCTCGGGTTGCGGAAACTGTCGACGGTCCAGTTCACCTTGCGCACGGGCATGAAGATGGCGTCGATCGACAGGTAGTCGATAGCAGCCCCGTCCTCACTGCCGCGATCGACAGCACGGTAGCCTTTGCCGCGCTCGATCTGAAATTCCATCTCAAGCTGGCCGTCCTCGGCGAGCGTGGCGATGTAATGACGCGGATGGATGACCTGCACTTCTGCGGGCAATTCAAGGTCGGAGGCAGTGACGCGCTTTGGACCCTGCACGGCCAGACGGCCGATCTGCATTTCGCCTGTGTAGGAGCGCAACACCAGCTCTTTCATATTGAGCAGGATGTCGAGCACATCTTCACGGATGCCCTTCATCGTCGCAAATTCGTGGTTGACTCCGGTAATGCGCACTGCTGTGACCGCCGCACCCTCCAGGTTGGAGAGCAAGACACGGCGCAAGGCGTTACCCAGCGTCGTCCCCTGGCCGCGGTCAAGCGGCTCCAGGACAAATTTGCCGTACTGACCGTTGTCAGCTTCAACTCGTGTTTCTACGCACTCGATTGTGTACTGGACCATATAGCCGTCCCCCTGGACTTAGCGGGAGTAAAACTCAACAATCAATAGTTCTTGCACCGGAGTGTCGATGTCTTCGCGCTCAGGGAGCGCTTTCACCAAGCCGGAGATCTTGTCGCGGTCGCCTTCGAGCCACTTGGGTGGCTGGGGCAGGTTGGCGATTTCGAGGTTGGCTTTGATAAACTCTTGAGAGCCGGGCATCGCTGTAATCGCATCGCCGGGGCGGACGCGGAAACTCGGAATCGAGACGCGCTTACCGTTGACGGCAAAGTGGCCGTGGTTGACCCACTGCCGGGCCTGGGCGCGCGAGGTAGCAAACCCGAGACGGTAGACGACGTTGTCGAGGCGGCGTTCGAGCAGTTCGAGGAATTTTGCACCCGTGTTGCCCTTGGAGCGCGCTGCGTCCGTAAAGCTGCGACGGAACTGCTTTTCAAGAAGGCCATAAGTCCAGCGGGCTTTCTGTTTTTCTTTCAGGCGGATTGCGTATTCGCTCAATTTCTGGCGGGCCTGACCGTGGACGCCCGGCCGGAAGTTGCGCCGTTCGATGGCGCACTTGGGGGACGAGCAACGGATGCCCTTGAGGTAGAGTTTCATGCCGGAGGCACGACAAAGTTTGCAGACAGGACCGGTATAGCGAGCCATGGGTTTTGGTGATTGCTGGGATAAGTTAGACGCGACGGCGCTTGGGTGGACGGCAACCGTTGTGCGGAATCGGGGTCACATCGCGGATGAGCGTGATTTCGAGCCCGACCGCTTGTAGAGCGCGGATCGCCGTCTCACGACCAGCCCCAGGACCGGAAACCATCACTTCGCACTGGCGCATGCCCGAATCGAGAGCACGGCGACCGGCTGACTCGGCTGCCTGCTGGGCCGCGAAGGGAGTGCCCTTCTTGGCACCTTTGAAGCCGCTCGAACCGGCGGAGGCCCAGGAGATGACATCGCCGACCGTATCGGCGATGGTGACGATTGTGTTGTTGAAAGTCGATTGGATGTGGGCGACGCCGTTCGGCACGTTGCGCCGAACTTTCTTCTTTTGCCCACTGCGAGTTGGTTTCGCCATTGCTTGTCCTGAAGTGGTTTATTTCTTGGCTGCTGCCTTCTTCTTGCCGGCCACGGTCTTGCGACCGCCGCGACGGGTACGGGCGTTGGTACGCGTCCGCTGACCACGCACCGGCAGGCCGAGGCGATGGCGACGACCGCGCAGGCAGCCAATGTCCATCAGGCGCTTGATGTTGATATTTTCAAAGCGCCGAAGGTCACCCTCAACCTGGTAGTTGGATTCGATTTCTTCGCGCAGGGTGTTGACCTGGGTGTCAGTCAGGTCGCGCACGCGAATGTTGGGGTTGATGCCGGTCGAGCGCAAAATCTGCACCGACCGAGCCGGGCCGATGCCGAAGATATAGGTCAAAGCGACTTCGACTCGCTTTTCTCTGGGGATGTCTACGCCTGCAATACGCGCCATGGATGGATTACTTCCTTGATTTGGTATTAGCCCTGCCGCTGCTTGTGCTTGGGATTCTCACAAATCACCATCACTCGCCCTTTACGACGAATAACCCGGCACTTCTCACAGATCGGTTTAACGGACGCACGGACTTTCATAGCTGGCCGCAAATTGTGCAGATCCTAGTCTATGTAGTCGATCCTGGAATGTCAACCCTGAGTTAGACGCTGCAGCACGACAATCCGGCCAGCAATGGGTGCACCGTTCTCGGTACGCAGGATAGTCTCCTGGATGCTGAGCACCGCAAAACCGACCCGCTCAGCCAGGCTTGCCAGGTAAGCACTGCTATGAGCGTAGCGACCGCTCTCGCGCAGGGTGTAGCCGTCTTCTGCTGCTTCGACTGAAAAGATGAGATGACCGGCCGATTGCAATACCTGATGACAGGCGAGAAAGACCGGTTCCAGTTCACCGATGTAGGTAAAGACGTCGGCGGCAATCGCCAGGTCAAAAGGCTCTGTGACAGTCTTGAGCCACCCGGTTAGTTCGCCTACAAAGAGGGCGTCGTAGACGTTCCGCGCCTGGGCCTTCTCGATCATCTTTGCTGAGAGATCCACACCAACCAGGGTGCGCGCCAGATCTCGAAATAGGGGGCCGCACAGGCCCGTGCCGCAGCCGAGGTCGAGGACAGCCAGAGTCGCCGGGGCCGGACTGAGGGCTGTAATGGCCGCCTGGTGAATTTGGGCGGGAACGCTGTAGGAAAGGGTGCCTAAGTGCTGGTCGAAGCGCTCGGCATAGTCGTCAAACAGAGTAGCTACGTAGTCGGGTGCCGCGGCTTGCGGTATCGGTGCGCCGCCGACTGCTGCGAGGTAATGGCTCGCCTCGGGGTGGTCGGGTTTGAGGGCGAGGGTTTGCCGGAAGCACTCGGCTGCTTCGGTCGTCTGGCCCAGGGTGCGCAGGGCAGTGCCAAGGCTGTAGTGGGCTTCCGCAAAGTCGGGGCGCAAGGTGAGTGCTTGCCGGTGTGCGTCTGCCGCCTCGGCGGGCCGACCGAGCAATTGCAGACCGTTGCCGAGGTTGAGGTGCGCCTCGGCCAGGTTGGGGTCGAGAATGAGAGCAGTACGGTAGACACCCACCGCCTCGCGAGCATTGCCCTCGGCCTGCAGGACAAGGCCGAGGTTGTAGTAAGCCTCGGCAAAATTGGGGAGGACTGCGAAGGCCCGCTTGAAACTAGCGGCGGCGGCAGCCAGGTTTCCCTGTTCTTTGAGCACCACTCCCAGGTTGTTGTGGGCCTGTGCGTAGTTTGGATCAAGTTCGATGGCCTGCTCGTAGAGGCCCGTGGCCTTTTCCAGGTCACCCCGGTTGCGGAGCAGCATGGCGAGGTTATTGTAGGCCTTGGCGTATCCGGCCTCGATTGCAAGTGTGCGTTCGTAGCAGGCAACTGCTCCCTCTGGATCGCCTTTATCCTGCAAGACCGTGCCCAGGGCGAAGTGGGCATCCGCGTAGTTGCTCTGGAGAGCAATGGCGCGCTCCAGGCAGCTTTCTGCCTCGGCAAGGTTGCCCTGGGTCTGGTGGGCAATCCCGAGGGCGAAGTGGGCCTCTACCAGGTCGGGCTTGAAGTCGAGCGTTTGCCGGTAGCGGGTAATCGCCTCGGCAAGCCGGTTCTGGCGGTGGAGCGCGATTGCGAGGTTGAACAGTTCCGCCGCCTGGGCGGCGGCGGTAGAACTTTTGTGGTCTTTACGGGGCGGCTTGCCAAATCCTCGGGTCATGATGATGCCATTGCCTGTACGCCGCTCTCAATCCTACAGGCTAGGCAATCGCTTAGACCGCGAGTGCGCTCAGCCGCCGAAACTGTAAACGTTCGTTCTCAAGATCGACGAAGATCGTGTCTCCGTCGCTGAAGTCGCCCTTCAGCAAGCCCTTGGCGAGATTGTTACCCATCTCGGACTGGATGGCCCGTTTGAGGGGGCGAGCACCGTAGACCGGGTCATAGCCGACATCGACCAGGTAATCGAGAGCCGATTCTGAGACTCGGAGGGTAATCTTGCGCTCGGTCAGGCGGTCTTCAAGGCGGCGGATCTGGATCTTGATGATCTCGCGTAGCTGGTCGCGGCGCAGGTTGCGGAAGATGATGATGTCATCGACGCGGTTGAGGAATTCGGGCCGGAAGTGACCTTGCATGGCGCGCATCACTTCTTCGCGCATCTGTTCGTACTGGGCGTCGTCGCCCCCGAGGCGCAAAATTGTGTCGGAGCCGATGTTGCTGGTCATGATGATCACGGCATTTTTAAAGTCAACCGTGCGGCCCTGGGAATCGGTCACCCGGCCGTCGTCGAGCACCTGCAACAAGACATTGAAGACGTCGCCATGGGCCTTCTCGATTTCGTCGAAGAGGACGACCGCGTAGGGCCGACGACGTACAGCTTCAGTCAACTGGCCGCCTTCGTCATAGCCGACGTAGCCGGGAGGGGCACCGATAAGCCGCGAGACGCTGTGCTTCTCCATGTACTCGGACATATCGATGCGCACCATTGCGTTCTCGTCGTCGAACATAAAAGAGGCGAGCGCCTTGGCGAGTTCGGTTTTGCCGACGCCGGTCGGTCCCAGGAAGATGAAGCTTGCAATCGGTCGATTCGGGTCCGAAAGGCCCGCCCGCGAGCGCTGGATTGCCTCGGACACAATGCGCACCGCCTCTTCCTGGCCGACGACGCGCTTGTGCAGTTCATCTTCGAGATGGAGAAGCTTTTCGCGCTCAGAGGCGACCAGCCTGCTGACCGGGATGCCCGTCCACTTGGAGATAATTTCGGCAATGTCTTCTTCTGTCACTTCCTCGCGCAGGAGTGACTTGCCGCTGGTCTGCACTTCACCGAGCCGTACTTCCGCCGCTGCAAGCTGCTTGTGCAGATCGGAGAGTTTGCCGTATTTCAGTTCGGCAGCACGGCTGAGGTCGTAGTCGCGCTCGGCCTGCTGGACTTGCACGTTGACCTGGTCGATTTCTTCTTTGATCGACTGCACCTGGTCGATGATGTTCTTCTCGGACTGCCACTGGGCGTTGAGGCCCTCCTGGTCTTCTTTGAGGTCGCCCAGTTCTTTTTCAAGCCGCTCCAGGCGGTCGCGGGAGGCCGGGTCGGATTCTTTGGCAAGCGACAGCCGTTCCATCTCGAGCTGTAAAACTTTGCGGTCTACCTCGTCGAGTGCTTCCGGCTTGGAGGTGATCTCCATCTTGAGCTTGGCCGCCGCCTCGTCCATCAAGTCGATTGCCTTATCCGGCAGGAAGCGGTCGGCGATGTAGCGGTGGGAGAGTACGGCCGCCGCCACCAGAGCACTGTCGGAGATACGTACGCCATGATGCACTTCGTAGCGCTCTTTGAGGCCACGCAAAATTGAAATCGCGTCCTCGACCGTCGGTTGATCGACAAAGACCTGCTGGAAGCGGCGTTCGAGGGCAGCGTCCTTCTCGACGTATTTGCGGTACTCATCGAGGGTTGTGGCACCGATGCAGCGCAACTCACCACGGGCAAGCATCGGTTTGAGCAGGTTGCCGGCGTCCATCGCCCCCTGGGTCGCCCCGGCTCCGACCACTGTGTGGATTTCGTCGATAAAGAGGACGATCTGACCGGCAGAACTGGTCACTTCATTGAGGACTGCTTTCAGGCGCTCTTCAAATTCGCCCCGGTACTTGGAGCCGGCAATCAGAGCCCCCAGATCGAGAGCGATGAGCTTGCGGCCCTTCAAAGATTCGGGGACGTCGCCGCTGACGATCCGCTGGGCGAGTCCTTCGGCGATGGCGGTCTTGCCGACGCCCGGTTCACCGATGAGCACGGGGTTATTTTTGGTGCGGCGCGAGAGAATTTGCACGGTGCGCCGGATCTCTTCGTCGCGGCCGATCACCGGGTCGAGCTTGCCTTCGCGGGCGAGTTCGGTGAGGTCGCGGCCGTATTTTTCGAGCGACTCGTACTTGCCCTCGGGGTTCTGGCTGGTTACTTTCTGGCTACCGCGCACCTGGGAGACAATCGCCTTGAGCTTTGCCTCATCGAGGTTGAATTCGCGCAGGAGCGATTGACCGATGCGGGTGTCTCTTGCAAAACCGAGTACCAGGTGTTCGACAGAAATGAAATCGTCGCCAAATTCTTTGCGCAGTTGCTCGGCGCGGTCTAAGAGTGCATCGAGGCTACGGCCCAAAAAAACGTTCTGACCGGCGTTGGTGAGCTTAGGCTGGCGGCTGATGTACTGCTCGATGCGCTCGGTGAGCTTGGGAATACTGACGCCCGCCTTGGTGAAAATACTGCCGGCAAGCCCCCCGTCCTGGTCGAGTAGAGCCTTAAAAAGATGCTCGCTCTCCAGTTGCTGCTGTTTGCTGGCCTTGGCGACCTCGGTCGTGCGCACGATCGCATCCCAGGCTTTTTCGGTAAATTGTTCAGGGTTGGTGGGCTGCATTGCCGGTTCTCATAAGATCCACTGGCAATATTCTAGGCAACAGCGGGGGTAGAGCAGTTCGGTTTTCTGCCTATTCCTGGTAGTTATTACCGAACAGCAGGCTGGAACCCGGTGATATCGTAAAAGCAGTAGAGGTTTCAAATTACCGCTTATGAGCTGTCTTATCGTTCGTCGTGAGCGCTTCAGTGCTGCTCACCGCTATTGGCTGGCCGAACTGAGCGATGCAGAAAACCGCGAACGCTTTGGCCCGACCACCCGCATTCACGGTCATAACTACGCGCTCTTTGTAACGATGGCAGGTCCGGTTGACCGCTTCGGCATGGTGCTCAACCTGTCGGAGGTCAAGCAAGTGATCCGGCGCGAAGTAACGGCCCAACTCGACCTCAATACCCTGAATGACGTCTGGCCGGAACTATCAGCGACGCTCCCCACTACTGAACATCTGGCGCGGGTGATCTTTCAGCGCCTGCAGGGGCACCTGCCGGTAGTGCGAGTGCAACTATTCGAATCGGAAGAACTCTGGGCCGAGTACCAAGGAGAAGGAATGCAAGCCTATCTGACCATCAGCGATCACTTCGCGGCGGCTCACCGCCTCGCCCTCGACAGCCTATCGCTCGCCGAGAATACCGAGATCTACGGTCTATGCGCCCGCCCGAACGGCCACGGCCACAACTATCACGTCGAGATCACGGTGAAAGGCGAAGTGGACGCGCGCACCGGTATGCTCGTAGACCTGGTGAAACTGCAACAGGTGCTCAAGGACAAAGTGTTGCTGCCCTTCGACCACACTTTCCTCAACAAAGACGTGCCCTACTTTGCCGAGGTTGTGCCGACCGCCGAAAATATCGCCCTCCACATCCGCGACCTGCTTGAGGAGCCGATCGCCATGATGGGAGCCCGCCTGCACAAAGTGCGCCTCATCGAGAGCCCGAACAACGCGGCAGAAGTTTACACAGAAAGTTTCAGCCCGATTCGGGGCTAGGCGACTGGTTGCTTAGCGCCCCAGGCCTGAACGGTTTGTCCTCTGCAAGTTAGCGGACGCCTGCCGACGCGGTGCGCGCCGGGGTGCACTGGCGATGTTTTGGGGTCGGGCGAAGCGGATGGCCGGGGCAAGGTTCATCTCTCGCGCTGAACGGATGAGCAGGGCACAGCACAACAGACTTGCCAATAGACCGCTGCCGCCATAGCTCACGAGGGGGAGCGGCATGCCCTTGGGCGGTACGGATCCGGTGACGACTGCGATGTGAAAGAACGACTGGCCGACAATCAGCAACGTGGTACCGGCCGCGAGCAGGCGGCGGGAGCTTTCGGCAGTACGCACGGCCACCCGCAGGCCAATCACAGCAAAGACAAAGAGAAATGCGATGAAAGAGGCTGTGCCGATGAGACCAAATTCTTCAGAGAAGACCGCGAAGATAAAGTCTGAATAGGGGTAAGGCAGAAACGTCGCTTTTTGAGCCGAGAGACCAAAACCGGTGCCGGTGATGCCCCCGGACCCGACGGCAACCAGGCTTTGCACCAACTGGTAGCCTTCTCCTTCGGGGTATTTAAACGGATCAAGAAAAGCCGTCACCCGGCCCATCTGGTAGGCGGTGTTACTGACTTTCCAGACTATCGCCGCCCCGCCGATGGCGACCACGCTGAGCAATCCGCCGAGCGGCACGCCACCGATGAAAGCCATCAGCCAGAGTACCGAACCGATCAAAAAGGCGGTACCGAGGTCGGGCTGCATCAAGATACCGCCGACCGCACCGCCGACAGTGAGTGCGCTTATCAGCTTGCCGCGCGCGGGTAGGCTGGGCCAGCGGGCAATCAGCGGAGCGGCAATGAGCAGCAGGCAGGGCTTGATCAGTTCAGACGGCTGCAACGAGAATGGTCCAAATTGAAACCAGCGGCGGGCACCGTTGAGTTCGACGCCAAGGCCCGGCACTTTCACCAGCAGCACCAGGGCAAACAGTACCGCGAAGGCAGGAACGGCAAGCTGGAACAACCGCTCCAGCGGCGTTCGGCAAATCATCGTCAGTAAGCCGAGACCGAGGACGGCGGTGAGCAGTTGCCGCACGAAAAAGCGTGAACCGTCGTTGTACTGCAGGATGCCGACCGGCAGCGAGGCCGAAAAGAGAATCAGCAATCCGAACGTGAGCCAGATGAGCGTCAACCAGAGCAGCCAGCGGGCCTCCGGTACCCAGGCTCCGGTACTGGCCGAGGCCGAACGCTCGGCGGAGGGCGTCTTGCTCAAGTCCAGAAGCACAGTCATTGGCAGTAGATCAGTTTTGCCAGTCAGTTTACCTGATGAGGCGCTCGGATTTACACATCTAGGGTGTATTTCCCCCAGGGACACTAGGTTTTGCGTAGAGCAGTTTTGAACGAGGCGGAATGTCGTAGAGCTTGTAGATACCGGCAGTGTGGATAACCGGGTAGCGCAGGTCCATCCAGTGGGCTTGCAGGCGGTCTTCGGTGGTGACGAGCAGCAGCCTTTGTGACTGGGCCATCTGGTAGCGCACTTGCGGACTTTTCTCGAAGACCGGGATGCGGTCGATGGCACCGTAAAAGTTGAGGCTCGGTGCGTAGACACCGAGGGTGGCAGGCAGGTCTCCGGGCCTCACCTCGCGCCGCAAGTAGGCCGCCATATCGAGTAGGTGACCGTGGATCTGGGGTTCGAGTACCGGCATCAGCCCATTCGTCAAGATTACGAAGAGTAGACCGTAAGTGCCCAGACTCGCCGCCCACACCCACTCCAGTTGTCTAAAGACGAGGGCGACCCCGACTGCCAGGGCAGCCGCGAAAAAGAGACCGGATAGAAGCCACGGCAGGCCCGCCGCCTCGATGCTGGAGCGCAAGTTGGGGAGAGCGGGGTCGTTGACAAACTGTAAGGCGACGGCAAAGCCCACGGCGAGCAGCAACAGCACACCGCTCACAAATCCCAGGTAGATACGCAAAGAGCGTGCGGGAGCCTGGATTTGAGCGTCCCAGACGAGGGCACACAGCAGGGCGAGAGCAGGCAGGGCAGGCATGATGTAGTGCGGCAGCTTTGTCGAGGCGGCGCTCAAAAACGCCAGCACGATCACAAACCACAGCCCGAGAAAAAGGACCAGTTGCTCGGCCGGGGCCTTCGTGCGCCAGTATTCACGGGTAAGCCAGCGCCGGTTGGTCAGTTTTGAGAAGGCGAGCGGCAGGAGCGCTATCCAGGGAAAGAAGCCGGCAGGTGTGTACAGCAGGTAGTAGTACCAGGGACCGGGCTGCAGGTCGATGACGCTTGTGAAGCGGTTGAAGTTGTGGTGGATGAAAAAAGTTTCCAGAAACTGCCAGCCGTTGGCCTGGGTCACTGCTACATACCAGGGCAGGTTAATGGCAAGTATCAGCAACAACCCCCGACCCCAGGGCATCTTGCCCGCCACGGCCCGCAGTTGACCGGTAGCTAAAAGAAAACTGCCGACGATGAGCACCGGTAGTAATAGGCCAATCGGCCCTTTCATCAGCACAGCCCCGCCCAGAAAGCCGAAGGCGAGCAAGTAGCCGGTGGTCTGCTTACGGCTGTAAGCCCAATACCAGCTAAATAAAGCACCGGTCATCAGACAACCCAGGCCGATATCGGTGACGCCGGTGCGGCCCAGACCGAAGACGTAGGGGTTTGCCGCGAGCATCGTCGCTGTGAGCAGGGCGACGCGCGGGCTGACGACGTGCAGGACGAAGTAATAGGTACCAATAATCAGGGTGGTGGCAAAGATCGCCGAGGGTAGGCGCACGGTCCACTCGCTGACGCCGAACCAGGAGAAGCCGACAGCCATCAGCCAGTAGAGCAGCACCGGTTTATCGAAGTAGCGGATGCCGTTGAAGACCGGCGTTACCCAGTCGCCGCGCTCGACCATCTGGCGGGCGACCTCGGCTGTCTCCGCCTCGGTGCGGTCAAAAAGCGTATAGGCGTCGAGACGCCAGAAATAAAAGACGACGCACATCAACGCCAGCCCGACTAGCGGCACGACTGGCGCTGCGAGCATAGATTTTTGAGGATACTGTACGGCAGGCATAAAGGGGTCTCTAAAGCAGCGTTCAATTCTATTTCTGACTCGATACTTTAGCAGCTAGAGCCCCCTTACCGGTAAGCATCTCTCTTCTGGCTGAATTGTTTATCGAACTTTTAAGCATTTTGTATAGCCAAATACACCGGCTGGTTTCCGTACTTCCACGGAGAGAACTTACTAGCAAGTTCGGGGATCTTCGGGCATCCTGGTATATGGAGATAGGCACAGGCTGAACTAATGCTACCGCTTGATCATTCGCGTCTGGAACGTCTTATCGGACGACTCAAAGGGTGCTTCTCACTGGTTGGAATATCGCGCAGCCCCGAGAAAAAAGAATTATTAATTCTCAACGGACGCTATCCCGTGCAGGTGGTGAGTACCGAAGCGCAGTACCAGCACTGCGAAATGCACGGTATCCCGGTACTCAGAGCGCCTTTACCGGAGAGTGACGAAGCGCTGCTCGGCGAACTTGCCGGCGCTTTTAGCGCTATCTGGAAAACGACCCCCCTCGGTGCAGACGACCTGCCCGATACAGAAGGCTATAACCTCGCCCACGAACTTGCCTGCCGCATTGAAGGCCAAAACTGTCAGGGTACCAATTGCTAGGGCCTATTGAACCTTCAGCCGTGGGCTGCGTCTAAAAGGACAGCGGCTCAATTCGAGAGGTTCGATTCGCGTGGGCACAGTGGTGACGGCGATCTCTGATGAAGAATGTGTTCAGCAGGCCATAGCGGGCGACGATCAGGCTTTCCGCATTCTTTACCGGCGCTATGCCGATAAAGTTCGGGGTCTGCTCTACCAGATGACCAGCGACAAAGAAGCGCTCGACGACCTGACCCAGGAAGTCTTCGTAAAAGCTTTTCGCGGTCTTTCAAAGTTTCGGGCCGAGTCACAATTTTCAACCTGGCTCTTTCGGATCGCCGTAAATTGCTGCCAGGATGCCCGCCGTCGCCGGGCGCGTCGCCCGCCGTCGTTGCCGCTCGACGGACTGCGGTTGGCCACAAGCCAGGAAGATGCCCTCTCACGCCTGAGCCGCGAGGAGCTGATTACCTGTGCCCTGGAGACTCTAAAAGAGGAGCACCGGCTCGTCGTCGTCCTGCACGACCTGCAAGACCGGCCCCAAGAAGAAATTGCCGGGGTTTTATCCGTCCCAGTCGGTACAGTGAAGTCAAGGTTATTTTACGCTCGCCGCCAGCTGCGCGAGTGGTTTTACGCCCGAGGGATTGAGCTATGAGTGATCCACTGTCAGAATTTCTGCGCCGCAATGCTCCCCGGCCACCGGCGGCAGGTGACGACCTCGAAGACCGCATCTTGCGTGCGACCCTGGCCCCTGCCCGTGCTCAGTCCTGGTGGAGTGAGCGCTCGCCGTTGCTGGTGGCGGCAAGCCTGGCCCTAGTCTTGTTGGGCACCTTGGGATGGCAACAGCAGCGACTCGATTCGACCCTCTCGCCAGTCGAGTTGACAGCACTTGGCCTCAGCGAGCCCACCCCCTTCCTCGCCGTCGATCCTGAGACCGACCTCTATGACATTCGCTTTTAGATTTGCGCTGTTGCTTGCAGCCCTCCTGGTCTTTCAACCGGCTCTGTTTGCTCAGCCGGTGCCCGAGGGAGTCGATCTGCGCAACCTCGGCTTGAGTCCTGAGCAACGTACCCGCATCCAGGAATTTCGCCGCACCGACCAGCAGGCCGCCGCCGAACTGCGTACGGGGCTCAATGGCGAAATGCAGCAACTGAAAAGCCTCTACCGCTCAGACGCGAGCGATGAGCAGTTGCGCGGCCAGTTTGAGCGGGTCGAAAATTACCGGCTCCGCCTCAGCCGCCAGCGCTTCGAGAATTTCCTGCGCATCCGATCCGTGCTGACTCCCGACCAGCGCACCCAGATCGGCAGCCAGTTGCTCAATCGCCCCGACAAATTTATGCGCGGACCGCGAGACCGCAACTTCGAGCGATAGTCCTCTACTTGGTGTAGGGGTCGTGTTCAACCAGGATCTTCTGGAGTTTGACCTCGTCGAGGCGCGAGGCGATTTTCTGCGATTCGTGTACGTCCCGGAGCGTTTTGGCCAAGCTGAGGGTGGAACCGACTGTAAAGAGCAGTCCCATGCCCATGAAGCCTTTTGTCCAGTAATCGACGGGCAGAAAGAGGATGCCAAGGGTGGTGGTGACGATTGCAGAAGCAAAGGCCGTCCAGGTCTGAAAGACCCAGGCCGGGCTGTGGGGCTGTGCATTAGCATCGAAGGAGTTCATCGCGTCTGCCCTCTGTGTGTAAGTCCCATCTAAGAACTGATACGAGACTCTTTGGGCGCGGGCTGTGCCAGTTTCAGGATTGTCTGCAGACCGGGGCGGGCGTGCCGACATGATCGGACCCGATTACCTCACAGAAAGCTATGACTTCGCCTTGCCGGAGCACTGCATCGCCCAGAACCCGGTTGAGCCGAGAGATCATTCAAAGCTGCTGGTCTGCGGGCAGGGACAGCACGCCCATCGGCACTTTTATGACCTGCCGCAATTGCTCGAACCGGGCGATTTGCTGGTGCTCAACGATACCCGCGTCATCCCAGCCCGGCTTTTTGGCCACAAGACGACGGGTGGACGGGTCGAAGTCTTACTGCTGGAGCCAGAGTCTGAGTGGATCTGGCTCTGCCTGGTCAAGCCTGCCCGCCGCATTGAAGTCGGTGCTCGGCTCGAATTTGGAGAGGGGCTCACTGCTACGGTCACTGGGGTAGACAGTGAAACGGGCGGGCGGTGGCTGCAATTTGCAGGCGAGGGAAAACTGGAGGCTCTTCTCGAACAGATAGGTGAGATGCCTCTGCCGCCTTACTTGAAAGGCAGTACGGCGCGCGCCGACCAGTATCAAACGGTCTGGGCAAAGCGAGCCGGAGCGGTCGCCGCTCCGACAGCCGGTCTGCACTTTACGCAGGCGCTACTCGACCGACTTACCCAGGGCGGTATCGAGCAGGCCTATGTCACCCTGCACGTTGGACTGGGAACCTTCCGACCGGTCCAGGTCGAACGCATCCTGGACCACCAAATGCACAGCGAGTGGCTGGAGGTCCCCGACTCAACCGCTGAAGCCATTGAGCGGACTCGCAAGCGAGGTGGCCGGGTGATCGCTGTCGGTACGACCAGTGCTCGCGCCCTTGAAAGTGCCGGGCGCGACGGTCGGCTCAAACCCGGACAGATGCGTTCGGATATTTTTATCTATCCGGGCTATCGCTGGCAGGTCGTCGATGGCCTGATCACAAACTTCCACCTGCCGCGATCGAGCCTGTTGATGCTGGTGAGTAGCCTTGTCGGCCGCGAACGCCTGCTTGCCCTCTACCAGGAGGCAATCGACCTGGGCTATCGGTTCTATTCATTTGGTGACGGAATGCTTGTACTGCCCGACAGGCATCAGGGCAGCAGCCCCTCGGTAGCCAGTAGCACTGGACTGCCGAGGGGCACCTGACTACTTCAAGGCAGCTTCTGTACGCCTTTGCAACTCTTCGGGTGCAACGTCCTCGATGTGGGTGGCTATCCACCAGTAGTTGCCGCACGCGTCCTTCACACCCGCCATGCGGTCTCCATAGAACTGGTCTGCCGGTTCTATGAACGAGGTTGCACCGGCCTCAAGGCTCCTCTGGTAAGTCGCGTCGGTGTCCTCTACATACAGGTAGGTGCTCCCTGGCATCGGCTTCCATTGGGGGGTTGACTCGGAGACCATCACGACCGAGTTACCGATTTTAATTTCGGCGTTTGCGATCGTACCGTCGGGCCGCGTCGTACAACTCAACTCTTCAGCATGAAAGGCCTGTTTTAAAAATGTGAGCAGTTGGGTGGCTCCCTCGACAGCGAAATAAGGGGTGACGGTGTGATAACCGTCCGGGATCGGCTTTGGTATAGTCATCAGTCTTCTCCTTTGCTAGAGGTATGGCTTGCTGCTTCCATAGCGCACCTGGCCCGTCCCAATGGACCGGCTGGACACCACGCAAGCACAGGTATCGATTACTCTGAACTGGGAAAATGGGGGGCGGGCCCGGATGTGGACAAATGTACCATGCGCTGGCTTACCGCGCCAGCAGATAATCAAGAGCAGTAGATCCAGAAAGGCTGTTCGATGTTGTGGTTAACCCGCTTTGTCTCGATCGCCGTCGGCTTTGCCATCGTGGGCTGGATTGGTATGCTCAATCCGCTGCCGGCTGTCTGGCGGGAGGTGAGGTGCCTGCACGTTTACTGGCAGCCGACGATGCCTTATCCAGAATTCCTGACGCGGTTGCGTGCTGGGGAAGTGCGCTTCGTCGTCCTCAACCCCGAGCAGGCCCGCCTCTACGTGCGCAACGGCGAGAACCGCTACAGCGTGCGCGTCCCGGAGCTGGATTTTACCTGGCAGGAACTCCTGCATGAATTGCGGGTAGAAGTGGTGACTCTAGCCGAGGGCGGCTGCTGAGAACACCCGATAATAGATATATGAAAGGTCAGCGCAAGATTAAATTTCCTTACCTGCTCCACTCCAAGTGGACCTCCACCCGAAAAATAATGGGCTGGCGACATTTTCAAGTCGTCAGCCGCGAGGAGCGTAAAACTATGGTCTTTGCCCAGTTGCAGTCGGTCTGTGACCCGGCTGTCAACTGCTGGATGAATGCCCGTATGCTGGGCAATCGAGACCTCTGGGAGCCGGGTTGGACGACGCTTACTGAGATGACGCCCGACCCGGAGGAAGAAGCGGCCGTCGCTGATTAGTGGCCGGCTGCAGCTGTCGCCGCTTCCGGGTTTGTCGAGAAGGATGAACCGCAACCGCAGGTGTGGGTCGCGTTGGGGTTATGGAAGCGGAAGCCGCCGCCCATCAGGTCGCCCGAATAGTCGAGGGTCAACTGGTTGAGGTAGGGCAGGCTCACCGGGTCTACCGCGACGCCTACACCTTCGTAGTCGTAGAATTCGTCGTCGGGGCGGTGCTCATGGTCGAGCTTCATCGTGTAGGACATGCCCGAACAGCCGGCGTTGGTGACGCCCAGGCGCAAGAATTTCTGAGTATCGCCGCTTTTCAGCCGAAGACGCCTGACTTCACCCAGGGCCGCATCGGTGAGGTTGATCATGGCTTTCTACCTTTGATGCTTGTGTTGAACGCATTCTAGCTTACCCAGGTCTGCGTGCTGCCGCCTCGGGGGTGAGACGCAGTTGCGGTTAAACGCAGTCGAAACTGACATTAATACCGATGCTCCTGGGCGCTTGATTGGCGAATATGAGGAAGCAAGCCAACAGGCGTGCGACCGTCCGCGCAAGACGGCAAGCCGGGTTCCACTCACCCCCCTGGTGTGGAGCCCGGCTTGCCGTTGGGCGGTCGGTGCAGGTGCTGTCAGCTCTTAAATTTTGAGCACTGTCTGTCGAAATTTTGCCTGTGCTAGCTTGAGAACTCACCAATTGGTGGGAGCAGCTATGACAAAGTTACAGTTGGTTTCCGACGCAGCCTTTGGGCGTTCCGAGAGCGCACCGCAACCTTCCAGGTTTGTAGATGACGGTCTGCTGCTCGATGCTTACTCGCAAGCTGTGACCCATGCCGCCGATACTGTGACTCCATCGGTCGTCAATATCGACGTCGAGCACCGCGTACGTGGCCGCCGGGGTATGCAGGACGTGCGCGGCAACGGCTCCGGGTTTATTTTCACCCCCGATGGCTACATCTTGACCAATAGCCACGTCGTGCACAAGGCGACGGCAATCGAAGTGACGCTTCAGGATGGCCGGGTGATGCAGGCCACCCTGGTAGGCGACGATCCGGGCACCGATCTGGCGGTTATTCGGATTCACGGTGCGGGGCTGACCCACACCAGGCTCGGGGATTCTCAGGCAATCAGGGTCGGACAGCTCGTGGTCGCCATCGGTAGCCCTTACGGCTTTCAGTACACCGTGACGGCTGGGGTCGTGTCGGCCCTGGGTCGTTCGCTGCGCTCGGGGTCGGGTCGGCTCATCGACAACGTGATTCAGACCGACGCGGCGCTGAATCCGGGCAATTCCGGTGGACCGCTGGTGAACTCGCGGGCAGAAGTAATCGGCGTCAATTCGGCGGTGATCCTACCGGCCCAGGGCATCTGCTTTGCGATTGCTGTCAATACGGCAAAATTCGTGGCAGGCCAGTTGATTAACGGTGGTCGTGTCCGGCGTAGCTATGTCGGTATCGGAGGCCAGAACACGCCCATCCCGCGTCGGGTCGTCCGCTTTCATGGGCTCGACATCGAAAGTGGCGTCCTGGTGGTCTCCGTCGAGCCGGGTAGTCCTGCAGAGCGCGCCGGTGTGCGCGAAGGCGATTTGCTCGTCGCCTTTCAAGATAGGCCGATCTCCGACATCGACGCATTGCACCGCGCCCTCGGCGAAAACCAGGTGGGGGTGCGTTCATCACTTGGATTGTTGCGGCGCTCTGAGAAGCTGGTCCTGGACATCACGCCGGTCGAAGCGCCGATGCGCGAGGACTAGCAACCTGGGAGTCGGGCGAGTGTACTTACCTGACCAGTAGGAACTCGGTCTGGCGCTTGAAGGCCCAGCGCGGCTTGCCGTCAGCGCCGATCACCATATCTTCTTCCTGGGCTGTGCGCACTTTCTGGTTGTTCCACTCGGGCACACTCGTCGTGGCCTGCAACTCGATTGAAAACCACTGTCCGGGAATTGCCGCCTGGTCGCCACGGCCGGGCACGCCGTCCTGTTTATCCCAGAGGCCGATGAGCGGACCGGCACCGTGACCGTGGGTGCCAATCGGGTGGCTGTAGATGGTGCCTTCGATTCCCTCATTGCGCATGCGCTCGCTCGCGGCTTTGAGAATCTGGTTGCCGGTGCGGCCGGGGCTAATCTCGGCCATCAAGATATCCTGCAGGCGGTTGGACTTGCCGAGGGCGGCTTTGAGGCCGCGAGGGGCGTCGGTCTCGCCGTCTTTGAGGACGTAGCCCAGATGCTGGGTATCGGTGTTGAGGCGCAGTGCTGTGATGCCGGTGTCGCAGTGGATCACGTCGCCCTTCTGGATGATGGGGTCGTCGCCCAGTTGCTCGGGCGTCATGCCCTGGCGCTGCAGATCGACCGTTGTCTGAAACCAGGTATCTAGACCCCGGTCGCTGATAAACTGGCGCATCCACCAGACGACATCGCTGGTGCGGGTGACGCCGGGCTTGATCACTTTGTTGGAAAAAGCCGTCCGGGTCATCTCCCAGGTGAGCATATTCAGTTTTCGGTAGAACGCTTCTTCCTCAGGCAGGCGGGCGGCGATAAAGTCGACGGCAAGACCCTCGGCGCGTTTGAAACGCTTCTCCCACTCGGGCCCCAGTGCCTCGCGCATCCCCTCGTACTCTCCCGCTGAAAGCCCGTCGGCAAAGGCAAAAGTGCGCGAGATGTTGATGGCGATGGTCCTGGGTTGGCGGGCAGCGATGACGCTCTTCAGTACCTGCCATTGCTCGTCGCCCCAGAGTTCGGCCTGGCGTCCACCGACATCTGCTTCAACGGTGCGGTCGGAGCGCACCGCCGTGTAGACGCCACCCTGAGAACTGCCTCCGAGGGCCAGGCGCTCGACGCCCTTCTCGGGTCCGCGGTCAAAAAAGACGTAAATGGTCCGCCGCCGAGCAGAAAAGGTTGTCGGGGCGACGAGTGAACTGAAGACCGGGTCCTCGTTGTATTCGCGCATCGGGACGACCCACATATCGACGCCATATTTACGCATCAGAGCAGGCAGCACCGTCTCCATGCGCTGATTGAGCCACTGCTGTTGTACCTTGGCCTGTTCGCGCAGGGTACCGAAAGGGCGCTGCGCGTCCATTTGCGAGAATGTAGTCGGAACAGCATCCAGTTCGTTTGCCTGAACCGGCAGCACTGGGCTCAGCAAGAGAAGGACAGCGAGGATCGATCGTTTCATGCGGGTCTACAAGCTAGATCAGCCTGCAGTATAGCGAGCGCACCGGCTCCCCCGGCACGATCCAGTTTTTTACTCGGCCTGAGAGACCAGGTGACTGTCCTGGCTACTGCAAAGCTTGCAAAGCTTAAAAAAGGACGCCCATATTCTGCACTATTTTCAATTAGACAATATTGTCCTTTCCATCGAGAGCCCGATGCTCCGATGCGGGAGCCGCGAGTTTGCGTCCTAGTCCTGGCGTTTTTGCACTGCACTGAATGAGGTCAGAGATGCGCTGCCTTGAAGTCTCTCTAGCACACCGCTTGAAATTTGGCTGGATGCTGACGCTGGCGGTGCTCTCGGCTGCACTCCTGTTGGGGTGCTTGCCGGCTGTCTACGCGCAGTCTACCGGGCGCCTGCCGGTGTTGGACCTCAAGGCGAGTACAACCGCAGAGGCGAGCGAGCGGGCGCGGGAAGCCTTTCAAAAGGGCCAGATTGTGCGCATGGTCGGGACAGACCCTGAGCAGCTGAAAAAAACCCTCGGCATCTCTTTGATCCAGGCCCGGCCCACCGAGCAGCAACGTTCCTTCAGGGCGGGCGGGAAGGCCGCTTCTGCAAAGCGGGAACCCTCGGTGTTGCGGGTCTCGGCAGTGCGGCGGACGGCCCGAGGCGAAGTGCACCAGTACGCGGGTTATACCAGCGCGAAAGATCCGGCTGCGCGGACAAGCTGGGTCCGGCAGTTTGACCGGTGGGCGGCAAAAGAGTCGGAAGCGGCTCCACAGACTGGGGCTCCCTAGCCGCCCGCCGAGGCCTGGACTACCTTGATCAAGGCAACTACGTCGGTGCAATCGGACTACTTCAACATCCTGCAAGTGGTCACGTCGGTCTACCGCCTTAATGAACTCCAGGCGGAGACCGATTGGTACATGGTCCTGACCGATACCGAGACCATTCCCAACTACACAGATTTCTTCGACAACACTCAACCGGGCGTCTGCAATTTCTTTGACCAGTGCGATTGGCACATGTTCACGCGTACGGTGCGGATTGCGATGCCTTCCGGAACGCTGGTCGATCACGGCCCAACCGGGACCATCAATACAGAGAGCGCAAGCTTCAGCATTGGAGCGTCACCCTGACAGCAAGGGTGACGGCGTCGGGAGGGTCACCATCGGGGCAGGTGGAATTCTTAGATGCCACCATTCAACCCTCAGTGTCCCTCGGTACGGCCGCCGTCGAGGGGGGCACCGCTGCTTTCTCGACGTCCGCCCTACCGAACGGTCGGCGTCAGCGTATAGCCCGGTACCTGGGTAGTAGCAACTACGCTCCCAGCACCTCGCCTGTGGTGACCCAGACCGTGGCACCACGCCTGCGGCAGGCAACGGAAACAGACCTGGTTTCAAGTAAAAATCCTGCCCAACCGGACGATGCCGTCACCTTCACAGCGACGGTGACAGCCAGTAGTGGGGCTGCTCCGACCGGCTTCGTCACCTTCTCCGATGGAGCCGGGGTACTGGGTCGGCAGGCGCTGAGAGACGCTCAGGCCACTCTGACGACGGACCAGTTGGTACTGGGTACCAGTCAGATCAGGGCGGCCTATAGCGGTAACACCACCTACGCGCCCTCCTCGGCGACGATCAGCCAGGAGGTTCAGTCAGGACCGCCGTAGGCTGGGTACTCTGCTCTGCTGCCTGTGCCCGCTTGCAGTCGGGCCGGTTTGAGCTGTGCTGCAGTGGGAGCGTCGGGGAAGATCTGGTGCACGCGCCCGACGACCGAGAACAAGTAGCGGTAGTCGGGCAATGCGCCCGTCGGGATGAACCCGACTTCCTGGGCGATCACACTCGGCGTCTCCCGCAAAATCTTGCGCAGCTGCTCCTGGCGGTTGCGTTCGATAGTGGGGCTAATCAACAAGACCCCGGACGGGACGTAGTGGGCGTCGGCAGCCAGGACGCGAAACTGTGCACCAGGGATCTGGGAAGCGTAGGTATCAAATTCCTCTTTTGAGAGTGCCCCGGCCACGACTCGACCCGAGGCGACCCATTCGAGGACGGTCCTCGGAGCTGGGGCGAAGACCAGTTCTGAGAGGGTCAGGCCGTAGAGGTTGAAAAGCGGAAAGTAATAACCGGTGACCGAACCGACCTGTCCGAGGGCGACGGAGCGATGATTGAGGGCTTTAACGTTCTGGACGGGACTGTCTTTGCGCACTACCAGGATTGAGCGCAGGTTGCTGATTCCCTGTAGAGGAAAAAGTGGCTGATATTGAGCATCCTGCATGGCGAGGGCGGCAAGTCCGGGAGGCGCAAATATCAGGGACCAGGAGCGGTCGCGGATACGGGCAAGGGCACGGTTTTCGTTGAAGGCCGGGTCGAGTGCAACGAAGCTCTGGGATTTTTCCGCCAGGTGATCTTGAAAGCGGGCGTATTTTTTGAGGACCTGAGCCCCTTCTGTGTAGCTGACCGTGCCGATGGTGATCTTCGCGCCTCGACCGGTGGCCGAATCACCTGTGCAGGCCACCAGGCAAAACAGCGGCACGACCAGGAGCAACTGCCAATATTTTGCAAGGTTCTTCATGACCAAGTCGCCTGTTTAGCAAGTCAATGTTCATGCCTACATAGGCATGAACCCGCTGTGACAGTGGCAACGCTTCCGGCCAGTGTCCGTCCACCACAAAGGGACCGTTGTTGAGATGATCCGGCGCTTTTTATTTCCTTCATTCCTGGCACAACCATGTTCAAAAATCTGAAGCTGGGTACCAAGTTCACCCTCATTCTGGTGGTGGTTTTCGCCGGCGGTCTGGCGGCAAGCGGCACGGTCCTCTCGCTGGTACTCCAGCAACGCGCCGAGGACGAAGTGATCTCAAAGGCGTCGGTGTTGCTGCAGACGATGAACTCTGTCCGCAACTATACAGACGACCGCGTCAAGCCCCTACTGGCCCACAAAGCCGCTACCGAGCCAGTCTTCATCTCTGAGACTTCTTCAGGCTTTGCGGCAACCGAGGTCTTTGAGAACCTGCGCAAAACTGAAAACTACCAGGGCTTTCTCTATAAAGAAGCAGCTCCCAACCCGACCAACCTGCGCGACAAAGCCGACGACTTTGAATCGGCACTGGTCGCCCGTTTTCGTAGTGAGCCGAACACCAAAGAAGTGACAGGTTTCCGCAGTCAGCCGGGCGGCGATGTCTTCTACATCGCACGGCCTTTGAGCGTTTTCAAACAAAGTTGCCTCCAGTGCCACAGCACTCCAGCGATTGCCCCCAAGAGCTTGCTCACCACCTACGGCAGTGAAAACGGTTTTGGCTGGAAACTCGGCTCAGTGGTCGCCACACAGATGATCTCCGTGCCGGTCGAAGAAGTCTACGCGAGTGCCTGGCGCTCCTGGGTGCTGGTGATGGCGGTGCTCGCCGCTATTTTTCTGGGCCTGTTGTTCGCGGTCAACCTGCTCCTCAAGCGCACAGTCGTCGAGCGCATCAGCCGCATGGCCACCACCGCTGAGGCCGTGAGCACCGGCCAGATGGAGGCGGGCTTCAGCGATGACTCGGGCGATGAGATTGGAGTGCTCGCCACGGCTTTTAATCGGATGAAGTCGAGCCTTGAAATCGCGTTCAAGTTGCTCGCTCAGCAACCGCGCTAGCAGACGCCGGCTTCCACCAGCGGTGCAACTGGCTGCTGCAGCCCCATGATTTCGATATAGAGTGCCGAGCAGACGAGGCTGCCGATATAGACGCGCCGACCAAACTGGGGGTGGATAACGACGTGGCAGCCGCCGTGGGCTTCGATGGTGAAGCCGGTGACCAGGCGCACTGCCCGGATATCGCTCCAGTTGCGGTTGCACCAGAAACGCGGCTGGTTGATGTCGTTGCTCCGAGTCGCCACCGGTAAACCGTCTACCGGGTCGAAGACCGTGGCCCGGTAGCCGCGCCGCTGCAAAGAGCGGGCCAGTTTGAGCGCTTCGGCGATGAAGTGTTCGCGGGCCAGGTCCTTGGCAAGTTCTGCTTCTTCGGTAAATTCGCACAGATCAAACCCCGTGTCCTGAAAAAATAGAGCCAGGGAGTTGGGAGGCTCAGGCCAACCAGGAAGTAGTCCTTTCCAGTCGCCTCTAAATAAGCCTGCTGCCGGGTACCAGAGGATCTGCACGCGGTTTATCCAGACCTTTGCGAGTACAGGTTACTCAGATTCTACTAACTGAAACCCTCAACTTACAAGGCGAGGCAAGCAGTTATTGCTCTGAGTACATCACTTGTGCTTGCGAATGTCGAATTGGATTGGAACGAATCGAAAACGGGTGGTCACGTAACCAGCAGCTTCTAACATCCAGCTGATGACTTGAGCGCTCGATGTTGCCGTTAACCGGGAACTGAAGCAGGGGAAGGGCGATAGGATGGCATTCTTACTCTGTATAGACTGCTGATGTCGATGACGCGCACTCCGGCCCGAGAACGACTGCTGCAGGCGGCTGTCGAACTATTTTCCACTCAGGGTGTCCGGGAGACGACCACCCGACAAATTGCCGAGCGGGCCGAAGTGAACGAGGTGACGCTCTTTCGCCAATTCGGCAACAAGCACGGGCTGTTGCTCGCGGTGATCGAGGAGTCGGAAGTCTTCTCCACGCTCAAAAATCTTGACCGCATCTCTCCGGTAGAAGGGGATACTCTCCGCTCAAAGTTCAGGCAGTACGCCGAGGGTCGCCTGCAAGCATTTGCCCAGTTGCCGGAATTCTTGCTCTCGGTCGTCGCCGAGGCCGGGCGCCATCCAGGAGAGGCACTGCTTGCCCATAGCCTCACCCAGATCGATCAGGCACTCGTCGGGCACCTCGGCGAAGCTATCGACGCCCGGCCTCACCTACCCCCACTCCAGATCGCCGCATTACTCAATACTCTCCTCATCGGCTGGACTGTGAGCCGGTTCGCGGGGGTCGCAGATGCGGAGTGGCCCGAACGGGAAGACTTTTTAGACAGCGTCGTCGAGCTGTTCTTTCGCGGAGCGTTTACAGAACTTCCCCTGTCCGAAGCGGTCATGGATCTCGAAGGTCCGCTCGTCCATGCCCTCCTCGAACGCGCCCAAAAATCCGGTGCTCAAGATTACGCGCTCCTCTACGTGCTGTTTGCGGCCGGGCTCAGTGCCGAGGAAATCTGTACTCTCAAGCGCCTGGAACAAGTCTGCGAGAAGGACCGGTACCTCTTGCGGGTTGAGAATCGCCAGGTACCCCTCAACCGACACATCCTGGGTCGCGCCTACGGCTCCTACACCAATAATCCGCTGACGCGCTACTTGAAGACCCGGCGCGACTCAGAACCGGCGCTGTTTCTCAACGAAGTCGGCAAGCCGATGATGCCTGAGGAAGTGCGCTTTCGCTGGGCTGTCTGCACTCAGGACCTCGTCAGCACTGTGGGACCGCCCGCTATTGAGCAGTCGCGGCAGACCTGGTACGTGGAAATGTTTATCCGCGGCGTCGAACTCGAAACCCTCTCCCTCCTCACGGGCCGCCCACCCGAACAGTTGCAGCCTTTTTTAGACCGGGCCAGGGAAAAACTCGCCCTTGAGAAGGCCCTCAAGCTGGATCAACGGTAGCGGACGGAGATCATGCAAGTGGCACTTGCATCGCAACCTGGAACTTGTTAGGATTCAATTATGCAAGTGACGCTTGCATCTGCTCCCAGATTTTCCTGGGCCGCCTTTCCGGGGGCAACCGGATAGCCGTTGCCCTTTACGACAACGAGAGACACTTATGACTTCGCAACTGGCTTCGATCAGCACAGCAGAGGTTCGTTCGCCTGCAATTAACTGGCCGACCCTTGGTTTTCTAGTGGCAATTCACGCGCTCGCCCTGCTGGCACCCTGGTACTTCAACTGGCAGGCGGTGGCTGTGACCGTCGGGCTGCACTGGCTTATCGGCAGTCTCGGCATCTGCCTCGGTTACCACCGGCTTCTAACCCATCGCAGCTTCCGGGTGCCGAAGTGGCTCGAATATGGGTTTGCCGTACTTGGGGCATTGGCACTGCAGGGCGGTCCAATTTTCTGGGTGGCGGCCCACCGGCTGCACCACGCCCACGCCGACGACGATGAGAAAGACCCCCATTCCTCGGGCCGGGGCTTCTGGTGGAGTCACATGCTCTGGCTTGTCTATGTTCACCCGGAACTTTCAAACCCGAATCTCTATTCAAAATACGCACCAGAACTGGTAAGGCAGCCCTTCTATCGCTGGCTCAACCGCTACCACTTGCTTTTGCAAATTCCACTGGCCGGGCTGTTGTTTGCCGTCGGCGGCTGGCCTTTCGTGGTCTATGGCGTCTTCGTGCGCTCGGTCGTGCTCTGGCACACGACCTGGCTCATCAACTCCGCATCGCACCTGTTTGGTTACAGAACCAGCGAAGTCGCCGACGATTCACGCAACCTCTGGTGGGCGGCCCTGCTGACCTACGGCGAGGGCTGGCACAATAACCACCATGCCCAGCCGAACATGGCAAAAGCCGGTCTGCAGTGGTGGGAAGTGGATATGACCTGGTGGGCAATCCGTAGCCTGGAAATAGTCGGGCTTGCCACGCACGTCGTGGGTCCGCGCAAACGTATCGAGTTGTAGGCGACTCTGTTTTAGAAAAAGCTTCGGCTGCGAAAGCCGAGGCAGGAAGACAGAATGCCTGAGCTATTGACGGCGGCAGAGAATAAGGCCGAACCACTGGTTCGTGTCAGTCCAGGTCTTGACGGGTTGGAGGCTCTTAGCCGCCAGTTCTGCTCCGAGGCGACTGAGATCGAACTTGCGCGAGATCTCAGTCAGGATCCGCTCTCCGGCCTCGATGTGCACGGTCAGGTCTAGTCGCCGCAATGCCACGGTCTGGGCACGGTGATTTTCAAGGTAAATCTCGACCTGTTGCAGGGCCTCATTATAAAAGGCGATGTGCTCGAACTGGCCGAGGTCAAAGTTGCCCTCGAAGCGCGTATTGAGGTGGTGAAGAATATTGAGGTTGAATTCGGCGGTGATGCCCGCGCTATCGTTGTAGGCAGCTTCGAGCAGGGTTGTTGATTTGTGCAAATCGACCCCAAGCAAAAAATATTCGCCGGGCTTGAGGGCAGCGGCTACCTGGGTAAAGAATACGTCGCACTCAGCCGGGGTGAGGTTACCGAGGGTGCTGCCGAGAAAGCAGAGTGCTCGTGTCGGGAGCACGGTTGCGGGTAGGCGTTCGAGGGCCAGTTCAAAAGTACCGACCAGGCCGTGTACCGTCAATTGTGGGTAGAGGCCCAACAATTCACGGGCGCTCGATTCGAGGATACCGGCGTTTACATCGATGGGCAAAAAGCGCAACGCCTGACCCAACTCGCGGTGGGCATCGAGCAAGAGGCGAATCTTCGTGGCACTACCGCTACCAAGTTCGGCCAGTTCGCACTCACCAGTCGTGCGGGCAATGTCGAGGGCCTGCGACTCTAGAATCGCCGTCTCGGTACGGGTCAGATAGTACTCGGGGAGCGCACAGATCTGCTCGAAGAGTTTCGAGCCGTGGTCGTCGTAGAAGTAACGGGGCGGCAGAGTCTTCTGGGCTTGATTAAGACCGCGTACGACATCGGCCCCGTCAGCTGCCACCTCGGCGAGCGGTTCGCGGGGGTCGAGTAACGGCTCAACGCACAGTCGCGGGTGAGTATCAGGCTGAACGGTACCGGGGGACGTTCTGGCAATCGACATGGGTCATCTCCTGGAAAGCAAGATTTAGTGGCAAGAGTGCTCAGCGGGCACAGCGAAAACCGGCAAAGGGTACGCGCTCGCCCGGTTCGTACCAGTTGCGGAAGCTCGCACGCAAGAGCGGAGTGCGGGTCACCCAACTGCCGCCTTTGAGAACGCGGTGCCGGTCGTCGAAGTAGGTCTCTGAGTAACCGGCGTAGGGGAAATTCACGAAGCCGTCATAGGGGTGAAACCAGGTGTTCGTCCATTCCCAGACGTTGCCGAACAGCTCCGCGCAACCGTAAGCGCTCTGACTAAGGGGACGGCTACCGAGTGCGGTAGAACCTTCCATTAAAAGAGAGTACGGGGAAGCACCCGTTTCGGATTCGGCCTGGGGACAGTTTTGTTTGGTTTTCTGCTCGGGGTGCCAGCTTGCTGCTTTCTCCCACTCGGCCTCGGTCGGTAGACGCTTGCCGACAAAGTTCGCGTAGGCCTCGGCTTCGTAGTAGCTCACACCGACTACCGGCCGTGCGTCCGCTCCGCTCCAGTAAAGGGGCTGTGTAACCGGATGGGCGGCAAGCCAGTTCCACCCCTCGCTCGACCACCACTGCCGTTCGCAGTAGCCGCCCGCCTCGATAAATGCCTGGTACTGGCGCTGGGTGACCGGGTAGCGGTCGATTGAAAAACCGGGCACGAAGGTACGATGGCTCGGACGTTCGTTGTCGATGGCGTCGGGAGAATCGTCGCCAAGCACGCACTCACCCGCTTCCACTAAGACCATCTCGGAGATCAGTGAAGCCCGGCTCTCCTGACGTACCGGCTCCACCGCGCCCTGCAATTGCAAAACCCAACTGATGGTCTCGGCGTGCTGACCTTCGTGCTGTATCAGCCAGCGCCAGAGCCGCTCCTCAGACTCTAGAGGAGCCTGTTCGAGGTATTCAAGCACCTGGAGGCGAATTGCCCGGACGTACTCGCACACTTCACTCAGCGGTGGTAAAGCTGTGCGTTGCTCTTTTGGCAGGGCATCGACCGCAAAAAGACGGGCATACTCGGGAAAAACCGGTGGTAACCCGGCGCAGCGCTCCAGTATCCAGAACGCCTCCACATAACCGATATGTCCAAGGTGCCAGCCGACTGGGCTGAAATGAGGATGGGCCTGACGACAAAAAGTCTCGTAGTCAAGCCCGCTAAATAAGGACAGCGTAGAAGCGCGGGACTGGTGCAGGCGTTGCTGCAGGCCAACTTTGCGCTCATCTACCATGAGCCCGACTGCTCTTTTCAACGCGTGCAACTCCACGGGTGAGACCAGTCAAACGGGCCTCCATTGCTAGCAGCCTAACATTCAGAAAGGCTGCCCAGCCGCGAAGTGAGCTACAGAAACGCTCTAAACATGCAGCAGATTACGGCGCTTGCCAGATGAGGCTGTGATAGTCCTCGATCTGTGCGTAGCGGTCTTCTGCCCCGTGGCTGTGACCGTGGTCGTGACCGGCATGGCTGTGACCGGCGTGATCGTGGGCTGCCTGAACGGGAACATGAGCGTGATCGTGGCCGTGGCTGTGACCGCCATGGTCGTGGCCTGCGTGGACCTGACCGGGCATCTGAAAAGCGCGGCGGAATTTGCACAGTTCGCAGTTCATCGCCACCTGGCCGGTACGAGCTTCGACCTCGCGCCGCTGCAGCAGTTCAAAAAGCACCGGGTCGAGACCGATTTCTGCCATCGCCTGTACCTGCACTTCCGGGTGCAGTCGGCCCTGCTCTTCAGCCGTCTCCTGGATGCGCTTGACGAGTACGCCGGTGAACAAGAAGTACGGCAGCACGATCACTCGGCGCGCACCCCAGGTCCAGGCCCGTGCGAAACCCTGGTCAAGGCGCGGGTGGGTGATGCCGATAAAGCAGATTTCGACTCCCATGAAACCGCTCCCTTCCCAGAGCATCCGGGCCATCTTGCAGGCATCACCGTTGGCATCGGGGTCCGATGAGCCGCGCCCGACGAACAGTAGCAGCGTTTCAGACCTCGGCACATCGCTTGCGGCATCGAGTGCGGCGAGGCGTGCCTGCCAGAGGTCGATGAGGTCGGGGGTAATGCCGAGGTGGGCACCGTAGTGCAGCTTCAAGTCCGGGTGATGCAGGCGGGCCGCATCGAGGGCGTTGGTGACGTCGAACTTGTTGTGACGGGCTGCAAACAGCAGCAACGGCACGACGGTCATCTCGTTGTGTCCCTGGGCGACGAGCGCGTCGATGCCGTCCTGAATCGAAGGGTCGGTCAACTCCAGAAAACAGGGCACGACCGGGCGAGAGGTGTCGTGGTGCTGGTAGGCGTGGGCAAAATCGAGGAAAGTCTGCTTGCCCTGCAGGTCACGGGTGCCATGGCCGACGAGCAGGAGCGGCTGATTGCTGTGCATGTTATTTTCCTTTCCCGTGCAGCGCGGGTAATAGCGGAGTAGACCTGGAGGCGGCATTCTGACTCAGGGAATTTCCCAATTACAGCTGCGGCACAGTACCGGAATCGCACCGGACTTTCCCGACCCAAGGCTCGACCAAGGTATCACCCTGCCTGCGACAAGCGGGGGAGATACTGTATTTCTTAATGACCTCGTATTGTGGAGTCATGCTTTGGCTTGTCGGCGGAACCAGCGAAAGCCGCACGATCGCGAGGGCAATCAGTGCAGAAGGCTGCTCGTGGGTCGCGACGGTGACTACGAAACCGGCCGTGCGACTCTACGCCGGGCTGGCTGGTCAGGTAGTCGTTGGCCGCCTCGACTTGCAGGCTGTGACCGAATTTTTGGCAATGCATAAAGTGACGGCCATCATCGACGCCTCCCATCCTTTTGCGACCGGGGTTTCCACCCTGGCAATCGGCACCGGACTACCGTACCTGCGCTTCGAGCGCCCGGAGACGCCGCTCGAAGCGGATACCGTTTTGCTGCCTGACTTTGACGCGGTGCTTAAGCCTGAATATCTGGCTGGTCGGTGTGTGCTGCTGACGGTGGGCATCAAGGCTCTGCCGCGATTCGTGGCCTGGCAGGAGCGTGCCACTCTCTGGGCGCGCGTTCTGCCCGCAACCGTTGCCGAAGCGATTGCTGCTGGCTTCTGGGGCAATCAAATCATGGCTGAGCATCCACCCATTGCCGCGGATTGCGAGCGGGCTCTCTGGAAGAAGTTGCAAATCCAGACGGTGATCACGAAAGCGAGCGGCGAGGCAGGCGGAGTTGCCGTTAAACAGGCCGTCGCCCGTGAACTGGGCGTCCAACTGCTGGTGATTGCCAGGCCAAAAATCGCCTACCCACAGCAGACTGCCGCTCTAGACGATGTGCTGACTTTCTGTAGGAGCCTGGGCTGATGGCGCGTAGCGGCTACACCCTCCCAGTCTTTGCCGTCGCGGCTGCGAAGGCAGCCCTTTTGCAATTGCAGTCGCGCCAATCGTTACCCACGGTCGAGCTCCATCTACTACCCGGCATCACCACAATCGACATCGAGCAGGTAGCAATCCTGGATGACGAGAGTGCCCTCGCTATCACCCGTTCAGACCCCGGCGACAACCTCGACCTCACGCGCAATACGCCTATCTGGGTACTCGTGCGGCTCGTCGCTGAGCAGCCGCAACCGCTCGTCATCGAAGCCGGTGAAGGACTGGGACGGACTCTAGCGGGCGAGGCAGCTGTCTACCGCTATGCCCGCGAACTCTTCGATGCGAACCTGTTGGCCCTCATCCCGCCACACCGCACCGCCATTGTCCGCATCATCCTACCTGCCGGGCGTGCCCTGGCCGAGCGCACCTCCAACGCCGCCTTCGGCATCCTGGAGGGATTGGCACTCCTCGGCACGAGCGGTATCGCCCAGCCACATTCAGCCGCCGACCACCTCGAAGCGTTCCGTGCCGAATTGCACCAGCGCCTTTCCCACACGACCCGGCTCATCTTTTGCATCGGCAGCAACGGCCAGCAGGTGGCAGAACGACTCGGGCTGAGTAGCGAAGCCGTCGTCCAGACCGGCAACTGGATCGGCGCACTGCTGGTGGAAGCAGGTCTGCGTGGGGCAGAGTCGGTGTTGCTGCTGGGTTACCACGGCAAGCTTGTAAAACTGGCCGCCGGTATTTTCAACACCTCAAGCCACATCGCCGACGGCAGACTGGAGACATTGGCTTCAGCGGTCGTCCTTGCGGGCGGCGAGCTGGCAACTGTGCGCTCGGTCCTTGCCTGCCGCACCGCTGACGCAGCTCACAGCTTGCTCGTCGAGTCGGGGCTTGCCGCGCCAGTCTTCACTCTCGTCGCCGCTAAAGTGAGCGAGAAGGCCGGTGATTACGTGCGCAAGTATGCTGACCGTTCGCTCACCGTTGGCACAGTTCTATTCGATCGCCAGGGACAGTTGATTGCTCAAGATGCAGCCGGGTGCGCTCTGAGTGCAGCATACCGGCAAGAATATTGAGGAAACCGCTGTAAAAGCTGAACACTATTAAGAAAACAAGCTGCTAGCGAGATTCGAACTCGCGACCTTCCCCTTACCAAGGGGATGCGCTACCTCTGCGCCATAGCAGCCGATGCATGTGGGCCGGGTTGGATTTGAACCAACGTAGGCGTAGCCAATGGATTTACAGTCCATCTCCTTTAACCACTCGGACACCGACCCAGACAATCGTTTTTGCAGCATAGCATACAGGAGTCCAGGGCTTCTAGGTGTCCGTCGAGACATCATCCCAGTCCTGATCGAGACGGTGAGTGAGCCAGTTGAAAGCATATCGCCGCTCGTAGACGACGCCTGCATCGAGGCTACTGACCGGATTACCTTCCACGCGCGCTTCGGTGATGGCCCTGTGGCAGCGATAGATGAGGTCGGCCTGGTCGAGAATTTCGGCAGTCGGACGCAGGCAGGCGACTTCCAGCCATTGAGGGATTGGGGCGTAGAGGACAACCTGGGTGATGCGGTCGATGTTGCAGATCCGGTCTGGAAAATTGAGCGTCTCGATCTGCCCCAGGCTCCAGAGCAAGACCCACAGGCTCTCGTAGCGCCAGACGAACTGCAGGTTCTCCTGTTCGGGCGGGGCAGGGTCGAGCAGAAAAGTCTGTTCTTCACGAGTAGCAGCTGCCCACAAAGAACGCGCTTCGAGAAACTGAATGGCAGCCTTTTGCCCAAGCCCCTCAGCACAGGCAGCGACAGCAAAAAGGGCGACCGCTCGCTCGGCGACAGTACGGGCAGTCCGCAACGGCACCTCGGCTTCTCCCATGCTGGGCGGTAGACCGGGAGCGACGGGGATGCCTCGGGCGCGCAGGTAGGCTTCTGTACGGGCTTTGCGGTCTATCGAGTCCATCGTCGGCTACCTTGTCTGCTTGACTGTCGTTGCCTAGCCTCTCCTGGTAGGGTGAAGCAGAGCAAAAGGAGCGGGGCGATGGAGCGATATTTGGATGTGGCCTGTGCGGCGGCGCGTTCGGCAGGGGAAGTGCTGATGCGCTACCTGGGCAAGCTCGAATCCGTTGACGAGAAATCGCCGGGCAACCTGGTGACGGCGGCCGACCGGGCTTCTGAAGCTGTGATTCTCGCCATTTTGAAGCGCCACTTCCCGGACCACGGCATTCTCGCCGAGGAGTCGGGGCTCGCCGGGAGCGGCGATGAATCTTTTTTGTGGGCGGTCGATCCCCTCGATGGCACGACCAACTTTGCCCACCGCTACCCGGCCTTCACCGTCTCGATCGGCTTATTAGTGGAAGGCGTCCCGACACTGGGGGTCGTCTACGAACCAGTGCGCGACGAGTTATTCACAGCCATCCGCGGGCTGGGCGCTTTTCGCAACGGCCAACCGCTGCAGGTTTCAACGGTCGGTGAACTCTCCCGCAGCCTGCTGGTCACCGGGTTTGCCTACGATCGGTGCGAGACCGAAGACAACAACTACGCCGAATTTTGCCAGTTCAGCCATTTGAGCCAGGGAGTACGCCGGGGCGGTTCGGCCTCGCTCGACCTTGCCTACGTGGCGGCGGGTCGCCTGGATGGCTACTGGGAGCGCGGGCTCTCACCGTGGGATCTAGCGGCCGGGGTCGTCCTGGTGAGCGAAGCGGGTGGCACGGTGAGCGCCTACGACGGCACACCCTTTGACCTGCGCTCCGGCCGGGTCCTGGCTACCAACGGTCTGCTGCACGGCACAATGGGCGAGCAACTCGCCCGCGTTCGCCCACTGGGTATCAAGTTCCCGGTTTGAGCAGACTGGCGAGATTAGCAATCAGGCGGTCATTTTCAGCCGGTGTACCGACCGTGATGCGCAAGCCCCCGCCGGTCACCCGGATGAGCGTTCCCCGCTCGGCGAGCTTCCGGTGCAATTCATGGTCGGAGTCCGAGCGGACGTAGAGGAAATTAGCGGCGCTCGGCCACAGGCGCAACCGGGGCAGGTCTGCTAGAAATCGCCCGATGCGCTCGCGCTCCTCCAGGATCTCCGGGACCACCGAAAGCAACACATCGCGGTGTTCGAGGGCGACTGAGGCTGCAAGCTGAGAGAGGGCCGGCAGGTTGTAGGGCAGGCGCACTTTTTCGAGAATCTCAGTAATCTGAGGGCTTGCAAGCGCATAGCCGACCCGGAAACTGGCAAGCCGGAACGCCTTTGAAAATGTCCGCAAGATAATCAGGTTCGGCCACTCGCTGAGGCGAGGTGCGCAGGTAAAGCGGCTGAATTCAAAGTAAGCCTCGTCGACCACGACCACGACTGGCAACGACTGGAGAGTCGCGAGCGCTTCTTCACTCAACAAGTTGGCCGTCGGACTATTCGGGTTGGCAAGAAAGACAACCCGAACCTGCTCGCGCCGAATCGTATTGGCTAGAGCGTCAAGGTCGAGGCTGAAATCGTCGGCGTTGCGTTCGAGTCCGATGTAGCGCACACCGAGAGTCTCAGCCGTAATGCGGTACATCGAGAAGGTCGGTTCGGCGCTGAGGATGCTGCTATTGGTACCGGCACAGGTGGCGATGATAATCGAGCGAATCAGTTCATCCGAACCGTTGCCGACACTGACCATTACAGGAGTGAGCCCGCAGTATTCGGCGATGAGCGCCTTTAGAGGCAGTGGATCGCCCTCGGGATAGCGGTTGATCCGGATACCCTGCTCCAGCAGGTAGGCCAGTTTATTTTTAATCCACTCCGGCAAGTCGTACGGCACTTCGTTGGCGTCGAGCTTATCGGTCTCTGGGTACTGCGGTGTGTGGTAGGCCGAGAGCGCCGCTATCTCCGGGCGAAATAAATCGGGCATGGCTAAGGCTTCACTCCAGAAGGATCTGCCTCCGGATCGACACCCTCGCTAGCTTCGAGCCTCAAGCGCACCGAGTCGCCGTGGGAGGGTAGCCCCTCGGCGGCTGTCAGTTGGGCGATTGCATCACCTACCTCAGCCAGGGCCTCAGGCGTGTACTGAATGAGGCTGGTAGTCTTCAAGAAGGTCTCGACGCCAACTCCCGAGGCGAAACGGGCCGTGCCGGAGGTCGGCAGAATATGGCTCGGCCCGGCCAGATAGTCGCCGACTGCCTCGGGGGTATCGTGTCCCAGGAAAATCGCCCCGGCGTGGCGAATCTGTTCGAGCAGTTGCCAGGGGTCTTCGACTTCGAGTTCGAGGTGCTCAGGCGCGAAGAGGTTGGAAAGAGCCGCAGCCTCGGTCAGGTCTGTTGTGACCACGACCAGGCCATAGTGGGCGAGGGATTTCTCGGTCAGGGTACGGCGCGGGTGTCCTTCCAGTTGGCGGTTGACCGCTTCGAGGGTCAGCTCGGCAATGCGCGGATCGGGAGTGAGCAATATTGCCGAGGCGAGCGGGTCATGCTCGGCTTGAGCGAGTAAATCGGCGGCAAGAAACTCCGGGTTGGCGGTGCTATCGGCAATGATCAGCACTTCTGAGGGACCGGCCAGGGCGTCAATACCGACTTCGCCGTAGACGAGCTTTTTAGCCAGGGTGACATAGATGTTGCCGGGACCGGCGATCACACTCACCGGTGCAATCGTGCGGGTGCCATAGGCGAGGGCGGCAATCGCCTGAGCGCCGCCGACTTTATAGATTTCACCGATGCCTGCCTCCTGCGCTGCGACCAGAACAGCCGGGTGAATTTTACCTTCCGGGTTAGGAGGGCTCACGAGCACGATGCGCTTGACCCCGGCAACCATCGCTGGAATGGCACTCATCAACACCGTGCTCGGGTAGCTCGCACGGCCTCCGGGAATGTAGAGCCCGGCTGCTTCCACGGCCGTTATCCGCTTGCCGAGTACGATGCCCTGGTTTTGAAACTGCACCCACGACTTGGGAACGCGTTCGCGGTGAAACTGTTCGATGCGCTGAGCGGCGAGGCGTATCGCCTTCAGTAATCCGGTCGGCATGCGCTCGTAAGCCACTTCAAGCTCACTTGCGCTGACCAGGAGCGCGTCGGCGGTGAGCGCCACTTGATCAAACTCGAGCGTGTAGCGCAGTAAGGCCTCGTCCCCATTGCGGCGTACATTCTGGAGGATTTCACGAACAGTCGCTTCTTTATGAAACACCTGCTCGGAGTGCGTCCGGGCGGCAATCCGCCTCAGTTCGGTTTCGGCCTCAGCGGCGTGGGTGACGAGTCGCAACATACATTCATAAACGGGATGCGCTTCACCCCAGTCTCGCTGATCTGTTCGGCATCAGCAAGAGCGGCACTCTGAGGCGGTTCTGCGCGATTGGTGGAAACCACCTGTTCTTGAGAGCATGCAGTTTCAGAACAGTTAGATGGTTCTCACCACACCTGCACCAGGGTTCACGATGACTCCCGGCCCTTGGCTTAGGGTGGCAGGTCTTATCATAGGAGGGGTTGATAGAGAGCACCTAATGAAGTTTGGCGTCGTCGTTTTTCCCGGCTCCAACTGTGACCGCGATGTGGTGACGGTGACGCGGGGCCTGCTCAATATGCCTACCCGCATGATCTGGCACACAGAGACCGACATTTCTGATTGCGATGTGGTGGTGCTGCCCGGCGGCTTTAGTTACGGCGACTACCTGCGGTGCGGCGCGATTGCCCGCTTCTCACCGGTAATGACCTCCCTGGTCGAGCACGCAAACCAGGGCAAGCTCCTGATCGGCGTCTGCAACGGTTTTCAAGTACTGACTGAAGTCGGGCTGCTGCCTGGCGCGCTTGTCCGCAACCGCGATCTTCGGTTTGTCTGCGACCGTGTCTGCCTTAAAGTCGAGCGCGCCGACCTGCCCTGGACCCGCTCATACAGTGTGGGTCAGGTGATCACGCTGCCTATCGCCCACGGCGAGGGCTGCTACTACACAGACCCACAAACCCTCGAATCGCTCGAAGCTAACGGTCAGGTCGTCTTTCGGTACGCCCACCCGGATGGCACAATCGACGAGGCTGCCAACCCAAACGGCTCACTCAGCAACATCGCCGGCATCTGCAACCGGGACGGCAACGTGCTGGGCCTGATGCCCCACCCGGAGCGGGCAAGCGACCCGCTCCTCGGCTGCACCGATGGCTTCGGGCTTTTCAGCGGCCTGGTGCGCTCGTTCGCAGCGGTCTAGCCTGCTCTCCAAACGGCCGCGTCGTAACACGACCAGAGATGGATGACCCAGCCCAGAGTACCGAAGCTCACTGTCCAGAGGATACCGCCGAGCACGACGTGCAGGAGTGCCGTCAAGAGGCGTCCCTGGGTCAATTGACCCAGTCCGGGAATAAAAAAACTCAGGCCCGCTGCAATCACATTGCCGGCGTTACCACGATTGGTCATCATCTGAGACCCCTTCAGCACTAGCTCAATCTAATCTAGCGAATGCTGATGAACGGTCGCCTCAAGCAAAAGGCAGACCTTCGAGGGCATGTACAGACCCTGGCTCCCGTGGTCCCTGTATGCACACAGCCAATTCAGTTTTTGAAGTAGAGAGGGAAGTCGCTTGGAACACTTCCCGGCAGGGTTGCACTTATCCCACTACACTCTATCGAGTTTCTAGGCATAAATGCTCGATCGCCTGTAGATAATTTGTAGGCACAGGACCGATTCGTCTCGTCCTACGCATCGGCCTGCTGTAGATAGTGAGCAAAAGCGACTTCAAAAGAGCCGTCGCGAATCGCCTCGCGCATCCGTGAGGCAAAGCGGGTCAGAGTTGTGACGTTGTGAATCGATAGCAGTGTCATGCCCAGGATCTCCCCAGCACGTACCAGATGGGCAAGGTAAGCACGGGTGAAGTTCTGGCAGGCGTAGCACGGACAGGCGGCATCGAGCGGTGTAAAGTCGGTGCGAAAGTGGCTATTTTTTAGATTGAGCCGCCGGTCGGTGTGTGCTTCAAGAATGAGGGCGCTACCGTGGCGGGCGAGGCGGGTCGGCATCACACAGTCAAATAAATCGACCCCGCAACTGACCGCTTGGGCCAGTTCCCGAAAGGTGCCGACGCCCATCAAGTAGCGAGGCTTGTCAGCCGGCAGGACGGGTGCTGTGATGCGCACCACCTGCTCGATGAGCACCTGGGGTTCCCCGACGCTCACACCGCCAATCGCATAGCCGGGTAAATCCAGACCCCGCAGCACCTCAGCGCAGTGCGTGCGCAGATCGGCGTGTACTCCTCCTTGCACAATACCGAACAAAGCCTGGTCCGGTCGCTGATGGGCCACTGTGCAGCGTTCGGCCCAGCGTAGGGTGCGTTCGACGGCAGCCTCGACCACTGTGCGCTCTGCCGGAAAGGGTGGGCATTCGTCAAAAGCCATCACCACATCGGCACCCAGATCGTTCTGGACTCGAATCGCATGCTCGGGCGTGAAGCGAATCAGTGCTCCACCCTTCGGCTCTTTAAAAGTGACACCGTCATCGTCGATCTGACGCAGCGCACTCAAGCTAAAGACCTGAAAGCCCCCTGAATCGGTCAGGATTGGCCCCGGCCACTGCATAAAGCGGTGCAACCCGCCCGCTCGCTGCAAAACCTCGGCTCCCGGCTGCAAGCTCAGGTGGTAAGTATTCGCCAGGATCATCTGTGCCCCAGTGGCCTGCAACTGCTCTGGGGTCAGAGTCTTGACAGTCGCCTGCGTCCCCACCGGCATGAAACAGGGGGTCCTTACCGCACCGTGTGGAGTTGTAAAAATCGCTGATCGAGCCTGGCCCGAGACGTGCTCGATTTGAAAATTAAAGCTAGCCGTCAAAATCGTCGTCGTCTTCGTCGTCCCAGTCTTCGCACAGGCAGGAAGATTCGAGCAGCACTTCTTCAACGACTGAACGCAGACCCGAGTTGAGCCGGTGGCGGATGCTCTGGGTGTTTTCTTCAGTATCGCGCTCTTCAAGCGGGTCAGTGGCGGGGATGAGTCGAACAACCCGGCCATCTTGAAGGAGGTTGAAGTGAGGACGCTCGCCGTTCGGCCAGTCGAGTTGCAGGCAGTCGAAGCTATTGACGTTGAGGTAGATGGTGCGGTTGGCAATCATCGTTGCCCCGGCTGCATCACAGAAGACTTCCATCACATAGGCTTCGCCGCAGCGGTGAACCTGACCGTCCAGGATGTCGATATAACGCACCCGGCCGAGGTCCTCCAGCACACGAATCATGTCTTGTTTATTGACGACAAGCCCTACATCAACGATGCAGGGAGGCGCGGGCTGTTTCTTCATTATTTCGTCTCAGGAGGATCATCGCCGGGAAACCAGCGGTCGGAGCTTTCCTTACTGCACAGTATATCCAGTAGCCCACCGAAAATGACAAATGATCCCAAAATTTCGCAGATGGGTGAAAAAGAAGGGCCTCGGTCTTATAGAGTGAGTCAGTGAAGCAATCTTTCCGAATCAGCGCCTTTGGAGTGCCCTCATGAGACTAGGCTATGCGCATTGCCGTTGATGCCATGGGTGGCGACTATGCCCCAAAGGAAATAGTAGCAGGCGCCCTACTCGCCCAGGAGCGTCTGGGAGTCGAGATTATCCTGGTCGGCCAGAAGTCTGCCATCCGACCCGAACTAGAACGGTACGATCTGCCGCACTCCATCGAGGTCATCGATGCACCCGATCAGGTACGCATGGACGAAGAACCCGTCTCTGCCGTGCGCCGCAAGCGCAATTCATCCATTGTCGTCACGATGGATCTGGTCAAGCAGGGCAAGGCGGACGCGGCAGTCGCCGCCGGCAACACGGGTGCCGCGATGGCCGCTGCTCTTTTAAATATTGGTCGCCTTCCGGGCATCGAGCGGCCGGCGATCGGTGCTTTGATGCCGACTTTGGCTCTCGGCAAGCGCGTTTTGCTCCTTGACGCCGGGGCCAACATTGATTGCAAGGCCCGCTTTCTCGAACAGTTTGCCTTGATGGGCGGCATCTACAGCCACTACGTGCTCGGTGTCTCTCAACCTAAAGTAGGGCTACTGAATATTGGTGAGGAGCCAGGTAAAGGCAACGAACTCACCCTCGAAGCCTTTGACCTGATAAGCAAAAACCCAAACATTGCCTTTGCCGGTAACTGCGAGGGACGGGACGTGATGACCGGCCAGTTCGATGTGGTCGTGTGCGACGGCTTCATCGGCAACGTGTTGCTTAAATTTGCCGAAGGGGTCGGCCTGGTCGCCCTCCAGATTCTCAAAGAAGAGCTGCCACGCGGCCTGACGGGCATGATCGGTACCGCCGTCATGCAAGACAACCTCCGCCAGGTCAAGCGCCGGATGGACTACGCTGCCTACGGCGGCGGGTTGCTGCTCGGTATCAACGGCATCTGCATCATCGCCCACGGTTCTTCAAAGGCGGAGGGCATCCTGAGTGCCATTCGGCTTGCGAAAGAAGCAATCGACAACCACGTACTCGAACGTATCCAGCAACAGATTTCCTAGCCTGGCACCTGAAACCGGAAAGTCCCCAAAAACCAGTCGCCCCCCACTTATGTACAAGTGGGGGGCGTCCCGGCGAATCTGGAATTCCGCAGTCTTGACTGCCGGAAGGATACTCTACTTAGAGAGAAACAGCTCCGGCGCACAGCCGACCGTTTGCGGTCCGAAGATTCAGGCGTGTATCAGGTATACTCATCGGCACCACCTCCCTTTTCCTAGTTGGTATCTAGAACTACTCGCTCAATATAACAAGCTGCTTGCAGAAGTGGCAAGGGTCAATCTCCGGCCTTGAGCGCTAGCGACTCACGCTTGCCGGGGCCTGGCCTTCACCCTGGAAGAGCACCGTGCTCAAGTAGCGTTCGCCGAAGCTCGGCTGGACGAAGACAATCAGCTTCCCTTCGTTTTCGGGACGCTTGGCGAGGAGCAAAGCGGCCCAGAGCGCCGCCCCGCTCGAAAGACCTGAGAGCAAGCCCTCTTCTTTTGCCAGTCTGCGCCCATACTCGATGGCGCGTTC
>JANNPH010000194.1:0-8294 GCA_031399965.1 Gloeobacteraceae cyanobacterium SOY_34_metabat_159 | reverse complement strand
GCCTGCAGTTGCTGCAGGAGTCCCTGGAGGATATCGACCGACCGCAGCATCAGCCCTTCGAGGGTCTGGCTGACGATAGTCGGGTTGTCCTGGAGGGTTTTGAAGTTGTCTTCCAGGCGATGGCTGATGGTGCGGATCGGTTGCAGGCCGAGCATGGCCGCTCCGCCTTTAATCGAGTGGGCGGCGCGAAACAGTTCTTTCATACGCTCGCCGTCTTCGTCGGGATGGCGCAACTCCATCAATCCCTGCTCCAGGGTATTGAGATGGTCGCGGGCTTCTTCGATGAAGTACCCCAGGATGCGCTGTTGAGCTTCTAGCTGCATGGGTGGCGTTCCTATCGTTATTCGGTATCAACCTGGAAGCGGTCGGTCGCTTCGCGCAGATCCTGCGCGACGAGTACCAGCCCCTGCAAAGCGTCTGAGACTCGGCGTGACTCGGAAGAAGTCGCCTGGGCGCTGACTTCGACCGCTTCCATGACGCCTGCTACAGCACCGGCAGTGTTTTCTTGCTCGACCGCTTCTGAGGCGATTTCGGAGACGAGGCAGTCGATTTGCAAGGAGACCTGGATGATCTCATCGAGTGACTGCTTGGCTTCCTCGGCAAGCTGGGTGCCGATCACCACCTGCTGGGTGCCTTTTTCCATCGCCTGCATTACTGCTCCCGTCTCCGATTGGATGTTGAGCACGATTTGCTCGATTTCGCGGGTCGCCTTGGCGGCACGGTCGGCGAGCTGGCGCACTTCGTCAGCCACGATGGCAAAGCCGCGTCCGGCTTCACCGGCGCGGACCGCCTCGATGCTGGCGTTGAGGGCGAGCAGGTTGGTGCGGCTGGAGAGCTGGTTGATGAGGGCGACAATCTTTGAGATTTCCTGGGTCGATTCGGCCAGGCGCTTCACTTTTTTGCCGGTCTCGGAGACCGTCTCGCGCAGGCTCAAGATGCCCTGCACGGTGCGGTCTACCGCGTCACCGCCGCGGGTGGCGGTTTGGGACGCCTGGCGGGCGACCAGTTCGGCGCGACGAGCGTTCTGGGCGACCTGCTGAATCGAGCGGGTCATCTGCTGGACTGACGCACGGCTGGTGGAAATTTCCTCGGCCTGCCGGAGCGCTTCTTTTGAAAGGCCACGGGCAAAGCTCTCAGAGTCCAGCGCGGCCTGGTTGACTTTTTGGACCGACTGTTTGACCTGGACGATAATCCGGCGCAGGCTCGCAATCGTGACGTTAAAGGCGTCGGCGACCGCACCCGTGAGCGAAGCGCTCACCTCGGCTTTGACGGTCATGTCGCCCCGCGAGGCTCCTTCTACCTGGTCGAGCAGGTGGATGATTTCTTCCTGGAGTTGTTCTTTGTCGTGTTGCTGGCGATTCATTTCCTCCTCGGCGCGAGAGATGCCGCGCTGGAGGTCGGCTGCCATCTTGTTGAAGGTGGCGGCCAGTTGACCGACTTCGTCGGTTGAGGTCGGCTCGAAGCGGGCGACGACGTCTCCCTCGGCCACGAGCCGGGCCGTCGTCTGCAACTGCTGGATGGGACGCACGATCGAGCGATTCAAAAGCCAGCTGATAGCGAGTGTAGCTGCACCGATAGCGGCACCCCCGGCGAGTCCACCGGTGAGAGCGGCCCCTTGCAGTGCGGCCTGTTGGGCTTCGTTCAGACCGCTACTGAGCACCGTATAGTAGACAGCACCGTTCACGGCCGCGACGGTGGCCACGGTAAGCGAGCCGATGGCGAGGGCCTGCTTGATGGCGAGGGGTTGGTCCGCAAGCCAGCCGCCGCTGGGCGGTTCGGTGAGGGCCATCACCGGACCCGGGCTCATCGACCGACTTGTCGAACGCTCGCGCGCAGGCTGGGGCTGAAAGACATCGGCAAATTGCGGGTCGGTCTGCGGGTCGATTTCGGCCATTTCGAGGTTGAACCCGGCACTACCCGTTTCACCCGCGTCGCCGGCTTCCAGTAACTGGAAGTCTTGCTGTGAGACCTGGAAGCTCTGCTCAAAAATTTCTGCCTGGGCCAGGGCGTCAAAATCAGGCAGGTCAAACCTGTCGCCCGGTCCCCCCGCTTCAGTGTCCGTCACCCGGTCCAGCTCAAACTGCAGTTCTGTATCCAGGTCGATGGCCGCATCCGATGGCTCGAAAGCGATGGCCACTTTACCGTTGCCGTTGCCCTGGTGTCCCTGGTGCAATTCGGCTTTCGGGGCCTGGAAAATGCTCTCCACAGCGCCGGGGTTGTAACTGCCGCCGTTCAGGTCGATGTCGATGCGCTGCAGGGCTTTCTGGGCAGTCTGTAAGATCTCCGGGTCGGTCGTCAGGCCGAGCACCACTTCGTACTGGTCGCGCGCCAGGTCCTGGCGGCCGATTTGCTGCTGGGCTGAAGCCAGCCACAGGCGCAGGTTCGGGTCGGTAGGACGGCTTTCGACTAGACTCGTAAACAGGCGGGCTGCCTCGTCGTATTGTTCCTGGGCGAAGGCTTCGACAGCTCTTTGATATTCCGTAGCAGAGACCATGGTCCTTTTCTCCTGATAGGCGGCCGTCCGATTGCGGCCAATGAGGGTCACCCGTCAGGCGACCCGATGCTTTAGGCGGGGGGATGGATAGCCGGCTTCTCAGCCCAGCATTGTGAACGCAAGATGGTAGTCGAATCGAGGATCAGTAGATGACCCTCGACCTGACCGCGTACGAAGGGCTTCAGGGCCGGGGAGTGTACTATCTCCACCGTCTCGATTTGCTCGGGCTTGAGCCAGACCATGCCCTGAATCGAGCGCACGGCCAGACCCAGGAGGTGTTCTCCATCTTGAATGACGACGACCGGGAAGGCCGTGGTGTTCGTGTTGAAGAAGGTATTGTGCAGGACGTACTCGGTGTCGAGGATCCAGATGATTTCGCCGCGCAGGTTGAAGGTGCCGACCAGGGCCGGGGAGGTATTCGGTAGGGCCGTGACCTGGGAGACGCTCAGGTCCACCACTTCGACGACGCCTGCCGCTGGAAAAGCGTAGATGGTGCCTGGAACGTTGCGCTGGCCGCCCAGTTCAAAACGCAGGTGCAAATCGCCTTTTAAGTCGGGGCCGACCGGTAGTTCGGGGGGTAGGGTCGTGGTTTCCATGGCTATCTCTCGGTGGGATTGCGAAGCAGGCTTTTCACCGTGCGGATCAGTTCCTGGGCGACAAAGGGCTTGCTGATGTAGGCGTCCGCCCCCTGGCGCATTCCCCAGTGCACATCGAAGTCTTCGCTCTTGGAGGAGCAGAGCACGATGGGCATCTTCTGGGTGTTCGGGTTTTCGCGCATCTTGCGGCACACCTCGTACCCGTTCATCTTGGGCATGATGATGTCGAGCACGACGGCGTCGGGGATGTGTTCGCCGAGCTTGGCGAGCGCTTCGTGGCCATCCCGGCAGGAAACGACATCGAGGCCGCTCTCGCGCAGGAGGGCAGCAATCATCTCCCGCTGGCTCAGGTTATCTTCGACGACTAGGACGGTACTCATCTGGGGACGCCTCATGAAAGTTCGGGGGTCGGGGTGTGGACGCCTAAGCGTGGGGGGCCATGCTCAACGCCCCCTGGGGGGCAAGGTATTTATCCACCAAATCGAGCAGCTCCCGTTCGCCGAAGGGCTTGGTGAGATACTCGGTAGCGCCCGCCATCCGGGCGCGTACGCGGTCGACGTGGCCGTCTTTGCCGGTGAGCATGATCACCGGAGTCAGCTTGAAGATATTGGACTTGCGCAGCATCCCGCACAGTTCGTAACCGTCAAGACGTGGCATGGCGATGTCGAGCAAAATCAAATCGGGCTTGAAGGAAAACAGTTCGTTGAGCGCCTTGAGGGGGTTGGCAATCGTCTTCACGTCGTAGCCGCGGCCCTGCAAGAAAAATTCGACGCTCTTTTGAATCGAGATGCTGTCATCGACACAGGCGACCCGCTGCACTCGGGTTGTACTGCTTTGAGAGGCGGGAGTGCTCTTCTTGCGCGGAATCTCCCCTTCAAGCCGGATCCAGCCTTGCTGCAGGTAAGGAGCGATGGCACGGGCGAGGGTGGCGCTATCGCGACCGAGAAAGCGAGCCAATAGGCGCAGGCTGTTGTCGCCGGTCATCCACTGTCGAAGTTGGGCATAAATCGGTGCGGGCAGCTGTTTTTGCAGCTGATCGGCATCGAGGATGAGCGGGCGCTGCTCGGTCGATTGCACGACGGGGCTGAGCTTTTGCCACTCGGCCAGGCGCTTGCTCACCTGGGTAATCAGGGCACCGGTCTCGATCTGGATAAATACCGGCTGCAGGGCGGCGTCCGCTTCGAAAATAAAGGCACCGTTTTGCAACAGCAGCAGGTCGAAGACGATTTCTTCCGCCCCGGCGCGCAACAGTTGCTGAACTTGAGCCGGGCTGAGGGTGCGGTTTTGGGCCAGGGCAACGACGAGTCCATACTCAGGAGCACTGGCCGGGGCTGGTCCGGGGGTGCAGGTGAAACTGGCTTCACCGAGGGAAAAGCGCTGAGCGCAGTGCTTGAGACGATCGACCGCTCCGAGGTTGCTCGTTGCGTAGACCAGGCATCCTTTTTGGAAAAAGAGTGACCAGAACCGGCCATCGCCGGTTTCGATAAAAAGCTCGCCGGTGCGCTGGTTGATGTCGATCAGTTGCAGCAGACTACGTGCGTCAATTTCGCTGAGATTGCCTTGCATCCCGGATATCCGATTGGTACGGTCACGAGCCTCATCTTTCCCCATTTCCCGGGCAGACTCACATTTGCACTTCAACGTTGGACAAAATCGGTGCGGCAGCGTCTGGAGAATCCGTTCTTGATCTGAACTGTTTGGCCCTCCGGCCCCCTTGGGTAGACTGGGACCGTGTCCTCCGACGGCAGTACTACCCGTGCGCTACCTGGCTATTGTTCAACGTAGACGATTCCTCGGTCAGCAGGAACTGCAATTACTGGCAAAAGAACTTGGCGAGTATTCCTGGAGCGCGGCCCAGGGTGAAGTCAGCTCCGAAGCCGTCAGCCGCTTCAGCCCCGGCACGCTGGTGATTGCTGAGATCAACGCCAACAACCAGATCCAGCGCATTGAAGATGCGGCCGACCATCTGGTGGCTCTACTACAGAGTTTTTCGCGCTTCAGCGAGAGCTTCAAAGCCCAGGTCGAAGAAATCGAATCCTGGAAGCAGTCTTTAATCTACCAGAGCCAGGAATTGAGCCGCCGCGAAGCCGAACTGCTCGTGCGCGCTCAGGAACTGGAGTTGCAGTTGGCCCAGGTCGGCTCACTCGGCCCCGAGGACGCAGGCTCTATCCGCGAGGCCGCCGAGGGCGACCCCGCTTTCAGCCCGACTGCGATCAATGCCGAGCACGAGTGGCTGCGAAACCGCGAACAGAGCATCGAAGCGATGGAAATGCAGCTTACCGAGCGCCAGCGCGAACTCGATATTCAGCTTGAGCGCCTGCGCACCCAGCAAGCTGACTTGCACCGCGAACGCGAGGCATTGCAGCAGCAGTGGGAAGAGCAGAGCGCGACCCAGTCTCACGGTGGCCTTTCCGAGGAGCAGATTCTGCAGATCCAGGCTTACTTGCAGTCGCTCTACAACCTGGCGGATACCTGCGAGGAAGGCACCCTGGCTGAGGAACGCATGGCCTGGCAGGCTGACTGGCAGACTTATACCCAGGCTCTCAACGCAGTAAGTGCTGAGGCCGCAGAACTGACCGAGCGCGAGGGCGAACACGAAAGCGCCCGACAAGATTTTCGGTTGCGCCGGGCCACCAGTGAAGCCACTTACAGCGCCTGGGAAAATGAACATGCCCAGTTTGCCCGCCAGCAGGCCCTGGTTGTGGCCCTGATCGAGGCTGAGACGGCGGCGACTATAGCCCCTGCTGTCGGGCCGGATGGCGAAAACGTCGAGCAGTTGCAGCGCCAACTGCGCGACCAGCAGCGCGAGTACCAGCAGCGCGCGAGCCTTGTCTTACAACAGGAAGAAGAACTGCACGCTCAGGAAGCCCATATGCACGAGTTGCAGGTGCGCCTTGCCGAGAGCAACGGCGACCTGGGTCAAGAAGAGCGCGAGGAACTGGTTGAAGAGCTGGAGTTTGAGAAACAGAGCTGTCTCATCCTGCACGAGTCCTTAAGCCAGCAGCAGAACCGCCTCTCCATCGAGCAAGAAAAAATTGACCGACAGGTGACCCGCCTGCAGACCCTGGTTGGCACCTACGAGGGTACCGGTGGCCTGCTCGGTGCTTTCGACCAGTTGACGGAGCACCTGCGCGTCTACCAGATGAGCCTGCAAAACCGCAAGGAGCAACTCGACTGCGAACGGGCCGAGCTGCTACTTCTAGAGCAGCAACTGGGTGAGGCCGGTATTCAACTGAAGGCAAGGCAGGCGCAGTTAGCTGAGCGCCAGCACGAAAACCAGATGTGCTACAGCGAACTCTCCGCCCGCCAACTCGACCTCGAACGCCGCGCTAGCGCAATCGAAGCGCAACGCTCGGGACAGAGTCAGACCCGCCCGCTTTTGACCGATCTCGAATATCTGATCCGCTCTTTGCAGACGCAATAGACTACGGCGGTTCAAGCTCCGCAAGCGCCTCGCCGATGGCCCGTCGTTGCTCGTCACCGTAGCCCCAGCGTTTTAAGAACGCCGCGTAGTCGCCGTCGCCCCCGAGTGACTGCCTGAGTGCTGTGAGCTGTAATTTGAGTTCGTCCAGGTCAAGTTGTCGGATAAGGGCTGCACTGCGCCTTGCCACCTGGGCTGAACCCTCGGCCGCTTCTGCGTCGCCACGCGATGTATGGGTCCAGATCATTGCCGTGGACATTGCCAGATTCTTGGTCATCAGCTCTGAGACCAGGGTCGGGGAGGTGCGCAGGGCCGCAAGTATCGCCTCGGGCACCGCGTCGGCAATTGGCCATGCTCCGGGTAAAAATGTTACGAAAAAGCCGCGTGCACCGTTACTGGTGGCGACAAGCTTTTCCACCTGACGACCCAACTCCTCCTGGTCGAGCTGGCCTTTTGCCTCCCGGTCGAGTAGTGCCTGCGCCTCGCGAATTGCCTGCTCGAAAGTGATTTCACCCATCGACGCACCGACTCAAAAACGTCGATTCCAGCATATCCGGGAGGGGTACCTTGACTGGCCTGGCTATCCAGGCTCAGCTGGCGGACAATAGCGTCAGTCACTACCGGCACGACTGACGATGACGACCCTTCTCTCATCCCCCATCACCTATCCAAGTGGAGACGGACGGCCCGTGGCCGAGACTTACCTGCACCTCTACGCTCTGCTCACCACTCTCGAAGTGCTCAAGCAATACCTCGAAGGCCAACAAGCAACAGTCCTTGCCAACCAGTATCTCTACTACGCACCAGGGGTACCCACCGCCCGCGTAGCCCCGGATGTGATGGTCATCTTTGGAGTCGAGCCGGGTGGACGGGACAACTACAAAACCTGGGAAGAAGGGCAGGTGCCCTCGGTCATTTTCGGGATGACCTCGGCCGGTACTCGGCGCAAGGACCGGGGAGACAAGATGACTCTGTACGCCCTACTTGGTGTGCAGGAATACTGGCTCTTTGATCCGAAGGGTGAGTGGATAGTCGAGAAATTGCAGGGGTACAGGTTAGAGACCCTGAGCGAAGAAGGCGAACTGGTCAACCGCTACCGAGCAATCGCGGACGGCATTTCTGAGCCGTTGAATTTGCGATTGGAGGTGGAAGGGGAACTGATTGGTTTCTATCGGTTGGACAACGGTCAAAAGCTGCTGATTCCCACAGAACTGGCCCTAGAACTACGCTTAACGGCGGCGCGTCTGGAACTGGAGCAACAGGCAAGAGCACAGGCAGAACAACGCGCCGAGCAAGCCGAACAACGCGCCGAGCAAGCCGAACAACGCGCCGAGCAAGCCGAACAACAAGCCCAACAAGAACGCCTGACAAGAGAACAGGCGGAACAACGCGCTGAGCAGGAACGGCAACGCGCTGAAACCCTGGCCGAACGCCTGCGTGCTCTGGGCATTGACCTGGATAGTCTCTGAGTCGCAAATCGTCACCACAGTGCGGCTATCAGGCCCGAGTAAGCAGCAGACCGCGTGCTTCCAGGTTGAGGATCTGCAACTGCTCAGGGGTGGTGATCACAGGCGTCTTCCAGTGGACATGGCCGCAGAGCACCAGGGGCTTGGTCACTTTATGCATCGCCTTGCGCACCGCTTCATGACCGCCTAGGTCTAAAGCAGGTACGTCCGGTCCCTGGTGTAGCAAGACAACATCGGGGTCTTTGACGAGCAGGTCTTTCAGGGCGCGCACGAAGTCTTTTTCTTTGCGGCGCTGCTTTTTCTTGGGGTCGCCGATG
>JANNPH010000166.1:0-33011 GCA_031399965.1 Gloeobacteraceae cyanobacterium SOY_34_metabat_159 | reverse complement strand
AGGAGCAGGTAGGGGAGGGCGACTTTATTGTTGGGACCGCCGTCGATGGTCACGTAACCGTCCTGTTCGAGGGCGGTGAGGGCCGTGGCACTATTCCCCCCGGCCCCGCCATCGACGCCGCCCGCCGGCAGCAGAGCGCTGTTGATAGTGGCGGTGACCGTGAAGGCAGCCGTCTGGAAGGCCCGTACCGAGAGGGACGGTACCGAAGTAGTCAGGGTCACCCCTTTACCCAGGTCGTTGCTGAAGCGGGGCGCAACGCTGAGGGTGTAGGTTTTGGTCGTGCCGGTCAGGTTCTGAACGCGCACTGTGCGGCTCACCTGGGCCAAGGGCGTCGCAAAGACCTGGTAGCCGAAAGAAAGCGATGGAGCCTTGGCAGGGTCGGTGTCGTCGTAGGCGAGCGTGCCGAGGTTGGCGGCAAGATCCACCTGGACGCGGCCCGCGCCGGAGAGGGTAAGAGGAGACAGTGCTCCACTGGCGCTCGCCAGGAAGACGTTCGGCTGGGCGCTATTCATCAGGGCCATCTTCACCTGGTTGGGGGTGAAGTTTGGGAAGCGCTGCAGCACGAGGGCTGCAGTACCGGCGGTCAGCGGCGAGGAGAAAGAGGTGCCGCTGATCGGTGCGCCCTGGGTGCCGGTGCTGATACTGGCCAGGTAAATCGAGGTGCCCGGCGCGGTGATGTCGGGTTTGAGACGGTTGTTGTCGATGCTCGGTCCGCGCGAGGAGAAGGCCGAAACTTGATCGACAATCGGGTTGGCGATCGTGGTCAGCGGCAGGAATGTACCGGTCAGGGTCGGGTTGATGGCAAGTGCATTTTTGATGGCGAGGCCGTCGTTCTGGGCCAGACCAAAAGTTGGAATGGTGACCAGGCCCGCCGCTGCACCCGCCGCGAGACCGGGAGCGGAGCCGGGAGTATTGTTGGCGATGACCGATGCGACGGCCCCCACCGCCTGAGAATTGAAGGCTTTTTCGGAAAACTGGCAGACACCTCGGTCAGAGAGGCCAATCTTGTCGCTCAGAGCTGGGATGGCGGGGCTTGCCGGGGCGGGCGGGTTCAAGTTAATCGGGTTGCTGCAGGCGAGGTTGATGGGTGGGGTGGCGGTGCTCGGGCCGGCAAGACCAATCTCGGCAGTGAGCGGCCCGCTCAGGGTCCCACCAAAAGCAGCACCGCCGAGGGCATAGGTGGCATTGAGCGGCGCTCCGAACTGGAGGCCGGCTCCGGTGAAGGCGGGTGGCTCGCTCGCGGCGACTGCGATCAAGGTCTCAGTTGAACTGGGTGTACCGGTGATATAGGGAATATTGCCAGAGTTGCCGGCCGAGGCGACGACCGTCACTCCGGCAATCACTGCGTTGCGCGAAGCTTCTGAAAGGTCGTCCACCGCTGGGTTACCCCCAGCCGCGCCAAGCGACATGTTGATCACTTTGCGGATGCCGGGAGCTACTGGAAAAGCCACCGCCGCATCGACCGACTGCAGTAGAGCACCGCCTTCGCACGCGTTGGAGATGCGGCTGCAACCCCGATAGGCGAGTATTTGAGCACCGGGGGCAGAGCCCGCTTCGATGGCTCCTGAGGGCACAGCGAGACCGGCAGCGGCCGAGGCAACCGCCGTGCCGTGACCGGCAAAATCGCTCGCGGCCTGTCGGTTGTCAATCGGATCCGGGTCGGGAGTGACGACCAGACCGCCCGGGTTTGCCGGGTTACCGGTCCACGTCTCACCTAGATAGTCGAAGCCGTCAATGACTTTCGGTCCATTCGGGAAGACGCCGGGCGTGTCGCCGATCGTGATCGGACCATCGCCGGCCACGGCGGCGCTGTAGGCAGCCGCAGTAGCGGGGCCACCGAAGGCGGCGTGGGTATAGTCAATCCCTGAGTCGATGACGGCGATGACGACGCCCGTGCCGGTGATGCCGGTCGAATTGAGGGCGCTGGTGCCGATTAGTTGGCCGATGGTCGCTGGAGCCGTCTGGTCAGCTTTGTAGGTACCGGCCGGTCGGGCTGACTTCACTCCCGGAATGCGGCGAATCTGGGCAAGCTTGCTGCTGTCGATCTCGACGATGACAGCGTTCAGGACCGTAGACATCTCGCCTGCTACCCGTCCGCCCAGCCGCTCGATAGCCTGAAGGCGCGGAGCACGCAGAGACTGGAGGCGGTCACGGTAATCAAGAGCCTCCGTGCTCCTCAAGTCGATGCCCGCTTTAAAGAGCGCAAGGGGCGGCTCGGCGAACTGGACGATCACCCGAAGAGGACCCTGGACAGCAGCGGGCCTGGATAGTTCAGCCCGCTCGACCGCTACCGGGTAAGCACCCGCCGGTATCGCGACCGCTGAGAGTGTCATGCTCAGGGCGAGCCCACTCACTACTTGCAATTTCTTCATTTGCATCAAGGCATCCTTATGGTTCTAAAGCTGAGAGGATTCTGGACTTTACCGATGAAATTTAAGCACGAAAATTGGCCCTGCACTTGCTTTTCAGCAAAACTGGCCGACAACTCAAATCCGGCCCTATTGAGCTGAATTTAACTGTTCGTGCTGAACGAAATGTTGTGCCTGTAGAGCCCGACCAGGTAAGTGCCCGGCCGGGCTTCAGACAACTGCGCTTTTAAGGCAGGGGCTGACTCACGGCGTTCTGGGCATTGATGAAGCCGAAGCCGTCGAGTATCGAATAGCCGACGCCAATCTGGTTAACGAAAGTACCCGTGAACTGGGTGCCGCTGCTGAGGGTGCCGGTGATGGTGACTCCACCTGGGGCAATGGTGCCGGCCGGGATGAGCACGTTGGCACCGAGCTGGTCGGCCGAATTGCCGCCGGCTGCTGCTGGTACCGTCAGGTTGGAATTCCTCGCCTCGTCGCGATCGACTCCGAACCCGAAGGACTCGCCACGGCGCAGAGCACCGGGGGCAATGTTAATGGTCAGGACGCTGAACTGGTTGGCGACGGCTGGCGGTACTCCCGGCTGACTGAAAGCAGCCGTGATATCAGCCGCAGTGATGCCGCTCAGGGTCCCCAGGGTGAAGGGGAAACCGACGGCGGGCGGTCGGATGTCGAAGACCAGGCCGGGTGTCGCCTGGGTCGTGTTCCCTCCCTGGGCATTCAAGCTGAGGGTCTGGAGGGTGCCGCCCCCAGCGAAGGCGACTCTAAAGAAGTTGGTGTCGAACGAACTGGTGTTGCTGCCGTCACCGGTACCGGAGATAAAGATCTTGGCTCGATCGACTCTGATGGTGGCGCTTGCAAAGTACGGGTCGAGGTCATGCAGGAAGGCACTGCGCTGCAAGATAGTCCGCATCTGGGTCGGGGTGACTGAGTTCGGCCCGCCGTTTGCATCCAATACCAGTGCTGCAATCGCGGCGGCGTGGGGTGCGGCGGCACTGGTACCAAAGAAGTTGGGGAACGAGTCCGGGTCCGAGGCGGAGTCAGCACTGAAGAAGGTGTTGTTGGCACCGTCCATCGCGGCGACGTCCGGCTTCAAGCGCACCTCGGGGACAGCCAGGCGATTGTTGTTGCTGTCGAAGTAGAAGGTGCCCGGACCAGTCGATTCGAAGGCTTCCGGGATATAGGGTGCGAAGGCACTGTAAGCGGCAGTGCCTATTGCTCCGCGTGCTGAGTTGTGTCCGAAAGTCACCGGCGCCGTGTAGGAGAAATACTCCTGAGGTGACCCTGAGGTAAACCAGACGTAGCGAATTCTGCTCGCCGGGGTCGGAATTGCGGGCGGTGTGTTGGCCCGTGCTACCACCAACTGCACAGTTCTGGTTCCACTCACGCCCAGGGTCTCGATTGGGCGGTTGCTTACCAGGTTGTTGTCGTTTGCTGAGAACAGGAAGTTGCCATTGGTATCAAAGAAAAGCAAGTTGAAGTCGGTCGTTACCCGTGGGACACCGAAGGCTTCTTGCACGAGGAGTGTAAACCCGCCGGTCGCACCGCCGAAACCTGAGACTTCGATTGTGTAAGTACCGGCTGTCGGCAGGAAGGCCAGCAAATTTTCCGGATTGGTACCGCCATCGACACTTGCGAGCACTCGCCCTTGCGGGTCTTTGAGCGTTAATACGCTGTCGGGAATCGGGTTGGGGCTTGCCGGGTTGGCATCGGAGGTGATCGAAATCTGCTGTGCTGCTGCCACGGTGAGCGGGAAGCTGACGATCGGTGCCGCCGCCGTGACGGTACCCGTCGTATTCAGGAGTGTTGCACCCAGGGTCGGGGCCGCGACATCAAAGGGGTCATCCCACTGAAAACTGATCGTGCCGCCGCCGGTGAGAGCAATATTTTGGGCAACATCGACGGCCACCGGGTCGGGGTTGAAGTCGTGAAACCCACCCGCGTAGAGGGCAGGGTCCACGTTTGCGAGGTTGATATTGGTACCGGCGAGTGAAGACGACTCTCCCGCGACGATCCGCACATCCGAGAAGTAAGCCTGGGTCGGGGGCCGATTACCCGCCGAGGAGAAATACGAGACTCCCTGAGCTGCTACGTCGTCCACGGCCCGGGCAACGATACCGTCCGAGAAGAAGGGCTCGTCAAAGTAGATGATGTCATCGACAATCACCGTTGCGCCGCAGCCGAGGGCGGGGTTGGCCAGGTCGCGAATATTGTTGCCGAATGAGACCTGTCCGGTGAACGCGGTTGCAAAGCAAAGCTTGGCCTGCGGTGCCATGTCATGGATGATTTGCAGCATCGCCCGACCCTCATCGGAGCCACCGGGGAACTCGGCAAGTACCACCACCGGCTGTGTGTTGCCGAGCGGATTGCCCGCACCGGGCAGGTCGCCCGAGGCAATGTCGTTTGCCGCTCGGATCGGCCCTGTTGTGGTGTTGTAGCTATCAGAGAGCGCCGCCACGGTGATGCCGCTACCATCGATTCCGGCCGGCAGTTGATCGACCCGGTGCTGGACAACGCCCTGAGATGTCGTAAGCCCGACGTCGGCTACCGGCTTGAGCACGAGCACCACCGACGACACGCCGGGGAGTGCGGCGATCTCACGTACCAGGCCGAGCGGCACGTAAACTTCGAGTACCCCGGCTTGATAGCGACTGTTCTCAGCAATGATGCGCGCACCGTTTTTCCTTTCGAGCGACTGCCGTACCGTGCCGATCGGCAGCCTGCCATTTAGATAGATATCGACCAGAATACGGTCGCGACCATCTCGAATAGCAAGGCCAGCGTTGTTGGCCGTCTGTAGCGTCTGAGCATTCGGGTTTTCGTACTGCTCGAGGATCCTGGCCAGACCATTGCCCAGGTTTTGTGGAATGGCCGGTTTTGCCAAGGCCGGGGTCGCAAGCAGAGCGATCGAAAGACTTGCAGCAACCAGCACAGGGCACATCAGTCTGTAGCTTTGCTTACAAATCATGGGGAGATTCTGATTCATGAATATAAATTCCTGCATCTACTCACAAAAACTCCCAGATTATAGAGATAACATTGCTTGAATACAAGTTAAGTTGAGTTGCATGGTATCAACAATCAATACTGTCCGCAAATCAGTAACAAATAACACCGCCATCTGAAAATTAATCGTGTGCAAATCTATGGCTACAGGCAATTCTGAAGCGGTCGCGCATAGAAACAGCTGGTTATATAAGTTGCTCGTAAGATTCAGTAGTATGCGCTGCTGCAGTCTGCTGCTGAGCGCACTGGCTGATTGTGAGATCTCAGATTCGGGGTGCCGGGCGGCTTGCGAGTCGCGCAAAGATCATGCGACCGGCTGAGGTCTGCAGGGCGCTGGTGACCGTAACGCCGGTCTGTTCGCCGATGCGGGCACTACCTTCCTCAATTACCACCATCGTGCCGTCTTCAAGATAAGCGACACCCTGGTTGGGCTCTTTGCCTTCGCGCAGCACTTTCACCTGCAGCAGATCTCCTGGCAAAAAGCGCGGCTTGAGCACATTGGCAAGCTCGTTCATGTTGAGTACGGTGATGCCCTGCAGGCTGGCTACTTTGTTGAGGTTGTAGTCGTTGGTCAACAGGGAGCCTTCGAGATCCTGGGTAAGACGCACAAGCTTTGCATCGACGGTGACCAGTTTTGGGTAGTCCAGATCGTGCAGGACAAGCCGGTTATTAAAGTTGGTTTGAAGCTGGTTGAGGATGTCGAGTCCGCGCCGACCCTTGGCTCGTTTTTCGGCGTCGGCACTGTCGGAGATCAATTGCAACTCATCGAGTACAAAGCGCGGCACAACCAGATAGCCTTCTAAAAACTTGGTGCTGATCAGTTCTTCGAGGCGACCATCTATGATGCAGCTCGTGTCGATAATCTTGGGGACTGCCATCCCTTCAAACTGACTCGATTCAGTACCATTGCGCAGCGAACCGACGTTAAGACGGCGCAAGAACGTGCGGCCGTGCACATCGGCCAGGGTCATACCGAGGTAGGCGAATAGCAGACTCGCCAGGATCGACGCCAGGAACTTGATAAAGGCCAGTGACTCAGGAAACGGAAACAAAAAGATCGGCCCGAGCAGAAAGTTGGCGAGCAACAAACCACCGACGAGGCCGAAGGAACGGGTCAGCAGGGCGTCGGAAGGCATCTCGCGGATTTGTCGCTCCAGCCGACGGTAGGCGGAGCGCACGACTGCACCGATAGCCGCCCCAAACACGAAGCCAAAACCGAGCGTCACCCAGCGGACGCCGCTCAGGTCGGCCGTCTCCGTCCAGGAGGCCGGGAGAATAGTAATGCTGTTAAATCCGATCCCCGCCCCTGCTAGGATGAAAAGGACGATGATTGCAACATCAAGCATTCGGAAAATTCCGCTTCTATAAATGAGAGAAAAGGACGGGACACGCACCCAAATTATAACCCCTACATTCCCGCGAATCGGAAGCGCAACACTTCCTCAAGATCCGCAGGTGACGGTCGGGGACTGGCCACATTCTGCTTACCTGCACATCCCCTTTTGCCGGACGCGTTGCCGTTACTGTGACTTTGCTATTGCCGTCGGCACTGCTGAACTGGTTGAAAAGTACGTAACCTATCTCCTGCGCGAGATTGGTTTCACCCCGACTGTCCGGCAATCACTCGCGACTGTCTACTTCGGCGGCGGCACGCCCTCACTGCTCAGCGCCAATCAGGTCGGACGGATTCTTGCCGCTCTCGATGCCCGCTTCGGGATTGCCCCCGGAGCTGAGATCTCCCTTGAGGCCAACCCCGGAACTTTCGACCTCGACCAGATACGGGGCTACCAGGACTCTGGTATCAACCGCATCAGCCTTGGCGTCCAGTCTTTTCAAGATCACTTGCTGACCTTGTGTGGCCGCGCTCACGACCTGAAAGCGGTCTACGAGTCGGTTGACTTGCTGGAGCAAGCCGGTTTCGAGAATTTCAACCTGGATCTGATTTTCGGTCTGCCGGAGCAAACTCTCGCCGATTGGGAGCATTCGCTGCAGGAGGTGGTGCGCCTTGCTCCGGCCCATGTCTCGCTCTACGACCTCATCCTCGAAGAAGAGACACCCTTCGGCCGACGCTATCGAGCCGGGGCTGCTCCCCTACCAACTGACGAAGAAACGGTCGAGATGTATCTGCAGACGCTCGCTGTGCTCGCTGCTGCCGGATTCGACCACTACGAAATTGCCAACTTTGCGCGCCCCGGTCGGCAATGTGCCCACAACCGCGTCTACTGGAAAAATCGGCCTTACTACGGTATTGGTACTGGAGCGACCGGTTACGTTCACAACCAGCGTATCGACCGGCCGCGCCGTCTTTACGACTATTTTCAGTTGGTTGATTCTGGAATATTTCCGCAGCAAGAGCCGGTTTCTGAAGAAGAGCAGTTGGCGGATACGCTGATGCTGGGACTGCGGTTACTCGAAGGAGTAGCACTCGATGCACTGATTGACCGCTTCGGCACCGTGGCAGTTGCCAATGTGCTGGAGGTGCTCAAGTCTCAAGGCAAAGGATACGTACTTATCGAGCCGCATCGGTTAATGCTGACTATTCCTGAGGGAATACTGTTTTCAAACGAAGTCTTTGGCTTACTGATTTAGAGCAAGTACGTTTACATACTGAAAGACTATGTACCGTCAGATACATTGCCTTTGTTACAATAATTAGATACTTTGAGTAAGTATCTTATTCCCTGAATTGGCAATAAATCTATCTTCCGGGTGAGGATCAATAATTATGAAAGCATTCGTACTGGCCGCTGGCAAAGGTACTAGACTACGTCCCTTCACCGACGACATTCCAAAACCGATGGTCCCCGTGCTCAACAAGCCCGTGATGGCGCGAGTGCTGGAACTCTGCCATACCCACGGCTTTGACGAGGTCGTTGCCAACTTGCACTATCGCGGTGAGAAGGTGAGCGACTATTTCGGAGATGGTGCCGGTTTCGGCGTCAATCTGCAATACTCTTGGGAGAAAGAACTGCTCGGTACGGCCGGTGGCGTCCGCAAGCAGTCCGGCTTCCTCGGCGACGGCACTTTTCTCGTGATCTCAGGCGATGTGGTGACCGACCTCGACCTGCAGAAGTTGCTGCACTTTCACAAAAAAAGCGGTGCAATCGCGACGATGGCGGTTAAAGAAGTGGGCGACCCAAGCCGCTTCGGTATCGTTGTGACAAACCCGGATGGTATGATCCAGTCGTTCCAGGAAAAACCGGCATCCGGCACTGAGAAGTCCAACCTGGCCAACACGGGCATCTATGTCTTCGAGCCCGAAGTCTTCGACTGGATTCCCAAAGACGCCTTCTACGATTTCGGCAAAGACTTGTTCCCGGCCCTGGTGGCGAGCGGCGCTCCAGTTTTCGCCATGCGCACCGGTGCTTACTGGTCCGATGTCGGTACCCTCGGACAATACCTCTACACCCACTGGGATTTGTTGACCCATCCTCAACTACAGGAGCGGATCGGCAAGGGTACGGTCATCGAGCCTGGAGCGATCGTTTCAAGCCACGCGCTCATTGGCGACAACTGCCATATCGAGCGCGGCGCAGTGGTGATGGGCTACAGCTGTATCGGCAACGACTGTGTGGTGCGCTCCAGCGCGACTGTCTTCGACTCGATTGTCTGGGCGGCCGAGAAGCTCTCGCTCACTGTCGCCGACGAACTCGTGCGCTCAATCTACGGCGACCACAAGCAAGTCTCGCTGGGTGTGCCGACTCTGTGAACCAGCGGGAATTTCAAAAGCGGTTGGCGGCCCTGCTCGCTGAGCGCGAGGGCAGCTTTGGGTATCCGTTTTTGTCGCTTGCAGTACTGGCTGAGGCGCTGGAACTCAACCCTGCAGAGCTGACGAAGCATGTTGAGCAGGAGCGCACCGCCGGTCGGGTAGTGATGAATCCCATCGACGAGAAAACTGAGGAGAATCTGCCGGCAGCCGTCATCGCCCTGCGCTTCGCGGACGCCGACGGCACGGTCAAACCCTACGTCAGTCTGGCGTTGAAGCCCGGTATCCCTGCCGGTTAGCGGGCGAAAAATGCTAAAGTAATGTAATGCTTTGGACATTTTGAGCCATACTATGCCGCCTGCTTTGCCGCGTTAAGTCGCGAGCGACGCGGGCGGCGTTCTCGTTTGGGAGTACTGGGGTTTATGACGATCATCCCGACCAATCTGCGCAACGAGATGCAGCGCTCGTATCTCGAATATGCGATGAGCGTGATTGTCGGGCGTGCCCTGCCTGACGCCCGAGACGGCCTGAAGCCCGTGCACCGCCGCATTCTTTTTGCGATGCACGAACTGGGCCTGGCACCGGATCGGCCTTACCGCAAATGCGCCCGCGTCGTTGGAGACGTGTTGGGCAAGTATCACCCCCACGGCGACACGGCGGTCTACGACGCCCTTGTCCGCCTCGCCCAGGATTTTTCGACGCGCAACCTGCTCATCGACGGCCACGGCAACTTCGGCTCCGTCGATAACGACCCGCCCGCCGCAATGCGCTACACCGAATGCCGTCTCACCCCGCTCTCGCGCGACACCCTGCTTGCGGACCTCGAATCGGAGACGGTCGATTTTATCGACAACTTCGACGGTTCTCAGCAAGAACCGACCGTGCTGCCGGCACGCGTCCCGCAACTGCTGCTCAACGGTTCCTCAGGAATCGCAGTGGGCATGGCCACCAACATCCCGCCCCACCACCTGAGCGAACTGGTCGATGGCCTGATTGCTCTCATTGCCGACCCCGAACTGAAGCCCCTCGAACTGATGCGCTTCATCACAGGACCAGATTTCCCGACCGGCGGCACGATCCTTGGACATGCGGGCATCCGGGACGCCTACACCACCGGGCGCGGCTCGATTACGATGCGCGGCGTGGCAGAAGTGGAGACCATTCAGCACCGGGGACGGCCTGATCGTGAAGCGATCGTGATCACCGAATTGCCCTACCAGGTCTGCAAATCTTCCCTCGTCGAAAAAATTGCCGAACTGGTCAACGACAAGCGCATAGAAGGTATCTCCGATATCCGCGACGAGTCCGACCGCGACGGCCTGCGGGTTGTGATCGAACTGAAGCGCGACGCCTACCCGCGGGTCGTGCTCAACAACCTCTACAAGCTCACCCCCCTGCAGACCAACTTCGGCTGCAACATGCTGGCTCTGGTCGATGGTGAGCCACATCTGCTGAACCTGAAAGAATTTTTGCAGACCTTCCTCGATTTTCGAGTCGAGGTGGTTACTCGCCGTACCCGCTTCGAGTTGCGCAAGGCCCAGGAGCGCGACCATCTGCTGAACGGCTTGCTGATTGCGCTTGCCAACCTCGAATCGGTCATTGCTCTTATCCGCCGCGCTGCTGATACGGCTACTGCCCGCGTCGAACTGATGGAGCGCTTTGAACTCTCTGAAGCGCAGGCCGATGCGATTTTGCAGATGCAGTTGCGCCGACTGACGAGCATCGAAGCCGGGCGCATCGAGGCTGAACACACGGAGCTACGGGCCAAGATTGCCGACCTGACCGATGTACTTGCCCGTCGCGAGCGCATCTTGCAAATCATCCGAGACGAACTGCTGCATGCCCGCCAGCGCTTTACGGACCCACGCCGCACGCGCATCTTGAGAGCCGAGGGTGAAATCGATGACTCGGACTTGATTGCCAATCAAGAGATGGTCGTCCTGCTCACCGAACAGGGCTATATCAAGCGCCTGCCGGTGGATACGTTTGACCGACAAAAACGGGCGACCCGCGGTAAGTCCGGTGCCCGCATGCGCGAGGACGATACGGTCGATCACTTCTTTACCTGCTGCAACCACGACACGATCCTCTTTTTCACCAACCGGGGCGTCGTCTATGGCCTCAGGGGTTATCAGATCCCGGCCGGGTCGCGCACAGCCAAAGGCACGCCCATCGTGCAGCTATTGCCCATCCCGATTGCTGAGAAAGTGACTTCGATCGTTCCGGTGAGCGTCTTTGAGAGTGACGAGTACCTGGTGATGTTGACCCAGACGGGCTTCATCAAGAAGACCTCTCTGCAGGCTTTTAGCAACCTGCGGGCCAATGGTCTGATTGCAATCAGCCTCGAAGAAGGAGACCAGTTGCGCTGGGTACGCCGGGCGCGGGCCGAGGACGACATCCTGGTCGGCTCCCAGGCCGGGATGGCGGTGCGCTTTCGGGCCGATGAGGAGCAGTTGCGCGCTCTCGGGCGGACGGCGCGCGGCGTGCGTTCGATGACCCTGCGCGAAGGCGACGAACTAGTGAGCATGGACATCTTGAGCCGCGAAGAGCGCGAGCGTACCGAGCAAAATGGTGAATCCGGTCCCTGGGTACTGGTGGTCACGGCCGGTGGCTATGGCAAGCGCGTACCCGTCGGCGAATTTCGGGCTCAGCACCGAGGGGGCATGGGGGTGATTGCCACCAAGTTCCGCGACGAAGGCGACGAACTCGCAGCCCTGCGCATCGTCAAGGGTGAAGACGAACTGATGATCGTCACCGCCCGCGGCGTGATCATCCGCTCCTCAAGCGACGAAATCTCCCAGCAGTCGCGGGGGGCGACCGGTGTGCGCGTCCAGCGGCTCGACGAGGACGACACGATAGTCGGCATCGCCATCGTGCCCGAGTCGGCGGAAAATGGCGAAGTGAGCCTCAGTGATGAAGACGACGAGGAAGAAGCGGAAGACGAGTAAATGATGATACTCAGTGCTATCCAGGTCTATCCGGTCAAGTCCTGCCGCGGTATTGCTCTGACTACCGCTCAGATCGGGCCGGCCGGCATCGAGTACGACCGGCAGTGGATGGTGGTGGATGCACAGGATCGCTTTATCACCCAGCGCACCCACGCTCCCCTTGCCCTGGTTGAGACAGCTCTGACCGGGACGAGCCTTAAACTCTCGGCACCGGCAATGGGCGCTGTCGAGTTGCCGCTTGCACTCCTGCCGGGAACCCGGCGCACAGTCGAGGTCTGGGGAGACTCGTGCGAGGCTATTGACCAGGGTAAGGAAGCGAATGGCTGGCTGAGCGAATACTTGAAAGTAGAGTGCCGACTGGTCCGTATGGCTCCCGACTGGGTGCGACCAGCGTCACCGAGGCATGCCCCGCCGGGGTCGCAGGTCGGTTTTGCCGACGCCTATCCGGTCCTTGCTATCTCAGAAGCGTCACTTGCCGACCTCAATTCGCGACTTCCCTCGCCAATCCCGATGAACCGCTTCCGGCCCAACCTGGTGGTAGCCGGTGCTCAGCCCTTCGCCGAGGACCGCTGGCATACGCTCAGCGTCGGTGCGCTCACTTTGCGAGGGGTGCGGCTCTGTGTGCGGTGCAAAATCACAACTATTGATCAGGCGACGGGTGAAGAGACTGGGCAGGAGCCGCTTCGCACCCTCGGAACCTATCGGCGACACGGGGGCGGGATCGTCTTTGGGCAAAACCTGGTACCGGTCGAGACCGGAATGGTGCAGGTCGGCGACCCGGTCACTGTGTTACAGGACAGTGAGCCCGTCTGATGAGCGTGTATCGGTTGGTGCGTCCGGCCCTCTTTCAGGCTGCCGACCCGGAAAGCGCCCACCGCCAGACTCTGAGCGCACTGGCCTGGATGGCGGAGCAGCCCTGGGCCGGTAGACTTGACCGCCTCTTCGGCTACACAGACCCGCGCCTTGCAAGCAAGCTCTGGGGAATCACCTGGCCCAACCCCGTCGGTGTCGCGGCGGGCTTCGACAAGAACGCCGAGGCGGTGATGGCCTGGGAACATCTCGGGTTCGGGTCTGTAGAAGTCGGTACTGTCACCCGCCATGCCCAGCCGGGAAACCCGCCTCCGCGCCTCTTTCGCCTGGCCGAGGACGAGGCTGCCATCAACCGGATGGGCTTCAACAATAACGGGGCCGACGCCCTGGTCGAGAGGCTGACTGGCCGTGAGCCACGCATCCCACTTGGAATCAACCTGGGCAAGTCAAAGCTGACACCCCTCGAATCAGCGAGTGACGACTACCTCTACAGCTTCGAACGCCTCTATGGGTTGGGCGACTACTTCGTGGTCAACGTCAGCTCACCCAATACTCCCGGACTGCGGGAACTGCAAGCTGCCGACCGCCTCGGAGAGATTCTTGCCCGCCTGCAATCTGCCAACCTCCGAAACAAGCCGCTACTGGTCAAGATTGCACCGGACCTGGGCTTAGAAGCGATCGATGCGGTAGTTGATCTATGTACAGAGCACCGATTGGCCGGGGTGATTGCGACCAATACAACCATTGGTCGCACAGGTCTCAAAAGCAGGCTCGAAGAAGCGGGTGGCCTCAGCGGCAAACCTCTGCAGGCCCGTTCGACTGAGGTCATTGCCCACATTTACCAGAGAACCAATGGCCAGTTGCCGATCATCGGCGTCGGCGGCATCTTCACCGGCGAAGACGCCTGGGAGAAAATCACCAGCGGAGCGAGCCTGATCCAGGTCTACACGGGCTGGATTTACGAGGGTCCCTGGATGGTCCGGCAAATTCTCAAGACACTCTCAGCAAAGCTCGACACTTCCAAGCTCGCTAATCTGAGTGATGCTGTCGGGCTGCGCTTTCGCTCTAAGCCTGATCAGACAAGTTTTTGAATTGTTATGAGGGGAGCAGCTGCAGTGGACTTTCAGGAATACGACCAGCTGCTCATTGATTTAAGAGCGCATCCGCACAGCTCAGCGTCTAATTTCAGATGCCAAGTCAGTTGTGTAAGGTGAGCCAATTTTAAAGCTTCGCGTTTGGCTAAAGGTGAAATTTAACCAAAACTTCCATTTGGGACGGAAGTCACTGCTCACCTGATTTATCAGCTCTGTCTCTAGATGCATCTAAAGCCTGCTTTAGCTTTTCGACAATCTGTCTACCAACTTCTTCACCTACAGCCTCCGGATCAGCAGCTAGATCGTACTGCCAATAGCTAGTCTTGCTACGACCCAAACGCCCAATTTTGCGTGCCGTCAATATGTTCTGAAAATCCTGTTCGCGTTTCATTATCCTTGCCTCTTTTGTGTAAGGTAAACTCCTCATGCAACAAGAATTACTTGGCAGCATTGCCTATCCATCTTGCATTAAGTGCTGGATCAAAGTAATGCTTCCTTTTGATCCAAACCAGTCCATCACCTTTCGAGATGACTGCCACATCTATCGGTTCTCCCACTGTTTCAACATCAGTAGACATTCTACGCTTTAATGAAGTGAGTTTCACCAGTGCTTCAGCTAGCGTGCCTAGCTCTTCTTTAGGTAGACTTTTCACGGAGTCAATAATCGGTCCCACAAAATTTTTCTGTCGGTATTGCTCGGCTCGTACATCGAATAGCCTAAGGCTTTCGAGAATTGCCCTGCGCAGTTGGGCTTTTACCACCTCCCGTTTTTGTTTCCCCTTAATGTACGCATTTGCGAAAACATCCGCAATCCCAAGCATCATTTCTTGGGCTGCCGCTCCAAGGAATCGCTGATAGTTACTATCAACTCCCTCCATGAAACGATAAACCATTTCTGACTGAGCAAAAGGAATAATTAATGCTCCAGACTTTCTAGAAATTTTTTCATTTTCTTCCTCAGTAATTTTTAGTACATCATTGATGTATCCATCCGTCACGTATGACACTAATGCTGGAAATAGTTCATTTTCTCCGAATCCAGTAATTACTATTCCAGACGCTGATTCCGTAAATGTTCTCCTGATAAGAAGATTTAACAGCATTTTCCAAACAATTCGCCGACCTTTCTTCTTTAGGCACAGCTCCTCCTGTATCAACTCAATAGCCTTCCCGAAAATCTTTCTATAACGATAAGCAAGCTTACTAAAGCTAACTGCTTCAAATCCAGGAAGTACCTCCATCTCCTCAATTGAGGATAGTTGATCGTCCAGCAGTGCAGTTGTGATCTCACATAGTTCTTCCTCAGAAGGGTTATCAGCTTCAAGGTCCAAATCTGAGAGAAGGTATTTAGTCTTTCCCAAAATAGTTAAGGCGAACTGGTAGATAATTGCTGATGTTGAGTACTGATCATCCTCATTTGATAGGGGCATTTGCCTCAAGTAATTAATGAAATCTAATCCATATTCTTCCACAGTGGCAAAAGTCTTGTCTTGCAGCTGACGCCGGTACTGCTTGATGACAGTTTCCCAAGGTAACCCAGAAATCTCCGCGTTTCCGTAGACCATGATTGCAACAGGAGCAGCAAGAGAGAGTTGAAATAATTTGTTGACAGTATTGTATGTTTTAAGCTTTGTGGAGTTCGATGCGTGCACAGTGACGACACTGTCGGCTGCAATAGCAACGGCATTCTTATTCATTACAACAACTTCTGCCGTCATTACTCCTCACTCTTCCACGATATGTTCACTAAGCGACTAATGGGGATCGAATCGTGTTTTTTGCGTGCAGACCAAAGGTCATAGTTCATTTGCATTTGAAGCCAATCTTCAGGGGAGGGGCCGAAAGCTTTAGCAAGTCGAATAGCCATCTCTGGAGAGACACCAGAATGACCGTTTATCAATTCAGAAAAAGTCTTGCGGCTGATATTCAGTGCTTTTGCAGCATCCGTAATAGTAATTCCGGTTGCGTTGAGGCACCTTTCGCGGATGATTTTGCCAGGGTGGGGTGGGATATTCATCCTTTGCAGCCTCAAACTCGTCCACCCACAATGTAACCCGTAACGTTACGGGTGTCAACCAGTGATTGACGCCCGAGTTGCAGGTTGAGACAGGCATAAATTCCGCTGGCCACAGCTCTGGTCCTAGCCTGCGAGCTGATATGTTTCCTGGGGTCTCATGATAAGAGTCGCTGCCTGAAACGCGTGGCCTTGACCTGATCACTAATCTGCTCGGCAAGTTGGTCGACCAGTTGGGCTTTGTCGATACCTGGCATCTTGAGCACGTTCTGTACCAGGATCGGGGCAATTGGGCCGACCAGCAGGCTCAATTCGCGTTCACAGTGCTGCACGAAGACCGGGTCAATATTTGTTGGGGTGCGAACTGTCCCCTGCCTGGTTGGAGGCAGCGACGGGAGCGTATCGGCTGAGGCGAGTTGAGCCAGGGCTCTCTGGGTAAAGGCCTCACGCTGCGCGGGGGGTAGTTGGGAGGCAAGGGTCTCGACCAGTTCCGATACTTTAGTCGTCTGGGTCAGGGCGTGGCGCACCAGGGTCGGGGCAATTGGTCCTAGCAAGTGGGTCAGTTGTTTTTCAAGCCGGGTGATCTGCTCGGCTGAGAGTAGCGACGGGATAGGAGCCTGGGTTCGTTCGAGGATGGGTGGTGGGGAATGCGGAATCTCGTTCCCTTGCAACTGCTCGATGATCTCGGCAGTGTTCGCGGGGCGGGCGCGGGGGTCTTTTTCCAGGCAGCGTAAGATGATCTGCTCGATGGCGGCCGGCACTGGTCTACGGGGGTTGGCGACGGCCATCGGTGACGGGGCGCATTCGGTGTGTAGCTGATACCAGGAGCCAAAATCTTGTTCTTCAACAACGAACGGGCAGACTCCTGAAAAGAGTTCGTAGAGGATCATCCCGAGGCTATAGAGGTCGGAGCGGGCATCGACTTCCCGGCCACGAATCTGCTCAGGGGACGAGTACTGGGGGGTGCCGAGATAGCCCTGGGTCATGGCCCGACCCTGAACGGTCGCCACGGCGGCATCTTTGATGAATTTGGCAATCCCGAAGTCGAGGATCTTGACCTTCTCGCCGAGGCGCGGGTCGCGAATCAAGAAGATGTTGTTTGGCTTGAGGTCGCGGTGCACGACGGCCATTGCGTGCGCGACCCCCAGTCCTTCGCAAATTTGCTGAGCAAATGAGAGCGCCCGGTCGAGGGGAACCCCGTCGTACATGGCACTCTGCAGCGAACGGCCCTGTAAAAATTCCATCGTGAAGTAGGGGAGATCGACCGCTTCGAGGATGCCGTAGTCGCGAATCTGAACGATGTGGGAACTGTGTTCTCCAAGGCGCGCACAGATGGCCGCTTCGTCTTTAAAGCGGGCGCGCAGGGATTCGTTGTCCATCAAGCTCTGGGAGAGCAACTTGACCGCAACGACCAGGTCGGCAATCTCGACATGGATGGCTTTGTAGACCGAGCCCATCCCTCCCGCCCCGATCTTCTGCACCAACCGGTAGCGGCCCACTGTCCGGCCGACCAGGCCGTCGCTGCCCTCGAAAACTGCACCCACCGCACGACCAGAACTTTCTGCCAATATCGTACCCTCGCCTACAACCGATTCACCCCCAGCAGGGCTTAGTGAGCAACCGCCGCTCCACGGCTAAAGAAGGTATGCTGCGTAGCCAAATATAGGCAGATTGTGCGCTGTAGGCAGGTGAAAGCTTCGCTCCCCAGGTAGAAACAGCTGGTGAGTCCCCTGCAATAAAATGAAGCTATCGTCCAGCAGGCGAAGATTTTAAAAATGAACATTCCCGGTTTTCGAGGGCTTCCTAAAGAAGGAACGTGGACGAAAAAAGCCAGGCACAAGGCGGCTGAAGCAGAGGTCTTGGTGACGCCGCCACCCGCCGACTGGGTGCCGGAAGCGTACCTCAAGGACGTGGGCGGTCTGCAGGATGTGCTCGCTACCCTCAAAGAACTGGTCGAAATTCCGCTCAAGCAGCCGGAAGTGCTCGATAGCCTGGGGCTTGAGCCGGTGCGCGGTGTGCTCTTAGTCGGCCCACCCGGTACGGGAAAGACCCTCACGGCTCGCGCCCTGGCGGAGCAACTGGACGTGCGCTATTTCGACATCGTCGGCCCCGAGATCATCGGAAAATACTACGGCGAAGCGGAAGCGCGCCTCAGAAGCCTCTTTGCGCGGGCGGCTCGCTCCGCTCCCTGCTTAATTTTCATCGACGATATTGACTCCCTGGCTCCTGACCGCGCCAAGACCGAGGGCGAAGTCGAGCGGCGGGTCGTGGCCCAACTGCTCGGCCTGATGGACGGTTTTGCGAAGACGCCGGGTGTGGTGGTGCTTGCCGCCACCAACCGTCCTGATGACCTCGACCCGGCACTGCGCCGTCCGGGGCGCTTTGACCGCGAGGTGCGCTTTGGTATACCCGACCGTAAGGGGCGTCTTGAGATCTTGCGCATCCACACCCGGCGGATGCCTTTTGACGACACGGTCAACCTCGATGTGGTGGCGGATCTGGCAGTCGGCTTCGTCGGAGCCGACCTCAAGGGCCTGGCTCAGAAGGCAGCCTATAAAGCGCTTCGTCGCCAGGGCGGCGGTAGTAATTCTGAGCCGAAGACGGTGAATCAAGAAGATTTTCTCGCTGCCCTCAAGGAAGTGAAGCCCTCGGTCTTGCGCTCGGTGGAAGTGGAGTCGCCCGAGGTGCCCTGGGAAGCAATTGGCGGGCTTGACCAGATTAAACAGATTTTGCGTGAATCTGTAGAAGGGGCGCTACTCTACCCCGAACTCTACCGGCAGGCAGGAGCAAAGGCCCCGCGCGGCATCCTGCTCTGGGGTCCGCCCGGTACCGGCAAGACTCTGCTTGCAAAGGCAGTTGCCTCCCAGGCGCGGGCCAACTTCATCAGCGTCAAGGGTCCGGAGTTGCTGAGCCGCTGGGTAGGCGCATCAGAGCAGGCGGTACGCGAACTATTTGCTAAGGCCCGGCAGGCGTCTCCCTGCGTCGTCTTTATCGACGAAATTGACACCCTGGCTCCAGAGCGGGGGCGCAATACGGGCGACTCGGGGGTGAGCGACCGGGTGGTCGGGCAACTGCTCACTGAACTCGACGGCCTCGAACCGGCGAGTGGGCTGCTGTTGATTGGAGCCACTAACCGACCCGACGTACTCGACCCGGCTCTGCTGCGCTCTGGACGCCTCGACTTACAACTAAAAGTAGACCTCCCTGACCGCGAGAGCCGCCTCGCCATCCTCACCGTCCACAACCAGGAGCGCCCGCTCCTGGGTGTCGAGCTTTCCACCTGGGCCGAGCGCACCGAGGGCTGGAGTGGGGCTGACCTCGCCCTCCTCAGCAATCAGGCGGCCCTCGAAGCAGTGCGGCGCTACCGGGAAACTGGCGCTACCGACCCGGCCGGAGTGCTCGTAGGCACAAATGACTTCGAGCGCGCCTACCGTACTCTGCTCGAACAGCGACAGGGGGCTGGATGAGACGGTGGCTCCTGGCTGTGACGGTCCTGCTCGTCGGCTGCGGCCCCTCCACACCCTACGCGGACAACCCGCGCACGCAGAAAGTGAGCAGGGCCGAATACGGCGAGCGGTGGCCGCTCACTATCGCCGAGGCTGAACTCGACTGTGTGCAACCGGCTGCCGTCATTTTGCGTTCGGGTCCCGATATTTACGCTCTCAACGGCACGGCCGAGGCAACCCGCAAGTATAAACCGATCGAACCGCTCCTGCTCCCAAACCCAAAACCTGATCAAGCGAAACTTGGGCGCAGAGCGAGCCTCGAACCGCTAGTAGATGCCGGGCTGCGGCTATGCACCGACTAGCCTAGAGATTATCCGGGTCTATGCCCATCGTCCGCAGCTGTTCAGCCAGTGTCTGAGCGCGCCGTTCTGCTTCCAGGCGAGCCTGTCGCTCCTGCTCGGCCTGTTGCTCGGCGACCTCGGCGCGATAGCGCTGATACTCCTCCGGAACCGGATAGCGTTCGCCTGCTTCGCTGAACCAAAAGAGCCATTCGCGCTCCCAGCCATCGATTGCAAGTTCCGCTCGGCCGATGCCCAACTCGATTTCCGGTAGCCACACCGATTCACCTGACAACGACATCAACACGTACTCACCCTGCTCCAGCCGGTGCACCTCCAGACGTTCGTGTCCTGGCTGAAAAGCTTCCGGGTCGTAGATGACGTAGTACAAGACTTCGAGGCCCTGATACTCTTTGAGTTTCTTTGTATACTCCTCGCGGTAAGTGCTGGAGATAATCTCAAGCACCAGGACCGGAACGATGCCGTCTTCTTCCCAGAGCACATAGCTGGGGCGACCGCGCTTCGCATACTCGGGCTTAAAGCGCGGCACGCCCAGACTCAAGAAAGCATCGGGGACAATCGCGGTTTGGGAGGCTTCTGTATTGGCATAGATGCCCATGTCGATGCCGAAGAACCAGTCCTGGCGATGCTGCCAGATGAGTGCGAGGACCGCTTTGAGCACGGCCGGAATAGAATCTTGAAGTTCGTTATCCACGGGTGTTTCATCGGAGTCCGGCAACTCAAGGGCAGTGGGCAGCCGCACGGTGGAGTCGAAGAAAACCATGGCCATCTTGCCTGGAATGGTTGTCCACAAGGATAGCAAACTCGCACATGTTGATGCCGCAGAGAGTCAGCTTAGAACGGTATACAACACGGCAGAACGATACACCTGAAGTTTCCGCGTGTATTTCTGAGGGTCCGGTTTGCCTGGGCGCAGTCCTTGAATTGTTGACGGGTCGTGCCGAGTGCTGTGCCGAGTGGTTCTTCCTGCACTGCTCGTAGCACCCGCTCTGAACAGGACTCACCTCCGTGGAGTACCCGGTGGGCGCAGTTGAAACCTTTGCGGGGTGAAAGGTGCTTGCGGTAAAAGCTGATCGTGCCGATTGCCGCTTTTCTGACCGTGGAGTCACTGTTGGAATTGAGCATCGGATCGTCTCTCAGGTTGGTTTCGTGATCGTGACTCGGACTCGCGACTTACTGCTCTACCCGAGGGCGGGAGTTGCCAGGAGCGCCGCTACCTCTGCGATACTTGGCTTGTGGGTTCGGAGCATCAAGGATGGCGCGTTTGAGGTTCGCTCTTGCCGGAATGGCACTGTGCATACTGGGAACCGGGTTCACCGTTCCGGCCATGGCGGGGAAAGTCGTAGATGAGGACTCATCTGTTTCCTTCACGCCGCCGCCCTACTTTCAGACCAGCAAGCTGACGACCGGTGGCCCGTTTCGCTTTTCACTCGTGCCGCCCGACCGCTCGGTGACAATCAGCACCGGCGGCGAATTCGACCGCAAACTACGCAACGCCAGTCCTTTTACGCCCGACCAGGCTAAAGCGTTCTGTGGGCGGGCGGGGACGGCTGTCAAGGGACTGACCCTCAAGCAAAGCAACCGCTTTGTACTCGATAGCCAGAACGGTGTCGAATGCCAGTTTGTTGGTGGCAACGGCCGGACGGTGCACTGGATAGCAGCGCCGGTGCCTGCCCAACTGGTGCTGGTGATGGCGGATTGGCCAAAGCCGCCCACCAAAGAACAGGTGGCGGCCTTTCGGCAATTTCTGGGCGGCGTTCAAATCTTTTAAAGTCTTGCCGGGACGCGGGGCGTTGTGAGTTTCTGTGAGATTCGTTGAGGGGATCGAGCAGGAACCACTTCTGAATCTTCACAACTTGCATACAGACTTGAGGCGACTACTAGAAGTGCCTACATTTAGACTGCCAGAGTGCTGTCGTCAGGCCCGAGGCTTATCTCAAGTGAACTGGAATATTTCTGCGTGGTCCATCCGCAACCCGGTCGCGACCATCGTCTTATTTTTAATTCTGACCATCGTCGGGGTCGTCTCGTTTTCCTCGCTCGGCATCGACCTCAACCCGAATACCGATGCCCCGACCGTCTCTGTGAGCGTCTCCCAGACCGGGGCGGCACCGACGGAGCTTGAGACCCAGGTGACCCGCAAAGTCGAGCAGGCCGTCTCGGCGGTGGGCAATATCAAGCACATCACCTCGACGGTGACTGACGGCGGCTCTGATACCCGCGTCGAATTTATCCTCGGCACGAGTATCGACCGGGCGGTGGCCGATGTCCGCGATGCCATCGCCAAGATCCGGACGACCTTGCCCCAGGGAATCGACGAGCCGGTTATCCAGCGCCTCGACTCTAACAATGACCCCTTCATCGGGTTTACGCTTTTTTCAAACCAGCGCTCGGCAGTCGAGTTGAGCTGGATTGCCGAAAACGACATTGCCCGTACCCTGCTCACCGTGCCGGGCGTCTCCCAGGTGATCCACTTCGGGTCGCGGCGCGAAATCCGCATCGACCTCGACCCGCACCGGCTGCAGGCCCTCGGCATCACCGCCGCCATGGTGAATGCCCAGGTGCGCTCCCTGAATGCCAATCTACCCGGCGGGCGGGGTACGGTCGGCGAGAGTGAGCAGGCAATCCGCACCCTGGGCAGTGCCGCCACGATTGAGCAACTGCGCGCCACCCGCATTGCCCTCCCCAACGACCGCTTCGCCTCCCTCGATAGCCTCGGCAAGATTAGCGATCAGGCCGCTGAGCAGCGCTGGCTCGCCTACTTTGACGGCAAACCGGCTGTCGTCTTCCAGGTTGTCCGCGCCACCGGCAGCAACATGGTCGCGGTCGAAGAAGCCGTCCGCAAAAAAGTGGAAGCCTTCGAGAAGACCCTGCCGGACGACGTCAAAATCCAGATGCTCTGGACTGCCGCCGACTTCGTGCGCGAATCTTACGACGCTTCGACGGAGGCTGTCTTACTGGGGGCGGGGCTTGCCATCGTGGTCATCTGGTTGGCATTACGCGACTGGCGGGCAACTTTTATCGCGGCACTCGCGATCCCACTCTCCGCCATCCCGACTTTTGCGGTGATGCGCGTCGCCGGTTTCACCCTCAACAATATGTCGCTCCTGGCCCTCGCTCTTGTAATCGGCATCCTGGTCGATGATGCGATTGTCGAACTCGAAAATATCACTCGCCACATCGCCATGGGCAAGACCCCCTATCAGGCGGCGATGGAAGCTGCCGACGAGATTGGCCTCGCGGTCGTCGCCACCACTTTCTCGATCGTCGCCGTCTTTTTGCCGGTCGCCTTCATGGAAGGTGTGCAGGGCCAGTATTTCCGGCAATTCGGGATCACTGTCGCTGCTGCTGTGCTCTTTTCACTGCTGGTGGCGCGCATGTTGACGCCGCTGATGGCGGCTTACCTGCTCAAGCCCGCTCCCGAAGTAGCGCACGAGGGGCGGCTCAAAAAATTCTACGACTGGACCTTGGTGACTGCTCTGCGGAACCGGTTCGCGACGCTTTTTATCGCCGCTGCTTTCTTTGCCGGCAGCCTTGCCCTGATTCCGATGCTGCCAACTTCTTTTATCGGAGCGGTCGATCAAGGTCAGAGCTTTCTAGAAGTCCAGTTGCCGCCCGGCGCGAGCATCGAGACTACCCGCGCCGCCCTCCAGTCCCTCACGCGTATCGTCCAGCGCGACCCGGCTGTGGCCCACATCTATGCTCGTGCGGGCGGCATCGGCAACGTCAGCGGACCCGTCAACTCGGGCCGCCTGATCGTCACCCTCAAACCGCGCAGCGAGCGCAAAAAATCTCAGCAGGAATTTGAAGCCGAGATGCGGCCCATCCTCAACCAGGTACCGGGGGTACGCCTTGCCTTTGGCGGTTTCTGGAAGCCTCTACAGTTTGTGCTCACCGGCGACAACCCCGAAGTGCTCGACCAGACTGCCCGCGACCTCACAGACCAGATGCGTTCGACTCCAGGACTGGTGGACGTTTCATCGAGCGCTGCCCTGCTCAGACCTGAGATCAAGGTCTATCCGCACACCGAGCGCGCCGCCGAGCAAGGTGTCTCGGTAGAGGCGATTGCCCGTACTGCCCTGATTGCTACCCTCGGCGATGTCGATGCCAACCTGGCCAAATTCAACCTCGCAAGTCGCCAGATCCCGATTCGCGTGCAGCTTGACCCGACTTTTCGCGGCGACATCGAAGCCATCGGCAACCTGCAGGTTGCGGGAAACGAGGGGCGGATGGTGCTCCTCAAGTCGGTCGCCCGGTTACAGGTCGGCGGCGGTGCGATGCAACTCGACCGCTACGACCGCGAGCGCCAGGTGACCATCAGCGCCAACTTGATGCCGGGGCTGGAACTCGGCCCGGCCCTCAAGGCCGTTCACGCACTGCCTGCCCTGCAGCACCTGCCCGCCGGGGTGAGCGAAAAATTGGCCGGCGACGCCGAGAACCAGCGCGATGTGTTCAATGGATTCGGCTCGGCTATCGGTGCGGCCATCATCCTCATTTACGCGGTACTCGCCCTGCTCTTCGGGGGGTTCCTGCACCCGCTGACGATCATGATGTCCCTGCCTCTGTCCCTCGGCGGTGCCCTGCTCGCTCTGCTCGTCTTCGGCAAGTCCCTGGGCCTATTCACGCTGATCGGCATCGTGATGCTGATGGGCCTGGTCACCAAGAACGCCATCTTGCTTGTCGAGTACGTCTTGATGGCGATGAAAGCCGGGACACCGCGCGAGGAAGCGATTATGAGCGCCGGAGCCGCCCGGATGCGCCCAATCTTGATGACGACGATTGCCATGATTGCCGGCATGATGCCGATTGCCCTGGGTATCGGTGCCGGTTCTGAGGCGCGTTCACCGATGGCCGTCGCTGTCGTCGGCGGTCTTGTCACCTCGACAGCGCTCACCCTGGTCGTCATCCCGGTCGTCTTCACCGCTATCGACGACCTCCAGCACTGGTTCCAGGGGCTTTTTATGCAGCGTATCTCCGTAAGTGCGGCAGACCCATCACTTACCCCGGCCCCCACCCCGGCCACCCAGCAAGAGTAAGGCAATTTTTGCGGCCCTCAATCACAGTTCTCCTTGTGAATCCAGACAAACGCCCGTGCGTCTTAAGGAGGATAAAACCCTTGCCTGGTAAGAACTTTGCTGCATGACGGCACCCATTGCAATTTGTTATAATTGAGTGAGGTAGGCTCAATTGCAATCAAGGAATTAGATACACATGCGCATTCAATCTTCCGTGTTGGTGCCGCTCGGCTTTGGTAAGTACGTGCGCTCCGACCAGGTGACGGCGGTCATCCCGATCGAGGAAGATCGGGGGCCGGGCCGACGCACCTTCGTGACCGTCCACGGGCAACATGACCCGATTGTTGCCTCCCGCGCCGAGGATTCAATCGTGCGCGACCTGGTCCAGGAGCCGCGCGAAATCATCCAGTCGCGCCAGCAGCAGCAGATCCTCCGCGACCTGCTCGCCGACCTGGGCAACGTCAACTCGACCGTGCGCCGCATCGCCCGCGACGAGAGCGGCCTCGACCTCGAACGGCTCGAAATCCGCATCCGGGAAGTGCTCGAAGACGACTGATGGTCCGACCATCTCGACTGACAGAGGGCCTGACGCTGTTATAGCGTCAAGCCTTTTTTTAGCCCGACTGAGCAACTGGCATGTATCAGTGCGTGCGCCGACGCATACCAGCCTCCTTGGTGCCGCTGTAGACGCTGAGGACCCAAATTTGCAATAAACCGTCCGGCCGCTACAGTGGGCGATAGGGTCTGTGAGAGTGCTGGACCCGACCGTGCCGGGTTCGTCGGTCGAATTGTTTTTCCTGCTCGACAGCACACGATGGATAAGGACACCCCCCCTGATGCTGGCCGCAACCCCCCGCTGACGCCGGCTGAATCCCCGCTGCTCCTCTGGAGTTTGCGGATACTCGTCAGCATCGCTGGGCTGGTGGCGATGGCTGCCATCGCTTTTGTGGCGCTCTCGCTGGTCGTTGGACAGGAGCAGTCTCACGCCTTTTTGGAGAAGGAGATCTCCGTCTGGACGCGCCGCGAGGTCGTGCTCGGCCGCGTCGAGCCGCGTTTTTTTGGCGGTATTGGTCTACAGACTGACCGCTTGAAGCTGGTGAATGCCGACGGCAGTGTTCTATTGCAAGCACGTTCAGCGGCGGTCGTACTGGACGTGTTCGCGCTGTTTGCCCGCCGCCTGGAAGTGCGATCGATCGAACTGGATGGAGCGGAACTCTTCTTGCGGCGCGATCGCCGGGGGCGCTGGAACTTTGCTGACGTGGGCAATGGGAAGCGGTCCGGTGCCCTGGGAATGGATGTCACCCGACTGGGCATGAACTGGATTGCCGCGAGCGTCGAAGTGATCGACGAGCAGGTGCAGCCGCCCGAGCGGTTTCGTGCCCAGCTCGATTTAAAACTCACAGAGCAAGGTGAAGAGCGACGTCTCGACCTGGAGGGGAACCTCTTTGAGGGACGGGGCAAACAGGTGACGACCCTGGCCGTGAGCGGCAACCTTGCACAACCGGCGGTCGGGAAGTGGTGGCCGACCGAGGGCAAATTTCAGGTGCGGGCGCGCAAGCTGCGGCCCCGGTTCCTGCGCGCCTACACCGGCGGCTTCCCGGCGCTGAAAGGATTGGCGGGCGTCTTCGATTTCGACGGCACCTGGGACCGACGGGCAGGGAGCGACCGCCTGGAGGGTCGGCTTGTCGCCCGCCTTCTGCACTGGCGCTGGCCCCAGGTGTTGGGAGTGACCCCCTGGGTGGCGCGCAACTGGCGCTACGACGGTGCAGTGCGCTGGGGCGACGGTCTATTGAGACTGGAGCGTTTGCAGATCGTGGGCAAGGGAGCGCAGATGCAACTGAAAGGGACAGTTGCGCCGAGCAGGCCGGGCCGCCCGGCATCTTTGATTCTGGATATTGACACGAACTATTTTGAACCCTTCGCCCTGCGCGGGGAGTGGCCACTGGGCCTGCTGAACGCCCAGTGGCGCCGCAGGGCCGAGCGCGCTCGGGGCAGCGGCCAAATGCGGGCCGGCTTGCAACTGCGTGGGGTGGTGAGTCAGCCACAGGTATCGGGTGCGCTCGAATTTAAAGACTTCACAGTAGGCGGTGCTGACCTGCGCGCTACCGTCGAACGGCTGAATGGCAAGGTGCTCCTCTCCCCCCAAGCGATCACCCTGGCCAGGGTGCGCGTTGGCCCACCGCAATTAGAGGCGACCCTGCGCGGTACCGTCAGCCGCCGACCACAAGGTGCCGTCAAGCTCAAGATCGACTCGCCCCTGGCCGCTCTTGCTCCTTTCTCAAATGTCGTGGACGCACGCCTGGGTGTGCTGGGCGGTCGCGCTCGGTTGGATCTCGATGTGGCGGGCACACCAGCGGTGCCGCGCTTGAGCGGTACGGCCCTACTGCAAGGTGCTTCGTTCAAGCAGCCGGGCTGGCGACAGCCGGTGCAACTGTCGGGTCGGCTCGCCTTCGAGCCTGCAAAACTGAAGCTCGCGGGTCTGAGCGCCCGGCTCGGCACAGCGAAGATCGCTATCGCCGGGTTTCTAGATGATGCCAATGGCGCGCAACTGACCTTGCGCAGCAACGCACTCGATTTGAGTGCCGCCGAGCCTGTACTTGCCTCCAACTTGTTTGGCCGCGACTTCGGTGAAAATTTCCGCCGCCACTTTCGCAATCTAGCAGGCCAGGCTGCGCTGGACATTGCTATTCAGGGCAATGTCCGCCGCGGGTATATTGACTTAAACGGCACTCAACTTGTCCTCGTCCAATCGGGCGCGCTCCTGGAGGACCTGCGTGGGACACTGCGGTTGAGTGAGAGAGGACTTACCACTGACGGGCTGCGTGCCAGCGTAGCTGGCACCTCCGTGGCAATTGCCCAGCTAGAGGACGGCGTCTGCGTAGCCGGGAGTCAATGCATTCAACGCCGGAAGGCAGAGGTATCTCCGCGAGAGCAGGCCGAGCAGCGCTGCCGTTTTGTCGAAGCGGACAAGGTGACAGCAGCACCCAGACCGGGTTGTACCTGTGGCGCGGCGGGCAGTTTATCGCGCCGGTGCCAGTTGAGTATCGAGCGCTCCCTTTTGGAAGGATTGCAGCGGGTAGTCGGGGCGATTTGACTGAAGAGGCCATCGGCAAATTCATTCACATCACCCTATCAATGCTGGCCCATGCTTTCCTGACAGTGCTACGGGCAAAGGCGGTGGAGCCTCTAAAAAACAGGACATACATACTGGCAGCTTGTGTACACTCAAGAAGAATCTCGGCCTCTGCTACCTGTAATGGTGCCAGAGATACGCAGGTTACTCAGTCGGATGCTTCAACCGGAGGTGCTACCCTTACGTCAGTGCATGGAGTGGTTGGACCGACGACGGCGGCATCGGATAGTGGCCAAGTGTATCACCAGAAACGGCTCAGGGAGAGACTTTCAGCCCATGTCTCACTGCGTATTAGGCGATCGTGCAGATTTTAATTGCCGTGACTTTATGTATCGGCTTGCTCGGCTTCTCAGCCGTAATTAACTCATCAGCACCCGCACAAATTGCAGCAGCAACGTGCAGCGAGTCCAGCGCCGCTAAATCTATCGAACAACTTTCAAGTTCTGCCCGATTAATGACATCATCAATCAGTCCCACATTCAGATTCGCAGATGCGAAGTACGTTTCATAGAACTCTTTCTCAGCTTGCTTGTTCCCACGTGCGGTGTATGGAATTAGTTCGAGCCTCGTAAATACGCTCGCAAGAAAGTCCCGGTTGGAATCGCCCAAGATTTCCATAGCGCGCTCATGAACTTCGTTCGTTCCTGTTGCTGCTGCTATTAAGACGCATGAATCCAAGTATGTCTTTAAACGCTTCATTTTGCTTCACCTCGACGTGCTGTGATCTCTTCGTGAATCTCTTCCCAAGTGAGCAGGGGTTGACCTGATTCAACAATTCTTGCGCGTAGTGCTAGAAGCTTTCTCGCCAACTCTGTCTTCTCTGTTCCGTCCGTAGTACCAAGTACTGTAGAAGCAATAGATTCTGAGTTAGAAAGAACAGGCGTTTGAGTAACCCATCTACTCTGATTCCTTCCTTCTACAAAGTAACTGTCCTTCTTGGCCTCACTACTCAGCCACTCTCGGTGAGAGGGTCCAGTCTTATCTGTACAGAGGTAGTCCTCTATCAAAGCTGAATGTGAACCGTTTCGCAACTTAATCCTCCTCTTGTTTATCCACGTCAAAGAACTGCAAGTCTGCCTCTCCTAAAGCTTCAGACAAAGTCTGCGCCTTCTTTTCAGCACGCTTCAGAACTTCTTGCAAACTTCTAACATCATCAGAATCCAATGCGACAAAGAAGCCTTTGCTGGAGCCGTCCTTGAAGTGCTCTATCTTTAAAGTATGGACTACTACAAAACCAATCGGCTTCACCTCTCCGTCCTTACTGAAAATCGGGCGAGCGTCGGTCATAACTCTTGCTCTAGTGTATATTCGGGCGTGTTCCGTAATTAAATCTTTGACTTTTGCAGAAGTAGCAATTGCTCCATCTGACCTCAGAAATGCCTGAAGACGAGTCTTCAATTTCTCTAGTTGAAATGAGCCTGATTTTTCAAAGTCATCATCGCCAGAAACAGATTCTAAGACGCCGTCAACAAACTGGTCTACGCGCAGGTCTAAATAACTAATTGCTACCTGCATAGAATACACAGTATCAACAATAGCTGTGACTGCATCTTGCTTTATGTCTGGAACTTGAGAAGTAATAGCAGTCACAAGTCCCCTCTTGTGGAGGGACACTTGAGCTCTATTCAATGCCTGTAATAATGCCTCTGCCTCTTCAGCATCAAGAGACAAAAGGTAGTGGAGGCCAGGGCGATCTTGCTTGGGAACATTTATGATCATTATCCTATTGCTCATATCCGATTAGTTTTTATTATCACAACTAAGTCGGGCGCTTGGTCAATTATCGGACAAAATACGTTAGGAGTACAGAACACACAGTTCACGGCACTGTCGTGGCGGCCATCAACTTTTTGGGGTAACCATACTTTCTAGAGCATATTAGGTACTTAGACAAGTTCGGCTAGGCTACAGGAGCGGTGGCACCCCATAACTCCTATAACTTCAGTGTCGGTGACAAGGCTCCACCCCTCGTTACTAATGCATAACCTTGGTAGAATTCCCCGTCGCCGAAGGTAGTGTGCCTGATATCCCGGTAGCACACGACGCCAAACCTCTACAGTCAATTGGCCCCAGTGCCCGTGGCATTTGATCCGGGCATAGTAGCCGACAGCATTTTGGGAACCTTAATTACATTCTTTTCCACGCTACAAAATTCGGGTATCGTTTCTATCGCGGTTGAACTTGAGCGCGAATGCGCTATCAAGGTTTCACCGTTGCCGGTAGCAATGTCCTTGCCCAGGTAAGGCAGCGTTCGGCCTGCTCGGCCCAAAAAGTTGAATTCCAGTAAACAAAACAACTCGTCTCACAGAGCAAGACGGCTCGCTCAGCCTCGGCAAGGGCTTCACCCGTGAGTCGTCCGCCTTGGGCAATTTGAGCGTAGTCCGCGCTCAGTTGCTCGACGGCGACCAGCACCCGCCTGCGCAAGTCCCCGGCATTCCAGCTCTGGTGATCGCCGATCCAGGAGCCGCCAATCGTACCGAGGCGCACTTCAGTCTGGGGGCCGTCCGCGAGATAAGAGTCCAGATATTCGCTCACAGTCATGAAAGCGATATCCGGCCACTGCGCAGCACAGCGAAAGAGCGGTGCAAAAGTATTCGGGAAAAATTCAAACATCATCACGTTGCCGTTTTCACCGTCCGAGGTCGGTACGACCAGGGCCGGTAGCCCGGAGGGAGAGAGGACACTACCCCGGTAACGGGCGTCCCCAATGCAGCCCTCGGCATTCTGGCCGCTCTGCTGCCGGATGCCGGTCTCGGTGTCGCGCACGACGCAGAGCATCTGTTCGCGCTCGCCGCCCGCCTCGACCACCAGCCAGTGCACCCGGTTTTCAAGCTCGGGGTCGCTCCAGCCAGTCGGCCGGGCGAGGGCAGCGCGAGGCAAGATGAGCCACTCGTAGCCACAGCGCTTGAGCAGCCGCAAAAAGCGAATTGCCAGTTCGCCCTCGCCCATCATGCCCATCTCCGGTAGCCAGAACCCCCGCACCCGTGCCAGGGCAGCCTTACCAAAGAGCTGAGCGTAGACCCGCCGCCACTCGCGGACTTGCGCCTCAAAGTTGCGCTCGGGAGTCGCCGGGAAATAGCAATGGCTGTAGGCCGTCCCGGCAAACTCGATAGCCTCCGGATAGGTCTGCAGCACATCTCGCAACTGACTGATCAGGTCGCCTATCGGTTCCCCCTCGACGATACAGCGCTCGAAAGTACCGTCGTGCGAGAGCCTGGCCAGTTCTTCGAGCAGGACGCCCGAATAGTCGAGCATGATGCGCGGCGCATAGCCTTCCTGGATAAGGGTCCGTGCGTGGCGAGCGGGGTTCTGGTAGGCGCGGGCGAACCACTGGGCGTTCCAGCGCTCCTCGGAGTTTTCAGGCCCGTTCAACATCTTTTCGAGGTTGCCGACCAGGCGCGACTCGCGGCCTTCGCCAATCCAGATTGGGGGCTGGTGCATGTGGAGCCATGGCACAAACACGGCAGTCGGCGTCGGCATCGGGCTTCACTTGACAGGATTGCTCCTTATTTTGTCACGCTCGGGAGGCGGTACCGGCCAATGCCGTTTTCAGCGGTGCTGCCCAGGTAGAGAAAAGAGCCATTTTCAGCGACACTTGTCAGCCGGTTGAGGCGGCCGGTCGGGTCCTGCAAACTGGTGCGGATGGTGCCCTGAGAGTCGAGCACCAGTACGAGGCCGTAGCCCTTTTCGTTGCCGCGTACCCAACTTGCCGGTAGTTTTGCCAGCAGATTCTTGATTGCCGGATTGGGCTGGGCACGGTCAACGTTGTCGTTGCGCGGTTCAACAACGGTCAGGTAAATCTTTTCAGGTTCCGTCGCAAGTCCGGCCGGGAAACCCGGCAGGTTTTCAATCCAGTTGTCGCGTTTCCCAGCATCTGGTCCTTTAAGCCAGTAGCGCGCCACCCGGTAGCGAGCGCTCTCGGCGACGAGCACGGCATCCTGGGCCGGGGTCAAGGCAACACCCCTCGCGTAGTAGAGCTTATCGAGCAGCAGGCGTGTAGTCTTCGTTTTCGGGTCGTAGGCTACGAGGCGACCGGTCGGTTTCGCTTCGAGCCATTCGAGCAGGAGGTCGCTCTCCAGCGGCCTGGTGGTCGAGGTCGAAAAGTAGACTGTGCCGTCGCGGGCGACAGCGAGGCTGTTGGCGTTGAGGAGCGGGACTCCTGCCACTTCGGAGGCGAGCACCGTGATTCTGCCCTGCTTATCGACCGAGAGCAAGCCCCGGCGTTCGTCCGCTACGAGTAAATTGCCGGGTGCGTCGAAGGCGAGTCCGAGTGCCCGACCGCCGGTCTCGGCGAACACTTCAATAGACTTCTGGTTCTGTACTCCAAAGTTGACCCGGTAGATCTTGCCGTCGGCCGTGCCGGTGTAAAGTCGGCCGCGCTCGTCGAAGGCGATTCCGACCGGTCCCTGAAACTGACCGACAAGGTCGGCTGTGAGCAGAAGGCCATTTTGGGTGAGCGGGCCGGTAATTGCCGGCCTCTGTGGCGGCTGCCAGGCAACCGCGTCGATAGGTGAAGGAGCAAACCACCACACAGCTCCTACACTTCCGACCAGTAGCAGTGCCCCAGCCAGTAACGCGGCACCGAAGCCCTTCCCTCGCCGCTTCAATCTGCCCACCGCCGAGCGTCTTCGTCCGGACAACTGCTTCCTCACAAGGCTATAACTGCTTCGACTTTAGCCTGCGCTCCGGGTGCTCTCGCCCCGGTCTTACAGCTTGCAGTGGCCGCCTCAACTTGCTGCTGGTTGGTCGGGCTACTAGGATCTTGAGGAGAAACCTCTTGGCGGGAAACAGATATGGACCTCAAACTTGCGGGCAAAACAGCTCTGGTCAGCGGTTCTACGGCAGGTATCGGCCTTGCGATCGCTGCTGCTTTAGCCGCAGAAGGTGCAGCAGTGATCGTGAACGGACGCACTGAAGACCGGGTGGCTAAAGCTCAGTCACAGATCTTGCAGATGGTCCCACACGCCAACCTCTCTGGAGTCGCAGCGGATCTGGGTACGGCTGCCGGTGTTGAGGAGCTGTTTCGTCAGGTGGCCGCAGTCGATATCCTCGTCAACAACCTCGGTATCTACGAGGCAAAACCCTTTGCCGAGATTAGCGACGATGACTGGGTG
>JANNPH010000145.1:0-2745 GCA_031399965.1 Gloeobacteraceae cyanobacterium SOY_34_metabat_159 | reverse complement strand
TTCGCTCAACCGACAACCTCAGTCCGACAGGCTCCTAGTACGAACCTCCAAGCTTGGCCAAATGTAGCGGTGCACAGCAAGGACGCTACTGACAGCGTCCTGGAGAGCACGGACATCATCTATGTGAATGCCGGGGCCACTTCCCCACCAAAAAGTTGGCTCTCTGCACTGAGTATCGGTGGGCGCCTGCTTTTTCCGTTGGTACCAGGAAAGAAGGAACAAGGAGCTATGCTGCTGCTGACCCGAAAGCGGAGTGGGTTCGCCGCCAAATTCATCACCAGCGCCAAGTTCTATCCTTGCTTTGGTGCCTCAGAATACGCACTTGGCCTGTCAGAAGCTTTTCGCGTTGGCGACATGAGGCACGTGCAATCTTTCAAGCGAGAGGGACCGCCGGACGATTCATGCTGGTACGCAGCGAACGGGTGGTGGCTATCGACAACTCCGATTGCTGATTGAGCTGAGATCCTAAGCCTCGGTTGGCTGGACTACCAGTGGGGATATACTTTCGGATCGCACGCCCGGTCGTAATCTGCATATTGAGACGGCGCCGGCACTCGATACGCGATAAGGTCCTGACTCCGAGTAGCTGGTAAGGATTGGCGCTTGCAAGTCCCGCTGAACTCACGCTTGTGGCTGGCCGGGCTGATGGGCTTCGCCAGCGGCCTGCCGATCATGCTCACGGTGGGCGTACTGCAAGCGTGGCTCACGTCCGAGTCGGTCGACCTGACCACAATCGGATTCCTTGGCCTCATCGCCCTGCCCTACAGCACCAAGTTCCTGTGGGCCCCGTTTCTCGATCGTTTCGACCCGCTAAAGATGGGTCGTCGACGGAGTTGGCTGATCCTGTCCCAGTGGGCGGTGGCGGCCAGCATCCTGCTTCTCGGACTGCAGGAACCGAGCGACGCGCTCGCAGGGGTAGCGATTGCGGCCGTTCTGGTGACCATTTTCTCGGCCACCCAGGACATCGTGGTCGATGCTTACCGCCGCGAGTCGCTCACATCGGCAGAGCAAGGCAGGGGCGCCACCATGGCCATCTATGGCTATCGCGGAGGCACCTTGGTCGCTTCGGCAGGGGGGCTGGTCCTTGCGGATCAGATAGGGTTCAGGGGTGTGTACCTGTTCATGGCGGGCATCATGTTCCTGATGGTCATCATTACCCTTCTCGCCCCGGAGCCTGATGGCCATCCGGATCGGCCTCGCTCGTTGAAGCAGGCTTTTGTCGAACCCTTCCAGGAATTCATGTCCCGCAGAAATGGCAACGGCTCGCCGCTCGCCATTCTCTTGTTTCTCGTTCTCTTCAACATGGGTGCGCAATTCGCAGCCTTCATGTGGGTTCCCTTCCAGGTCTCGCTGGGATTCTCCAACTCGGCCATCGGCACCGTGGGTGCCATCGCCGGAATCGGCCCATATCTCCTGGGCGTTTTCCTGGGGGGGACACTCCAGGCCCGCTGGGGCATGTATCAGATGCTCGTACTGACGACCGTCCTGCTAGCCATCACGATCGCCGCCTCGTCGGCGCTGGTCGTCGCGGGTCCCAGCACCCTGTGGCTCACCGGGATCGCAAGCCTGCAAAGCATCGCCACTGGCATCAGCAGTACAGTGACATTGGCGTACATCGCCAACCTCACGAACCCGAAGTACACAGCAACACAGTTCGCAGTGTTCACCGCCTTCGTCGGCCTTCCACGAACAACCCTTACGACACTTGCGGGGTGGGCTGCGTCCGAACTGGGCTGGACCTGGTACTTCGTTGCGTGTGCATTTCTGTCTGTACCGGCGTGGTATCTTCTGGTCGCCAACAAGGAACTGCTCAGCGCGGATCGATCACGTGAGGCCATCGAGGCACACCAGAGAAATTCCAATTGATCATCTGCCCCGCCACGTTGGAAGATGCCCTCGCAATCGCGACTATCCACGTTCGCACCTGGCAAGTCGCGTATGCGTCAATCCTGGACCAGCAGTACCTGGCATCGCTCTCCGTCGGCACGCGGGAGTCGATGTGGCGAAAGACCATCACGGCAGGCAATCCGCAGCTTCTAGTCGCAAAAGTCGATGGGAACGTCCGCGGCTTTGTCTGCTTTGGCCCATGCCGCGATAACGGCGCTCCGACTTCTGAGAGCGAAATCTGGGCGATTTACGTAGAGCCACAATCGTGGGACTCAGGCATTGGCCGTGAGCTTTGGGTTCATGCCAGACAGGCAGTGCAAGAGCAGGGCTTCGGGACCTGTAGTCTCTGGGTATTTCCGCAGAATCATCGCGCCATCCGCTTCTATAAGTCGGCGGGATTCTTACCGGACGACTCTCGAACCAAGACATTTGAGCTGGACGGCCGGCAGCTCCGAGAAGTTCGGTACGTCGCTTATCTCGACGCTTGAGACTGGGCAACCATGAAGTCCATTTGCATCATCTTCGACATCGACGGCACCCTCGTCGATACCAACGAGTTCGAAGGCAGGCTGTACTGGGCGGCAGTGCGCGAAACGATGGGGGATATCCGGATCCGGGGCGACTGGCAGGAGTATGAGCACGTTACCGACACCGGCATCCTTCGAGATGTCTGCCGGGATAATCAGCTTGAGCGGGCGGGGATCGAGCAAAGGGTCCGGACACGCTTCGGGGAACTGGTCTCAGACCATCTTCGCCAACCTGGTTCCTGTTCTGCGATTGCCGGCGCCCTCTCCTTTTGGAAGACGCTGCGCGCTGATCCGGCTTTAGAGATCGGCATCGCCACGGGTGGGTGGGGAC
>JANNPH010000063.1:0-33363 GCA_031399965.1 Gloeobacteraceae cyanobacterium SOY_34_metabat_159 | reverse complement strand
CGTCGGTATGCTTCATGATGTTGGCTTTGTGAACGGCCGTTAATTTTTTTCGGGCATTATTTCGGGCGTATTAGAAGGCAAAGCGCACGATACGCTCGCTCGCCTCGGGGGTAATAGGTTTAATCGAGATACCGGCGCTCGGCGAAATCTTGCGACCGCTCAGGCGGCTGAGCACAGAAATTGCTTCCAGGGCTTCGGGGCTGCCTTTCTCGAATTCGATGCCGCAGTAGAGGTCTTCGGTGTTTTCGCGCACGATCACCAGGTCGATATTTTCAAAGCGCGTGCGCACACCCGGTAGCGTCCGGGCCGGGCGCAAGTTGGCGTAAAGGTCGAGTGCCAGGCGCAAAGCAACGTTCACAGAGCGAAAACCAGAGCCGACCGGCGTCGTAATCGGCCCCTTGATGGCGGCGTCGCTGGTACGCACGGCTTCAATCACTTCGTCCGGAAGCGGCGTGCCATATTTTTCGAGGACGTCGATACCCGCATCGACAACCAGCCAGTCAAAAGGAATGCCCGTCGCGTCGAGGACGATGCGGGTTGCCTCGGCGACCTCCGGTCCAATGCCGTCGCCACGAATCAAGGTGATGCGATATGGAGCCACAAACTACCCCTGTGCCAGAGATGTGCGCTAACACAATAGCGCTCCACGTGCCCGCTAAACAGTCTCAGCCTTTGCTTTTATGTCCGCGGGCGGATCCGGGTCGCTCAAAACGTTCCTATATTGATAAGTTGGTTTGTAACAATCTTTAACACCTGCCCGATGCCTCTGCCGACCGCCGTTCTTCAGACGCCCCACAGCGGTTTTCACTGGCCGGGAGGGTTGCTCACAGCCCGCACGCGACGCTTTTTTGAAGGCTGGTACTACCGGGTAAGCCTGCCCGCCTGCGGTGAATCCTTCGCCTTCATGTACTCGATCGAAGACCCGGCAGGGGGAGCAAAGACGAGCGGCGGCTTCGCCCAGGTACTCGGTCCCGGCGACAAACGTTCTTACTGCCTGCTCGATGTGGCCGGGTTCTGGGCTGAGCGCGACCGTCTCGCCTGCGGTCACTGGCAGCTTCCAGTAGGTAAACCGGGATACCTCGACCCTGATCGCTTTTTTGAGTACGTCAAGCGCGGCTACCAGGCGACCGATACCCTCAACCAGGGCTGCATCGAAGACGAGGCGGGGCAGGTGACGCGCTGGGAATACCGCATCCGGCCCGTCCACGAGTGGGGGCGGCCAGGGCGACCGACGGCGACGATGGGGTTACTGTCGTACCTGCCGGTATTCGAGCCGGGCTGGCAAGTCTTGATGGCCCACGGACTGGCCACCGGCTGGGTCGAGTGGCAGGGCGAGCGGTTTAATTTTGAGGACGCTCCGGCCTACGCTGAAAAAAACTGGGGAGGCGCTTTTCCCAACAAGTGGTTCTGGGTCCAGGCCAATAGCTTTGAAGGGCATCCGGGAACGGCACTGGTGGTGGGCGGCGGTCTGCGCGGCGTGCTCTGGTGGGATGAGTCGGTGGCGATGGTCGGGCTCTATCACGAAGGACAGTTTTATCGCTTTATGCCGGGCGAAGCCTCGATTACCTGTTCGGTCGCACCCTGGGGAGACTGGCAAATTCAGGCCACAAACGACCGCTACCGGGTCGAAGTGCACGGCAGCATCGGCCCAACCGGCGGTATCGACCTGCTGGCCCCAACCCTGGAAGGACCGCGCTTTATCTGCCGCGATACGCTGTTGGGAAATGTCGAGGTGCGCCTTTCGCAGATTGGGGCCGGTGGGCGCGACGTGGTGGCGACCCGCACCCAACTGGGCGGCCTCGAAACCGGCGGTGGTCCGTGGGACGGCCGGTGGTCTTTTACCTGTTAGGAGTGTTCATGGACCGTACCGTGCTCAACGAAGGCATCCGCCAGTTTTATGACGCCTCCTCGGGACTCTGGGAAGATGTCTGGGGCGAGCACATGCACCACGGTTATTACGAACCGGGTGCAGAAAATAAAGACCGCCATCTGGCTCAGGTGGACCTGATCGAGCGCCTGCTCGAATGGGCGGCAGTCGAGCGTTCAGAAACCATTCTCGATGTCGGCTGCGGCATCGGCGGCAGTAGCCTGTATCTGGCAAAGCGCTTCTGTGCCGATGTCACCGGCATTACCCTGAGCCCCGTGCAGTGTGAACGCGCCACCGAGCGCGCCCGCGAACAGGGACTCTCGGAACAGACCCATTTCGCGGTAGCAGATGCCCTCTCGATGCCCTTCGCCGACGCCCAATTCGACCTGGTCTGGTCACTCGAAAGTGGCGAACACATGGCCGACAAAGCACAATTTCTAGCCGAATGTGAGCGGGTGCTCAAGCCGGGAGGCAAGCTCATCGTCGTCACCTGGTGCTGCCGCGACGGGGAACTCTCGGCACGCGAACAAACGTGGCTCGAAGCAATCTACCGGGTCTACCACCTTCCCTACATCATCTCGATTGCGGCCTACGAGCAGTTGCTCATCAAACTCGGCTTTGAGGCCATTCAATCGGCCGACTGGTCGAGGCGCGTGGCCCGTTTCTGGTCGGTCGTGATCGAGTCGGCCCTCGACCCGTGGGTGCTGGTGCGTGTGCTCGCCCAGGGACCGTCCATGATCACCAGTGCCCTCGCCATGCAGCTGATGCGCCGGGGCTACGAGCGCGGCCTGTTGCAATTTGGCGTGCTTGCCGCCCGCAAGCCGGGAGTGCCCGAGTGATCGCAGGCATCGCCTGGGTCGAACTCTACCTGCACGAAGCCGACCACTGGCGCGAGTGGTTTTGCACGCGGCTCGGATTTACCGCGGCCGGGACCATCGAAGACGCGCAGATGCGCAGTTACGCCGTCGTCAATGGCGGCGTCCTGCTGCTTTTGAGCGAGGCACGCACGCCCACGAGTCCCGTGGCGCAATACCTGTGCGCTCACCCCGAGGGTGCGGCGGACATCGCCTTTACGCTTGATGACCCGGTAGTCTTGCCGGTTGGTTGCTCTCCCGGTCGGCTCCCGGGTACCTGGCAACTGACCGCACCGACCGGCATCCAGCACACATTTGTCGCCGGTGAGCAGACCTGGTTATTGCCGGGCCGATCGGGCGACTTACTCTCCATCGACCATGTCGTACTCAACGTGGCGGCGGCCGATTTTGCCGACACCCTCGCCTGGTACTGCCGGGTGCTCGGATTCGAGCGCGACCGCTACTTTGAAATCGCCACGCCCCACTCGGCTCTAGCCAGTTGGGTGCTCACCGACCGCCACGGCCGGGTCCGCCTGCCCATCAATGCGCCACTCACCGCCAATTCACAGGTTGAGGAGTTTTTAGCAGCAAACCGGGGAGCGGGAGTGCAGCATATTGCTCTGGGCACAGCCGCTATTGCCAGCACCGTGCGCAGCCTACGGGCAGGTGGTGTGCCCTTGCTGACTTCCCCACAGACCTACTACGACCAGCTTGGCGAGCGGGTCAATACAGACGGCCTCGACTGCAATACACTGCGCGAGTTGGATATTCTGGTTGACCAGGACGAGACCGACAGTCGGCTTCTGCAGATCTTTACACGGCCAATTTTCCCGGAACCCACCCTCTTTTTTGAGCTGATCGAGCGCCAGGGTCAGGCTCGCGGCTTCGGGGAGGGCAACTTTCAATCGCTATTTGAAGCGCTCGAACAGGAGCAGCGCCTGCGCGGTTCGCTCTAGCGGAGGCTATCTCTACGTGCTTCGCAGGTAGCCCGCATCTCTACCGAATCTCAGCCTGAGCCTGTTAGGGCAGGTCATCGACGGGCATATCTACCTATAAGAAACAAAATAGATCGCCTGCCGTCAGGAACCCCCCCCAATGAACACTTTCCTCCGTGGCACCCCCCGCGGCTTTACGCTGATTGAAATCCTGATTGTCGTCATTATTGTCGGCATCCTGGCGGCAGTAGCCCTGCCGAACTTTTTGATGCAATCCAATCGAGCGCGGCTGACCGAGGCCGATGTGGTCGTGGATGCGATCAAGACCGGCGAAGAAATTGTGCTGCATGAAACCGGAAGATACACCAGCAGCGGCACGATCGTCGGTACTCTCGCTCCAAGTACCATCACAGCCAACACGGTGCCGCCCACCCTCAACGGCAACATCGTCGATAATCCCGCCCAGCCCGCTGCTATCGATCAGCTACTCGGCGTCAAACTTGACCCGGCCACTTTCAACCCGGTCGATGGCCTGTGGCACGTGGCCGTCGTCAACCTCGACCCGACTGCTCCTCGCGGCTTCACTATCGGACTCGAAGGCCGGATCGGAACGTCCGTGCGCGGTCTCGGCCTGCTGTTCCGTAAAGATCTCAATGCCGCAAACTCCTACGCCGTCGGCAAAGACAGCGATAGTAATCAGTAAGGCGGTCAGCCGCTCACGAAAGAGGGGCGGTGAGATAATCACCGCCCCTCTTTCGTGCACCAGCTCGGCTAGTTATGCACTATCGGCGTATCGACAAGATGCGATGCGATGTACCAGACGTGAGTTTCATTGGTAGGCAGCACTTCGCTTGTCAGCAGGTCGTTGGTGGACGAATCTTTGTTGTCGTCGGACTTTTCAGCGGCTTCGCGGGCGTTCCGGATAATGATCTCATGAGCTTCGAGCAAGCGAGAGAGCATCACGGGCACTTCTTCGACGCCATTCGGCGGGCGCTCGATCTGAGTCACTTCGGAGACGTGCCGAGGGTCGGCAATGGCGACACCACCCAGTTTCTGAATGCGCTCTGCGATCATATCCACCAGTTCCAGTTGCTCGTCGGCCTGCTTGTCGAGCAGAAGGTGCAACTGATAAAAGGTCTCACCCCGCATGAGCCAGTGATGTTTTTTGTAGAGGTTGTAGATGACGATCGTATCGGCAAGAAGCTGGTTGAGAAGCTCACAGCTCTCGTTGCGAACTTTCTTAGAAAGACCAATGGGCAGGTCAATCAGCGTTCCGAAGGACTGAATCTCCTTGCCCTTCTGATGCAGAATGGGCTGAGCATCGCCTTTTTTGCTGCCAGTCTTATCTTTGGTTTGCATTGAATTAAGACTCCTACTTTTAAAGCATTCCACTCTGTTGCCAGGAAAGAACGCCGATTTACTCTGCTGCAATCCTGAGAATTTCGATACCAGGTCAAAGCAGACCCTACTTCTTCCATTGAAGTATCAACGGCTCTGCCCCCCATCTTTCCGAGGGCAGATCATCCCAGACGCTTGCCGGTCTGCAATTGCATTGGTCTGCGCGTCCTACGGTGTAGGGTGGCAACCCGGCTAGAAAGCTAGAATTGTAAAGGAACAGCAATATCAGCTGGTCTCACTGAGCCTCGGAGAAAGCATATGTGGTCATTTGGTCAAAAATCGAAATTGCCGAAGCCCGAAGAGGCACTGCCGGGGCGGCAGCAAAAGATGGTGGTCCCGGCCACGCACTATGTCAACGGTCATCCACTGCAGCCGCCTTTCCCGGCAGGTATGGAGACAGCAATCTTTGGCCTCGGCTGTTTCTGGGGTGTTGAACGCAAGTTCTGGCAGACAGAGGGTGTCTACACGACCGCAGTCGGTTACGCCGCCGGTCACACGCCCAATCCCACCTACCAGGAAGTTTGCTCGGGCAAAACCGGGCATAACGAGGTTGTGCTCGTCGTCTTTGACCCGAAAGTGGTGAGCTACGAGTCGCTACTCAAAGTCTTCTGGGAGAACCATGACCCGACCCAGGGCATGCGCCAGGGCAATGACGCCGGTACTCAGTACCGTTCTGGAATCTACTGCACGTCTCCAGAGCAGAAACAGCAAGCGGAAGCTTCGCAAAAGGTCTATCAGCAGCAACTCTCGCAGGCGGGCCTGGGCAAGATTACGACCGAAATTCTCGACGCGCCCGAGTTCTATTACGCCGAGGATTACCACCAGCAATACCTGGCGAAAAACCCTCGTGGCTACTGCGGTATGGGCGGCACCGGCGTCGCCTGTCCGGTCGGTCTGCTTGAAACCCAGTCCTAGCAGAACGGTGCAATGAGCCAGTGGATAGCCTGCGATGGGCTATTCACTGGCTTAGCGGTCGCAGCCCGTCAGCACCGGGTAAGCACAGAATTCAATATCATTGCAGTCAATACTTTCTGGAAGCAGGCGCATTAGCAGCGCTACCAGATTGCGAGCGCACTCTACTGACGATGCGTGCAGATATGGCAGCAAAATACGCGCCTCGTCGCGCAAGATAGCGAGAACCGGCTCTTCTCTGGTCGCAGATGTGCCGAGCGCCTCGACAATGGTTCGAGCTGTAGCTGAATCGGGGCATTGAATCGTAATCATTTACTGAACTCCACGTCTCATAAAAGCCGGATTGACGAGAAGGGTTTAAAGTCTCCTTCAGCGTAAGATGTTCGCTCCTCGCGAACATCAAGTCTTGATAAAAGTTGCAACAGGAACTGAAAAGACGTTCAACGCCCGGCTGGGTGTGGGGTGAGTTGCCAGGCGTCCGGCGCTGACTGCGCCCGCCCCGGCGCAAGGTAGACTGGGTAAGCGATAATTGCCCTACGGGCAATTTTTCTAGTTTGCCGGCAGGTTATTCGTGGCCCAGGCAACACCCAACTATTTTTTGGAAGAGCACGTGCTTCAACTCATCCGTCCTCTGAGTGTCTCGAGTGTCTACGGCCTGGTGTGGACCGAGCCTTACTTGATGGCTGTCGATCCGCGTTCGGGCTACTTGCTGGCAATCAACCCCGAAACCGGCCAGACGCACCTCGCCAACGCCCAACAGGTGGATAGCTGGCGCAGTGTCACAGGGCTTGCGACCAACGGGAGCGAGACCTGGGTACTGCGCGAGGACCAGCTATTGCGCTTAGACAAAGAAACCGGGCAACTCGAACTGGTGCTGGAGTTGGAGTATCTGGCGGACGGGTTGGCTTTCGGACAGGAAGAATGGTTCGTAAGTGTCGAGGCCGAAAAGCGGATTCACGTCTACAGCCGCAAGACCCATGCTCTCGTGCGCTCCTTCGAGGCTCCAGGCACCGGCGAAGAGAACCTTACCTACGCACGCGGGCAACTCTGGGTCACTGACCGCATCGAGCAGACGGTCTACTGTGTTGACCCGCAAACTGGTGAGATTTGCTTCAGCGTCTTGACTCCCTACGAGCAGCCGACGGGTCTCGTCTGGGCCGGGGAGTGGCTCTATGTCGCTTATACCCAGGTAGAAGACTTTATCAAAGAAGAGCCCAACCGCGACAACCGCCTGGTGCTGGATAGCCGCAGCAAGACGCTCATCCACCGCCTGCAATTTCGCACGGACCCCGAGCACTACACTCTGTCAAACGGCTACTTAATCGAGGTGGTCTACTGCGAAGAGACATCGACACTCGAACCGGTCGAACTCGAAAACGTCGTCTGGAAAATTGCCCTGCCCGTTGATTCGCACCGGCAGAAGTTATTGCATGTCGAGGCAATTGGTCGGCCTTTCTCTGAAGAAGTAGAAGCCGGACAGCGAGTAGCCGTCTTCAAATTTGACCGGCTTGCCGCTGGCGAAGTGCAGTTATTCGGCTGGAAAGCCCTCCTCGAAGTACGCGGCATTCGCTATCATGTGCCGCCTGCCCTGGTCGAGTCCGCCGAGATTCCCGAGGCTATCGAGACGCAGTATCTCCACGACGACGACTACCTGGCGATGGACACCCGCAAAGTCCAGGAAGCGGCGGTTGACGCGGTCGGCGCAGAAACCAATCCGCTTGCCCGGATGCTCGCCATCCGCAGTTTCGTCTACGACAAACTCGATTACCGCATCCAGCGGGTGACCGACCCGCCCGACGCGGTACTCGCCCGAGGCAAGGGTTCCTGCGGCGAGTACGTGGGTGTGATGCTCGCCCTCGCCCGTCTCAACGGCATTCCCTGCCGGACGGTGGGTCGCTACAAGTGCCCCATCCTGCCCGACTCGCGGCAATATCCCTTGAGGCCCGAGTACAACCACGTCTGGATCGAGTTTTACCTGCCCGGCTACGGTTGGGTGCCCTGTGAGTCCAATGCCGACGACATCGGCACCCGTCCCTACCCGCGCCGGTTCTTCATGGCCCTACCCTGGTACCATATCGAACTCGACAAAGGCATCCCGTTCGAGACGACCAACGTGCGCGGCTACTCCCTCGCGGATCTATCCGTCAACCACGTCCAGGTCACCATCCTCAAAGAACTGCCGGAGTTCGATGCCGCTGAGTAAAAGTCGGGCGCGATAGGATTTACGAGTGAAAATTCTTCGTCTGCTCGGATGTTGCCTCGCGGTCCTCGGCCTCTTTGCCTGCGGTGCTCAGGCACCTTCTGATGAACGTATCCTGGTTGGCGTCGCGGCTCCACTTTCCGGTCCCTCCTCGGTAATCGGTGAAGATGTGCTCGCCGCGACCCAACTGGCCGTGGAAACGGTCAATCGCCGGGGAGGCATCCGAGGCGTACCGGTCGAAATTCTGGCAGTAGACGACGAAGCAAAGCCACAGACAGCGGTGACTGTCGCCCAGAAACTGGTCAATACCGAGGGGCTGCTCGGGGTGATTGGCCACATCAACTCGGGCTGTTCGCTGCCTGCCTCGGGCCTTTATCACCAGGCGGGACTCGCGATGATTTCACCTGGAACGGTCAAGTTTCAGCTCACCGAACAGGGATTCGACAACGTCTTTCGGCTGGTGGGCCGCGACGATACCCAGGGGGGTGAGATTGCCCGCTTTATCGACGGCGAACTCAAAGCGCGGCGGGTCGTCATCGTTCACGACAAGACTGCTTATGGAGAAGGACTTGCCAAATTTGTCGAGCAGAACCTTCAAGAGCTGAAAGTGCCGGTACTGGCCTTCGAGGGGATCAACATCGGTGACAAAGATTTTCGGGCTCTCCTCACCCGGCTCGCAGCACTCAAGCCCGATACCCTCTTTTTTGGCGGGCTTTTTACCGAGGCCGGGCTTCTGGCTTCTCAAACGCGGCAACTGGGCATTAAGGCCAATTACGTCACCGGGGCCGGTTCAAAAGAACAGGGCCTGATTGACATCCTGGGCAAAAGGACCGAGCAAGTTTATTTGAGCGGGCTTGCCGAGGTAGACAATCAGACATTTAGCCGTGACTACGAGCGCACCTACCGCCGCCCGCCCGGTCCATTTGCGCCCTACGCCTACGATTCGATGCGCATTTTGCTCGACAGCATCGAGCGCGCCGCGAGTTCAGGTCTGCCCGACCGCCGGGCGGTCGTCGCCGCGGTTGCGAAGACCGGTGAATTTGCCGGTCTGGGTGGCCCAATCAGCTTCGATGCCAAGGGCGATCCGAGCCGCGCCCCGTTTGAGTTTTTCAGTATCAAGGCGGGCCGCTTTGTGCCTTACCGCACCGGGAGTCGCCCTTGAGCGCTCTACCTGGATTGAGACGGCAAAGCAGAGTGAGAAGTTCTACTGTCGGGGTGCAAGCTGTTCAGGGAATTGGCAGATCCGCACTTGCAACCGCCTGGACCGGCGGGTCTATTCTGTGGTCGAGGGCATTTGAAGCGGCCTGAATGCCTGGTGGAAAATTCTCCAGGTGTGGCCCTCGGGGTCAAGCGCCTCCCATACACCCCAGAAGTCTGCGCCGAGCGGTCCGGAGCAACGTAGCCGCCAGCCGCACGTACGCAATTGGCGGGCGTAGTGCCAGAAGTAGCGCTGAGTGCTCTGCTCTCCCAATAAGACGATCTGTGTCTCAGAACCCTGGGAGATACCCCCTCCCCAGAGGCGGGTCGCCGGTGGTGGCTCCAGTCGGGGAAAAATCGGGGCGAATGGGTTGGTTGGACCCTGCACTACTGCCAGAATCTCGTAGAGGTGCAGTTTGACCTCTGTCAAGCCCTCTTCGAGGCGACGGGTCAACACATCGATCGCCGGACCGGGGAGCGCGGGCGTAAACCGTAGCCGGTGCTGGTGGCCGACGAAGCCCCGGCTGGAGTCGAAGGGGAATTGCGGAGCCAGGCTGCGGTCTGCAAGTGCCCGGCGGTAAAAGTCATCCACTTGAACTGGGGTAAGCGGTACCTCAATAAGTACCTCCCAGGTCAGCGGGTCGATCGCGATGCTGCCGACTACCGCTGCCGAACAACTCGCCGACACCTTCTGAGGAAGGCGGGGTTCGGGTGCGCTTTCGCATCCTCAGGCTCTGGCAACTCGACCCGTGAGCATTGCTGGATAGTGCTCAAGTGGGCTTCTCAGTCCCACACTGCATTTGTGGAGTCAGCGCCCGGAAGATACTTCCGACTCCGTTGCGACTGTCGGCGAGGGATGCTCACCGGAATTGAGGGCACCGCGCTCGGCCAGTTTGTGCGCTTCAGCAGGCAACAGCCCCTCTGTGCTGTAGAAGTCGGTGCCTTCCACCTGGGTCGATTCGGTGAACACGGTGCCTGTGAGGTCGCTGCGGCTGAGGTCTGCTTTAGTCAGGTTGGCAGAAGTGAGCCTCGCTTCGCTGAGGTCGCTGTCTCTGAAGATAGCCCCGCTCAAGTCGGCCCCTTCAAAAATCGCACCGCGCAGGTCCGCCCGCGAAAAGTCCGCACTGCGCAGGTCCGCACCGCTGAAGTCCGCACCGCGCAGGTTGGCACGGGAGAAGTCCACCGCCTCAAGATTGGCCCGCTGCAAAGAGGCGGCCTCCAGGTTGGCATCGCGCAGGCGCGCTCCGCGTAGATCTGCAGCCTCCAAATTGGCCCCGATCAGCCAGGCCCGGTCGAGGTCGGCCCCAGTCAGGTTTGCCCCGCGCAGGTTGGCGAGGACCAGATGCGTGCGTGCTAGAGACAACTGCGCGAGGTTGGCCCTGGGCAGGTCTGCTTTCAATAAATCTGCTTCGCGGAAATTAATATCTTTGGTCTCGCCAGCCTTGATCCGCTCGATCAAAGCTTCTCTACTCAGGAGCTGGCCCATGAAAAATACCTTCTTAGTTAAAGCATCCGTATCTTATGGTACCGTTTCTGGCCTGTCCTCCGTCCAGCTGTCCCAGGCACAGGCTGGTCGTGTTCTGAGAATTAGATCGCAGGTATGCTCAGAGGTTGGTGCCGTTCGAGAGTCTGGCCATCACAAAGCCCAAAAAACCGCCTGCCAGCCCACCTACCAATGAACCTGCCACGTACAGGAAAGCGAGGGCATAGCTGCCCTTCTGGAGCAGGTCCAGACTCTCGACACTGAAGGCACTGAAAGTCGTAAAGCCACCGCAAAAACCGGTTCCGAGCAGCAGGCGCAGGCGGGGATCGGCAGTCGGACCGGCGCTCGAAGTGAGCAGAAAACCGAGGATGAGCGAACCCACGATGTTGATGAGCATCGTCCCGAGCGGAAATGCCGGACCCCACAGGCGGGCGGCTCCCAGGCTGCACCAGTAGCGGGCAAGACTGCCCAGCCCACCGCCGATTATCACCAGCACCGACTCCAACACGGGACTGCACTCTCCTACACCGCTCTCGGCTATCGGTTAAAAGCTCACTGCGAGGGTGCTGTGAAATTTCAATACCCTGGAATCTTACGCTGATTTGGTGAAATGGAAAAAATTGCATTGGGCAAGGATCGGCCCACCCTCCTCACCCCTTCCGTCAGGAAACAACCGCAGGCTAGCAGCAACGGAACCCGACGAGTGGACAATCCGCTTTGCGCTCACTTATCCTGAAGGCTTGCAAATTGCCTGGATGAACCGATTGTTGGCGGCCGTGTCTGAGTCAACACAGATCCAGCAGGTGCAACCATGAGAGCCTGGTTTAACCCCCGAAGCATGCATCTACCCCGACAGTACTTTTAGCGGAGATTGCCATGAACTCTAGTCGTTCAGTGAAGCGCTCCGGCGAGCCGGAGGTTGCCTCGGAGCGTCGCCAGGTCCAGAGGCCAGATCTGCGTGAATATCTTTTGCTTTTGAGATACATCGTCAAGTACCTGGCCATATTGAAGAAACAACCCGAGCGCACGGAGTGTGTATTCTTACTACGCGCTTACGCCGACATCCTCATCCCCGGCCGTCACCTCGAATGCTTCTTGCAAGAGCACCCGCCCCTCCCCCAACCGGACGAGTTGGCGCAGTGCGCACAGGGCAGTCTGGGTCACGCCTACGCCCAACACCTGCACTCCCTGACCCAACAGGACGGTGCCGGCATGCAATCTTACCAGTTGCAGGCGAACGCAATGGAAGAGCCGCAGGGAGCAGCCCTGCGCCGTCGCTTCGAGGACGACCGCATCCGCCGCCGCCAGGCAGTCCTGGCTGACCAGCATGACCTCTATCACCTCCTTACCGGCTACGACACAAGCGATGTCGGCGAGACGAGACTGCTTGCCTTTCAGGCTGCCCAGGTCGGCAACGGACTGAATATCCTGATTGGGTTGGGCGGCATCTTTCGCACCCTCGGTCGTGGGCAGTGGCGAGGGGCGCTCTCAGTCTGGTCGAGTTACCGCCGGGGCAAACAGACGCAGATACTGCTGAGGACTGAGTGGGGAAGTCGCTGGCACCAGCCGCTCGACCGGGTGCGCAAAGCACTGGGTCTTTAGCTTCGCTTAAAAATTCGTTGCAGTTTGCGACTGTTTCGAGCACAGCTTGTGGGCAATGGTGGTGGTGCAGGTCCGCTCGACACAGCAACCGTTTCCACCAGCGACTGCAGACATCATACGACCGCCGAGAGGGCGATCATTCGTGGTGAACAAGATAGGCTTGCCCTTCAGATAGCGACCGTTGACGATTGGGAAGAGCACGTCGGCGACACCGGCACGATAGCCGAGATACCCCACCTCATTTTCAAAATTCACACCAGCGGCGTTGTCCCAACGCCCCCAGGAGTCACTGGTGGAGCGCAGGCAAGCTGAAGGTACAAGGCGTCGGGGTGCTCTCGACAGCTACGTCAGAACTAAGGTGGCTTTGTGAATTTTCGTCTTCCGTCAGTCCGTTCACGGCAGCCCCGGTTACGAGGTTCGCAATAGCAACCCGCATCACTGCCAGGCGGTTAAGATAGGGCCAACGAAAATCCGGGAGGGATTTCGATGCAACCGGCGGCGAGCGAACGGATGCACTGGACAGCTGCAGATATCGAACTGTTGCCGGACAACGGTCACCGCTATGAGATCATTGACGGGGAGTTGTTCGTGACCCGGGCACCGCACTGGAAGCATCAGGAAGTGAGTGGCCGCATCTTTGCGCTGCTGGATTTCTGGTCACAACAGACGGGTCGGGGCCGGGCAGCGGTCGGACCGGGCATCTTATTCAGCGACGCGGACAATGTCATCCCGGATGTGGTCTGGGCCGGCAACGAGCGCCTGGCGGTGTTGCTCGATACGGCGGGCCACCTGGTCGGGGCACCAGAACTGGTGGTGGAAGTGCTCTCGCCCGGCGAGCAAAACGAGCGGCGCGACCGGCAACTCAAGCTCAAGCTTTACTCGGCACGGGGTGTGCAGGAGTACTGGATTGTCGATTGGCATCTACAGCAAATCGAAATTTACCGGCGCGAGCAGGCCGCCCTCGCACTGGTGGCCACGCTGCTTGGCCAGGACCGCCTGGCCAGTCCCCTGCTGCCGGGATTCGACTGCCCGGTGGCCCCCTTGTTTGCTTGAAGCGACGGCCTCCTCTAGAACTGGGCCGAGACCGAAGCCAGCACCGTGAAGGGCTCCCCCGGCACGCCCGCGCTCACACGGCTGAAGGGGGTGCCGTCGATGTAGTCCACATCGAACAGGTTCTTGAAGTTCAAGGCGACGCGCCAGTTCTCGCGCCGGTAGTAGAGCGCGGCGTTGGTCAGCACGTAGCTGTTCAGGAAGAAGCTGTTGTCCAGGTCACCCGAGCGCTCACCCACGTAATTGAAGCCGAGCCCGAAGCCGAGGCCCTGCAGGGAACCGCTCTGCAGTTGGTAGGTGCTCCAGAGACTGGCGCTGTGCTCGGGGATACCCGACAGGCGGTTGCCGACAGCAATAGTATTGTCCTGGCTCACCCGGGCGTCGGTGTAGGCGTAGAACCCAATCACGTTCCAGCCGGGCAGGATCTGACCGACGATGTCCAGCTCGATGCCCCGGCTGCGCTGTTCGCCGGTGGCGACCGAGAACCCGAGTCCCGCGAAGGTGGGGTCGGGGGTGGCGACGTTTCGCTTGGTCAGATCGAAAAAGGCCAGGGTTGCAGACAGTCCTCCCGGCAGATCCGCTTTGAACCCGGCTTCGTATCCCTCGCCGCGCTCGGGGGGCAGGGGGGTGCCGTCGGCCGCGAAGGTGCCCACGCTTGGGGTGAAGGAGCGGGCAAAACTGGCGTACACGGCCAGTTCCGGCAGGGGACGGTAGAGGGTGCCCAACCGGGGGCTGAAGGCGTCGTTGTACTGGGTGAAGCCGAGGCTTGACGCGGTGAACAGGGCCGTCGGCACGTCCGCGACGGTCTGGCGCACCGAGTCGTAGCGCAGTGAGGCGAGCAGCTTCCAATCGGGCGAGAGCGAAATCTGATCTTGCAGCGCCAGACCCAGGCGATCCGTCTGCGCCCGCCGGTCGATGAGCAACCCCATCTCCAATGGCAGGGGCCGTCGCTGGGCACGGTAGACCGGCTCGAAGACATTGATCAGGGTCGGGTTGAACAGGTCTCCCGTGGCGAATTGGTTCACGTCGTTGCGGTTGAGGTCTACCGCCAACAGCAGCGTGTGGGCAATACTGCCGGTAGTGAAATTGCCGACCAGGCTGTTTTGCAAGCTGTAGTCGGTGGAGCGGAAATCGTCGAAAGCGAAGGCCCGGCCCAGGATGCCGCTCGTCTCGTCGAAGAAGACAGGGACGGTGAGCTTGTCGGAGTAGATGCGGTTTTGGCTGAAACGAAAGCCGCTCTTGATCGACCAGTTGTCACTGAATCGGTGGTCGAGGGTGAAGCCGGTGTTGACGAAGTTGCGCTGGATGAAGTCGTCGGGTTCGTTGAAGGTCCGCTCGCGCGGCACGCCCACTATCCCGGTTGCGATGGCGACGGTGCCGCCGTCCCAGGGCCGTTCGCTGTACTGGTACTGCAGTTCGAAGCTCAGGCGGGTGCGCTCGCCCAGTTTCCAGGCAAATACCGGTGCTACGAAGAACTTGCGAAACTCCTGGGTGTAATTGCGGAAGCTGACCCTCGATTCGAAGACCGTATTGAGCCGGTAGAGCAGGGTGCCATTGGCAGTGAGCGGGCCGCCGAAGTCGATGCGCGGCCGGAACAGGCCGCGGTTGCCCGCCTGCAGTTCTGCTGTGTAGAAAGGGGCGGCGGTGGGCTGCTTGGTCACGGCGTTGATCACCCCTCCGGGCTGGGCCTCGCCGTAGAGTACCGAAGCCGGTCCCTTGAGTACCTCGACCCGTTCGAGGTTGGCCGTCTCCGGTAGGCCCGCGAAACTGTACTGGCGGAAGCCGTCCTGCAGCACCGGCACGTTCTCGAAGCCGCGCACACTGAAGCGGGCGTCGGTGCCGGTGTCGAGGCCGTTGAAAGTGACGCCGCTGACGTTGCGCAGGGCCTCGTCCAGACGAATCACCTGCTGGTCTTCGATCACCTGCCGGAGAACGACCTGGATCGATTGGGGAATGTCCCGCAGGGGAGTGTCGGTGCGGGTCGTACTGCCTGCACTGCGACGCCGGTAGGTGCGGGTGCCGGACACCGTCACCTCTTCGAGTTCCTCACCGTCCGGCTGGGGTGGGAGTGGGTCGTTGGGTCGTTGGGCAAGGTGGGCAGCACTCGTCGAGACAGGCGACATCCGATCGAGGCGCGGCACTTCGGTAGCGTCCGACGCTGTCCGCGCATTGGTCTGTTGTGCCAGGACTGGTTGCACTGCATTCAGGGTCAGACCCACCGCCGACAACTGGACGCAGTAGCGAAGAATACGACAGCTCACACTTTCCTCCTTTTGACATCTAGAGCCATGCCCGCCATCGACTCCGGGCAGAGGTCCGCGAACCCCACCGCTTCGAGCCATCTCAGAATCGAGAATTGCTCCCGGTGGTCATCAGCCGAAAGACCGGGCTGCCTGCTGCTTGCGCAGGCTTTTTTTGAGTCGGTCCAGCCACAGGGCAAAACCGGTCCAAAACAAGGCCACCGGCACCAGGCCGATGATTGCGTAAGCGATCTTGCCCGGCATACCGGCAAATTCACCGGTGTGAAAGGGCAGCAGCCAGTCCAGGATCCACCTGGGCAGTGAACCTTTCTGGGCGTTGTCCACCCGCAACACGGCACCGCTGTACTGATCGACCCAGACCCCGCTGTGGCCGCCGTGCAACTCCTTGCCCGGCAGTTCGAGATTGACGTTGAGCGTGCCTTTGGGGCCGACGGGCAGGCTGATGCTGGTGATGCGACCCTCAGGTAAAACCGTGCGGGCGCGGGCGAGCAATGCGTCCAGGGGCAGGACCCTGGCTCCGACACCCCCGGTGGAAACAGGCACCGTCGGCTTCGGGGTGCCGCTCAGACGGTAGAGCCAATCTTCGACCGGAGCGCGGAAGGCCATGGCGGCACCGGTCAGAGCGATCACCGCCAGAAACAGGGCGGTGACGATACCGCCTATCTTGTGCAGGTCATAGTGGACCAGGCGGGCCGGGGAGCCTATGCGTAGCCGAAAGCTCTGAACCGGGGTGCGCCAACCCGGCCATAGCCAGACGCCGCTCGCGATCAGCACGAAAAACAGCACCGAGAGTACGCCGACAGCGACCGCCCCGGCGGGTCCGGCCAAAAGTTGGGTGTGCAGCAGGATGACGATACCAATGAAAAGCTCGCTGATCGGCTTTTCGGCCACGACCTCGCCGCTGTAAGGGTTGAAGAAGGCGATCCGTAAGTTGTTTGCCTCGCTGTAGATCCCGAAGTAATTGACGTTGTCTTCGTCGGGAATATTCAGACCCATCAGTTGCCGTCTGGGGAACTGTTGTTGCAAGACCGCTATCGCCTGTTCGGGGGGGAGCGCTTTGCCCCTTGGCTGATTGATGAACAGGTCAGCGTGCAGGGTGTGGGTGATCTCCTCGAAGAAGACGGCAATGCTACCGCTGACGCTGATCACAACCAGCATTGCCCCCAGCAACACGCCGAGCCACTGGTGAACAGTGAGCAACCAGGGCCGAACTTTGAGACGCATGGTTTGCACTCCTGTAAAGTTTGTTGCCTGGCCGGTGATCAGAATTCGGTGAACAGCGAACCGAACACCTGGAGGCCGGGAGCGTTGAAGGAGGTGAACGCTTCCCGGTAGAGGGCGTTTGTCAGGTTGTTGACCCCGAGTGCCAGGCGAGTCGCACCGTTCAGCGGGAGGCCGAAATCGAGGTCTACCACGGTGAAGCCGTTGCCCTGGCCGGCCGGTGCTGTCACGAAGTAATCGGGGATGTTGCGCAGGATCACCTGAGCGTAGAGACCGGACGGCTCCCGGTAGCGCAGGCCGACAGAAGCGGTGGCAGGCAGCACCTGAGGTAGGCGAGTGTTGGTCTGCTGGTCGTAGGCGGTCACTGACCCGTAGCTGCCAAACAGGGTCCATCTCTCAAATACCTCCCAAGATCCCTCGGCCTCGTAGCCGTAGCCCTGGACGCGCCGGGCGTTGGTCGGAAAGAGGACCAATCCGCCGGTACCCGGTAGCGGCTGCGTCACGATCTTGTTGTCGTAGTTGCTCACGAAGTAGCCCAGATCCAGTTGCAGACGGTTGCGGCGCACCCGCAGGCCGACATCGTAGGTCTCGGAGCGCTCGGTGGCCAGGACCGGATTGCCCTGGGTGACGCCGACGCTCTGGGGACCGCCGTACAACTCGAAGAAGTTCGGGTTGCGGATCGCCCGCGAATAATTCCCGCGCAGGGCAAAGCCGGGCTCGAACTGCCAGGTGAGGCCAATCGCCGGGATCACCTCGCTCGTGGTGCGTTCGCTACCGGGGAAACTGCTCGGGGTCACCGGCACCGGACAGGGAACGCCGGGCGGGATAAACGGCAATGGACAGAGCGAGTTGAGCGGGGTGGCCCCGGCCTCCTGCCGGTAGTTGTCCCAGCGCAACCCGGCAGTCAGGTTCAACCCCTGGGCCAGGGGCACCGCCGCCTGGGCAAACAGGGCCACGTTGTTCTGGCTGCCGCTCGGCCGCTGAGGCGTGCCGTCGGGTCGGCCCCCGGTCAATTCCAGGTCGTTATTCGAGTAGTTCTCGCGGTAGGCATCCAGACCCCAGGTAATCCGGGTGTCTCCGACGGCGCTCACGAACTGCGCCACGCCGCCCAGGCTGGTCAGGATCGGGCGCTGGTCCTGCACCGAGGTAGCGATGGTGGTGTTGCCCGTGACGGCGAAGATGTTGTTGCGGAAGTTGCGCTCGAAGCCCGTGTAGTAGACCCGAGCGGTGAAATCGCTACTGAGCAGGTCGCGGTTGCGGTAGGTAAGGGCGTACTGGTCGCGGTTGCGGTAAGGAAAGGAAAAGTCGAAGAGCGTCGCGCCGCTCGCGACGATGGGCAAAAACACGTTCTGCGCCCGCGAACCGACAAACTCAAATTCCAGGTCGCTCACCGCGTTGAAGTCGTAGCGGACACGCGCCAGGTAGCTCTGGCCAGAGAAGCGGTCGCGCACCTGGGCGGTGCCGCTGGCATCGGTGTAGTCGTCTACCGTCTGGGTCGAATAGCGCAACTGGTAGGCCAGGCTATCCGCTTTGCCTGCAAAGCTGACCGCCGTGCGCACGGTACCGGCGCTTCCCACATCCAGGCGCACCCCGAGGCGGGCGGGTTGCTCGGGCTGCTCGCGCCGGGTGATCAAGTTGATCACGCCATCTACCGCCTCAGTGCCGTACAGTACCGAGGCGGGTCCCCGCAGCACCTCGATGCGCTCAATCTGGTCCACCGGGAAATCGAGCAGGTAATCCTCGGTGCCGTTGGTATTGTTGCGCCGTACCCCATCGACCAGCACCACCAGTCCTGATTGAGAGCCGCGCCCACCCAGACCGCCGCGCAGACGGGGCTGGCTGACAAAGCGCCCACCACTAAAAGTCTGAGAGAAATTCGGCACGGTGTTGAGCAGCTCGGCCAGGGTGTTCGCCCGCGCCCGCCGCCGGTCGATTTCTTCTTTCGAGATCACGGTGAGTGCCTGCGGCGTGCTCAGGTCACTGCGCACTCGCCTGGAAGCGGTGACGTTTACCCCTTCTAGTTCTACGACTGGTTCGAGAGCCGCCGGTGGGGGTGCTACCGACTGGGCCAGCACCGCAGCACCTCCGTACATCGGCAGATCGTTTCGTCTCGGTACCTCCGCTGCCCCCACAGCCGGGAGCGTCCCCAGGGAGAATACCGCCAGCATCGACAGGCTAAGACCACGGCCGCAGGCGCATTTCCTCGCCATCTTCGTTTGCTCCAGTTGAGAATAAGTAGCATTTGAGTTTCGCAACGAATCCTAGGCTTGTTGCAACCTGATGTCAAGTAAAACGCCAGAAGAAGCACGGCTCCCCTGCTGGCACTTCGAGGAGTTGCTTGCAGAAGTGTCTTCCCAGCTTGCTTGGGCCAGCCTCTCCCTCCGGCACGGCGGCCGGACCATCTTGTTGACAATGAAAGCTATCAAGCTGTAGGTTTTTGACATCATGTGCAGGAAAACTGGCGATGGGGTTACGGCGAAGGTGGATGATCAAGGCCCTATGTGGGCTCATGGGTGCGAGCGTCCGGCCCCCGCAACCGGTCGCGGCAGCGGGTCAGGCCAAGGTCGGCTTCGATACTTCCCGCCTCGTGACTCTGGGTGGTCCCGTCACCGAGGTCGTCTTCGCCCTCGGTCTTGGGGAGCGGATAGCGGGTGTCGATGCTTCGAGCACCCATCCGGTTGCGGCGACCAGGTTGCCCCAGGTCGGTTATCAGCGCACGCTGGCGGCCGAGGGGGTGCTCTCGCTACGGCCGAGTGCAATCCTGGCCACATCGGAAGCCGGACCGCCAGCGGCCATTGCCCAGCTCAAAAGTTCGGGTGTGCCGTTGCTGATTTTTGCGGGGGAGCCGACGCCGGAAGCGGCCCAGGCGCGCATCCGGGCCATTGCCCGTGCCCTTGGCCGCGAACAAAAAGGGGAAGCGCTCGTCCGCGCCATGCAGCAGGACCTCGAAGCCGCACGCCGGGCGGCGCGGCGGAGTGCGGGCCGTGCCCCCAGGGTGTTGTTTTTGTACGCTCGCGGCGGCAATACCCTGATGGTGGCCGGTCGTGACAACGCCGCGGACACGATGATCCGCCTTGCCGGGGCCACCAACGCGGTGACGGGCTACGAGGGCTACAAGCCGCTGACGGCGGAGGCGGCGGTGGCTGCCGCTCCTGAGGTGATCCTGGTACCCGGTGCCGGGCTTGCGAGCGTGGGCGGCGTCGAGGGCCTGCTGCAACTGCCGGGCCTGGCCCTGACTCCTGCTGGCCAGGCCCGGCGGGTGGTGGCGATGGACGACCTGTACTTGTTGGGCTTCGGTCCGCGCCTCGGTAAAGCGACGCGAGAACTGGCGGAGCGCCTGCACGCCGCAACGGTGGTGGGCAGGGCATCTTCGTGAAGTGGTTGTCGTGGCAGGCGACGTTCACCGACGGGCAAGTGCTGCGGTTGCGCCCGGTGCTGGTCGCGGCTCTCGCCCTGTTGATCCTGGCCGGCATCGGCACGGGGGCCGTGTCCCTCTCGCCGGGGCAGGTGCTGGCTGTGCTGGCCCAGCCCCTCGGCATCACGCTACCCTGGGATTTTGATGTCCAACAGCAGGCGGTTGTGCTGGCTATCCGCCTGCCGCGAGTGATCCTGGCCGGGCTGATTGGGGCGGTACTGGCCATGGCCGGGGCGGCGATGCAGGGGCTATTTCGCAACCCCCTGGCCGATCCGGGTCTGGTCGGCGTCTCGGGTGGAGCGGCCCTCGCCACGGTAGCCGCGATTGTCGGCGTCTCCCGCCTGCCGGGTAGTGCGGCCGATTGGCTGAGTTCGCCTTTTGTCCTACCCCTGGCCGCCTTTGGCGGGGGGCTCGCGACTGTGCTGGTGGTCTGGCGTCTCGCCCGCCGCGACGGGCGGACGGACGTGGCCACGCTGCTACTGGCCGGGATTGCCGTCAACGCCCTCACCGGGGCACTGATCGGCCTGCTGACTTTCACAGCCACCGATGCCCAGTTGCGCAGCATTACCTTCTGGAGCCTGGGCAGTCTGGGGGGAGCCACCTGGCCTGTAGTAGCCGGGGTGACGCCGTTTCTGGCCGTGGCGCTGGTCCTGCTACCTACTCTCGCCCGTCCGCTCAATACCCTGTTGCTCGGAGAAGTGGAAGCCACCCACCTGGGCATCGACGTGGAATCCGCCAAGCGGTCGGTCGTCGTGCTGGTCGCCCTGGCCGTCGGTGCGGCCGTCTCAGCCTCGGGGATCATTGGCTTCATCGCCCTGGTGGTCCCGCACCTGTTGCGCCTGGCGGCCGGTCCCGATCACCGCCGGCTGCTGCCCGATGCCGCCCTGCTGGGTGCCGGTCTCTTGTTAGGTGCCGACTTGATTGCCCGCACCCTGGCTTCCCCGGCCGAACTACCGATCGGCACGATCACCGCCGCACTCGGAGCCCCATTTTTCCTGTGGCTGCTACGCGGTCAGCTTAGAGGCGAAGGGTAATGCTTGAACTCAGGGATGTGCATTTGCAGGTGCGGGGCGTCCCGCTGCTGAGCGGTATCTCACTGTCGGTACAGCCCGGTGAGTTGGTGGTGGTGCTCGGACCGAATGGAGCGGGCAAGTCCACGCTGCTCCGGGTGCTCAGTGGAGACCTGCTTCCGACTGCCGGGCGGGTGGTGGTGGCGGGTAAGCCCCTGGCGGACTGGGAGCGGCTTGCCCTGGCCCGACGGCGCGCTGTGCTCACCCAGGGTGCACGGCTGGATTTCGGTTTCACAGTGTTCGAGGTGGCACTTTTGGGCCGTTCACCCCACATCCGGGCGGCCGAGACGCTTCGCGATCGCGAGATTGCCCGCCTGGCCCTGCGCGAAACCGGGACGGAGCACCTGGCAGAGCGCTCGTACCCGACGCTCTCGGGCGGTGAGCGGCAGCGGGTGCAACTGGCCCGTGCTCTGGCGCAGATCTGGGAAGCACTGCCGGTGGGGGAGCGTGCGCTATTGCTGGATGAGCCGACCGCCGCCCTTGATCCTGTCCATCAGCACGGTACCTTGCAGGCGGCCCGTCGCTTTGCCGTGGCGGGAACGGCGGTACTGGCAGTGCTGCACGACTTGAACCTGGCCGCTCAGTACGCCGACCGCCTGCTGGTGATGGAAAGTGGCCGACTCGTCGCCGAGGGCACCCCGCAGCAGGTGCTCAACAGTGCATTGCTGCGCACCGTTTATGGCCTGGACGCTCTGGTGATCCCCCACCCTCGCCTGGATTGCCCGCTGGTCGTTCCGCTCGGTGTTGTACACGGTCAGGGCTGAACTTCATCGGCCCTGGCCAGGCGTACCGACTGCAGGGGCAGGCGCACGGTAAACTTTGCCCCCCGGCCTCGACCGGCACTCTCAGCGCTGATGGTGCCGCCGTGCAGCTCGACGATATGGCGGACGAGGGACAGCCCCAACCCGAGGCCGCCATAGTTACGGGTACTGGAGCTATCGGCCTGGCGAAAACGGTCGAATACGTGCGGCAAAAACTCGGGGTCAATCCCGATGCCGGTGTCGGCAACGACCACCTCGACACCGCCGTCGAACCTGCCCACCGACACCTCGATGCGCCCGCCCGCCGGCGTAAATTTGATGGCGTTGGTGAGCAGGTTCGAGATCCCTTGGTGCAGGCGTCTGCTATCGCCCGGGACCGTCCCGACTGCAGAGTCAGGACGATAGACGAGCTGGACGCGCTTGGCCTCCGCGACAGGCTGAAGGAGATCCACCGCCATCGAGGCCAGCTTTGCCACTTCGACCGGTCGGACTTTGAGGGTGAAGATGCCCGCTACGATGCTGGAGACATCCAGCAAATCCTCGATGAGCCGGACCTGGGCCTCGGCATTGCGCTCGATCACTTCCACAGCTTTTTTGGCCGCTTCCGGTTGCAGGCGACCGCGACGCAACAGCTTGGCAAAACCGAGTACGCCGTTGAGCGGCGTGCGCAGTTCGTGGCTGATGGTAGCCAGGAAATCATCCTTGAGCCGGTTGGTAGCCTCAGCCTCCTGCCGGGCGTGCTGTTCGTGTTCGAGAGTCGCCTGAAATCTCTGTTGTGCCAGGCGTTGCTCGGTGATATTGCGCTGCAGGGCAATAAAGTGGCACAACTCGCCCGTCGCGTCGTGGACCGGCTGCACCTCGATGTCGAGCCAGCACTCGCCGTGTTTGTGGTAATTGAGGATCTCGACTTTGAAGCCTTCCCCTCTCTGTAGCCGCTCGCGCATCAGGGCGACGGTCGCCGGGTCGGTGTCGGGTCCTTGCAAAAGCAAGCCGGGTTTACGGCCGACCACTTCTGGGAGGGAATAGCCGGTCATCCGCGTAAAGCTCTCGTTGACCCACTCGATCTGGCCGAGAGCGTCGGTGACGAGCACGGAATTATCGGTCAGTTGGGCAACCGTTGCCAGTTTGCGCAGGTCGGCGTCGTTGGCGGCAAGGGTCGCCATCAGTTGGCCCTGCGCTTGCTCCAGTTGGTCGAGTCGTTGCCTGGCGTTGCAGCTCGCCGTCACATCGCGCGTGGAGAGTACATAGCCCCGCACGCCACCGGTCGCTGTAATGAGCGCCGTGAGCACCACCTCAGCCCAGAAGCAGCTGCCGTCGGAGCGGACCCGAAATCCGCGCAGGGCGATGCGGCCCCGCTCCCGAGCCGCTTGCAGGTCCTGCTCCGGTCTACCCTGCTCGATGTCTTCAGCCGGGTACAGACAGCGGAAATGTTTGTCCAGAAGCGGACCGGCAACCGGCCTGCACAGGTGATCGCAACTGGTGCTGTAGGCTTCGATCGTGCCGGACTCGTCGAGCATCAGGATTGTGGAGTCCTCAGCAGCGTTACTCACCAACTGAGAGCACTCCTCAAGCCCGAGCACATGCCCGGTACCGACCAGTCCACCGCTGCCCGTCAGATGCTTCTCTTGTTCTCCATGAGACATACATTCCTTTGCCAGAGGCCTCAGGATCCAGTTCTTCCCGGTCGTAGTAAAGGGCTGCCTCTTCACCAGGACGCTGCAAGATTTTTAGATCCTCTTACTCTATTAGGCGAAGGAAAGGCCATCTCCACCTCTGGATGTTGAAAGATCTTCAGGTCACCAAATCAACCGATGGGTCTACCTTCCGGCAGAGCGGAGAGTATAGAGGGTTCCATTGCAAAGTACCGTGAGCCATGTCGGCTTTTTCGAGTTGCCCCGGTCGTGTCCACTCGGTTGAAAGCCGCAAGCCGGGTTCAAGATGCCTAGAATCGTTGCAGTAGGTACAGTCTGGGGCAAGCACGGATGGCGGACATCGATCAGCAAATGCCAGTTATCGTCGGTGAGTTTGAAGCAGCGGAACCACTGGACGACCTGCGCATTCTGGCTGTCAGCGAGATCCCACCCCCCGCTCTGCTGCGACGACAACTACCGACCACTGCTGCTGCCGGGCGCACGGTAAGCCTCGCCCGCGCTCAGATCCGCAATATTTTGAACGGCACCGACCGGCGTCTACTGGTCGTGGTCGGTCCCTGCTCGGTACACGACGCCGATGCCGCCCGCGAGTACGCTCGTCGCCTGGCTGAATCCGCCCGTCAGTTTGCAGACGAACTGGTGATCGCCATGCGCGTCTACTTCGAGAAACCGCGCACGACCATCGGCTGGAAGGGACTGATCAACGACCCCGGCCTCGACGGCAGTTGCCGGATTGCAGAGGGATTGCAACTGGCAAGAGGCTTGCTGCTCGACATCGCCCATCTCGGACTGCCTGCCGCCACGGAATTTCTCGACCCGATCACCCCGGAATACATCGTCGATCTGATCAGTTGGGGAGCAATCGGCGCACGCACCGTCGAAAGCCAGGTGCACCGGCAAATTGCCTCGGCCCTCTCCTGCCCGGTGGGTTTTAAAAATGGCTCCTCGGGTGACATGACCGTCGCGGTCGAAGCGGTGCTCTCGGCGCGCTGTGGCCACCAGTTTCTATCGCACACCCGCGAGGGCAGGACAGCAATCATCGTCACCGCCGGTAACCCCGACTGCCACGTCATTTTAAGAGGCGGCAAATCCGGTCCCAACCACTCCGTCGCCCACGTCGAGGAAGCCTGCCGCAAGCTTCAAGCTGCCGCGCTCCCTCAGAAAGTGATGATCGACTGCAGCCACGCCAACAGCAGCAAAGACTATCTGCGCCAGATCGGCGTCTGCGAGCAGATTGCGGCCCGGATTGCTGACGGCGACAACCGGGTGATGGGACTGATGATCGAAAGCCATCTCACAGCAGGCCGCCAGGAACTCGGCAACGGCCGCAACCTCTGCTACGGCCAGAGCATCACCGACGCCTGCATCGGCTGGGATGAGACCGAACCACTCCTGGCACAACTCTACGCAGCCGCAGCGAAGCGGCGGGAAAGTGCCGGACCTGCCTGAGGGAAATGAGCCTGATGGATTTGCACAGACAGGTGGCTGCCGTCGGGGCTGCGAGCCACCTGTACGATGATGAAGACCAGGCTGGAGACTCTTTTTCTGGGCGGCTCACTGTTCGGGACCTGGTCAATTCGCCGACAGCATCTTCGCTCTTACTGGGCCTGTTGTGTCGGATCGTGCATACATGGTTATCTTTTCACCTAGGTAGATAAACCACCCACGATGATGTCCAGGCCCCAAGAAGATCAAGTTGTTATCTAAAACTCCCCATTGAGAGCCGGGTCATAACCTCATGAACAGTTTGCTCAGAGATCTCGTCAACCTTTACGCGGCTGAGGCAATTGAATTCCCGCAACTTAAAGCGATCACCCTTGCCCAGTGGCTTCTTGAAAGTGCCAGGGCCACGTCTGGTCTTGCGCAAAACCACTACAACTTTGGTGGCATCAAATGGCGCGATTCAATGCAGCAGTTTGCAACCAGGGTGAGCTACAGCGCTTCTGACGGCGTCGGCGACTATTGTGATTTTAGCAATCTCGAAGATTTCATCCAGGGTTACTGGTTTTTTCTAGATCGCTCCCCGTACGCAGGCTGGCGCTCTCACACGACCACCGGCAGAGACTTCATTGAATTTATCGGTCCTATCTATGCCCCTGTGCCCACGACGCCAACCTACGTCGCGAAAGTCTTAAATTTACTCGCCGAGGCGACGGGACTGCTTAACAGCGCACCTCTGTCGGAAACTGCGCCGGGTACGCCTTCAGAGCCGCCTCCGGCAACTGTCGGCGCCAAGAGTGGGGCGATTGTCCTCGATCCAGGACATGGCGGCACTACGGAGATCGGTGGTAGTTCAGCCAATAACGCCACCAGCGCCAGCGGCATCCTCGAAAAACAGATGACCCTCGAACTTACCCAACTGATTCAACAAGCCCTCAGCAAGCTGGCTATGTCTCAAGGCCACGAGCTGAAAGTCTTTCTCACTCGCAGCTCAGATGTCAATATTGGCATCCAGGCGCGCGCCAACACAGCGAGGGCAAAAAACGCGGATCTCTTTTTGAGCCTTCACTTCAATGGCTTCAACAAACAGGCCAACGGTACAGAAACCTATATCCGTGCCCAGGCCGGCAACGTGAATTACCAGGCCGATCTCCAGTTTGCTACTCGCATCCAGAATGCCATTGTGAACTGCCTGCGCATCTACCGGCCCGCCACGAAGGATCGGGGCGTAAAAGTGGATACTCTCTCCGGAGCAGGTCGGCTGGGTGTACTGGACGATTCATCTCTAGGCAACACGAGCGGCAATACCGGATGCAGAGCCTGCCTGGTCGAGGTTGAGTTTATCGATGTCAAAGAAGTGGACGATCTGCTCAATCGAAATGCCAATGCCTCTACAGTGCGTAAAGATCTTGCTCTCTCGATCGCCAAGGCACTGATTGACGCCCTATGAGTGGGAGTGAACAGGTATGGTTTTAATTTCACGGCTGGCAATCGATTCCATCCCGACAAGCGGGCTCTCCACGGCCTGTGCGATCGGGGACTTTGCACCGGACGGTTCTGTGACCTTGGTCGCTTCGGCTTTGGGCCTGGTCTTTCGGGATGTTCAGGCCGGGTTTACCCGCTGCCGAGGAGCACAGGTCGTCCTGGCGAGCGCTCCGGGCAGGCCACTGGGCACCATCGAACGAATCCAGACGCTTCTGGGTCCGACATCGGTGAGTGGAGCTGCGGTGTTGATTCGCCTTGCGGACGGCATCGACAGCGGGGATATTCTGAAACTGGTCGACCTTGCCGCTCCCGAGGACGGGATGCCGGTCCGCATCAAAACCAGCAACCAGGATCGACCAGGGCAGATTGTGACTGCGACGAGCCTGTTTCGACCGGTCTCCGCTGCCCTCGGCGGAAGCAATATCCGGGGCTTTGATGTCGCGTCGTCCGACGGCGCGGGGTTTGCTGAGCACGATTCGGGTTCAGCGGTGGTCGATCACAACGGGGTGCTCATCGGCATGCTCGTCTTTGCGGGCGGCCAGGTTGCGCACTGCGTTACGGCCAGCTCACTCTTCTTTTGAGGTAGCGCGAGGTGGACAGATGATTGCACTGCAATCTAGATCGGCAGGCGTGTTGCACTCCAGGTGGATTGGCAGGCTCTGGAGCATCGGGCTCGTCGCTATGAGCACTCCAGGTCCGCTTCAAGCTCAGACACCCGCTGCCAGTTTCCAGGCGCAGGCCACAGCTTTGCAGAACACCTCGCTCCAGGCAGTGTTTGCCCAAGTTGTCCGCGATACCCGCACACGCACCCTCAACACCGTTGCCACCGTCACCTGGCCAATTTTGCCCCAGGAGGAGGGTCTCTCTCTTCGCCTGCGCAAACTCGATACAATCCGGATACCGAACCAGGCATTTATCCAATACAACCGCGACTTCAGCACCGATCTGATCAAGTTCAACGATGGGGCCGCTCAGGTATACAGGTTGTTGAACAGAGCAAATGAAGAAGAGCCAAAAATAGAAGACGCGTACCTCAGGGAATTGATCAAAAGCGGCATGGGTGTGGACCTCGACGAAGCGGCGGCGGTGGCCCTCGACCGGCAGCGCGTGCTGGAGATTCTCAAAAATTATGGCGGTGCCAGGTTATCGATTGAGATCAACAATCGCCAACCGCAGACAGTGCTCACCGATTTGACCTGGGAGTTCACACCCTACCAGGGGAGCCTGCCCAACGGCAACGTGTACTATCGCTTCGCCGTTCGGATTGTCGCTGAAAATGTCGGTATCGTCCTCGATCCAAAAGATGGTGTGCAACAGACTCTGCGCCTGAGTGAGACGCTACTTCCCGATCCGAATCTGCCGCCTGTGCGCCTCAAAGACAGCACTGTCGTTCAAACTCAAAAGCTCAAAAGCGAAGCGCTGGCCGAGCAGGCCGGGGCCGGGCAGGCAAACCCGCTACTGTTGCTTGTGAATCTGACAGCTCCCCAGTTGAGCGAGCAGGTTACGACCGGAGTGCTCAATAGCCAGCGTCTGAGCCTGATCACGGGGTTGCTCGTGTCCGGTGCAGGCGGTCAAAGTCTCACAGGTGTCAATGTCTATCTCAATGAAGGCACTGATCCGACGGCCAACCTCGGCATCACCGCCGGGATTGGCCCGAATTCAAGCCTCTACGCCGGTCCAAGTGTTTCTCTGGGCAACAATACCTTCGTGCTCTCGGCGGGTGCACTTTTTGCCGGGAATCAGGGGGAAGGAACGCGTCTTGCCGGGGTGGCCAGTGTCGATCTTTCGCGTCTGCTCCTCGGTAAACCTGATCCGGCCCAGTCCGCCCGCCAAATCGACGTTGCGCCTCAACAAGTCACGGGTCTTTTTACCAGTGCTGAGTTGCTGAAGGGAACCCGTCTGGTCGTTCTGAAAGTAAACCCAGCCCTGCGTGCCCAGTTGCAATCGCCGTCACTCCCCCGCGACGTCAAGATCAATTCGCAAGATAGTGGCCAATCCGTTCCCACCACCATCGACACAGAAGGCTATATCTTCTTTCGCTCCGAGAATGCTGTCGATACCTACGCCGTGCGTTTTTGCGAGCAGCGCGACCCAAGAAACTGCATCGCAGCAAGACCCATCGCGCTCACGCCCGAAAACCGCAATCAGGTGCTGACGCTACTCCCTGCCAACCCGGTAAGCAGCGGTCCGATCTCCGTGGAAGAAATTCCAGTGATGCCATCCCCTACTCCTGCCCCGAGCGCATCGACATTCAGGGTTGTCAACATCGAACCGGCAAACGGTGTAGCTGGTCGGGGGTTTGTCACGATCACAACCACTGGCGAGGGGCTGGTGCGAGGCGCGCGGGTACTATTCAACGGTACTCCAGCCCTAAGGGTCAGCATTCTGCGCAGGACGCAACTGACTGCTGATATTCCCGCTAGTGCTCAATCTGGACCCATCGATGTCATCCTACCCTCGGGCAAAAAGGCGCGAACCAGGTCGTTCGAGGTGGTAGGCAGCAGTCCTGCTGAAGCGCTGATGCCTCCGAATGGGCCAAAAATCGTGAGTCTGAACCCGGCACGGGGCGTTGCCGGTGGGACCGTCGTCACGATCACAATCGAGGGTGAGAACCTCCGCCGAGGAACCCAGGTTTTCTTCAACGGCAGTCCAGCCGCGAGCGTGAACATCATCCGCAGAAACCAACTGACCGCCGACGTTCCACCTGATGCTCAATCTGGAGCACTCGAAGTTGTCCTGCCCTCGGGTAGAAGAATTCGATCAGCAGTGAACTTCATTGTCGAAAGATAAACGTGGCCCTTTTAGTTTTTGGGATAGGACCACATATTTCTGCACTTTCCTCTTTCCCGGCGTATCTCGGCTATGGGCTTACAGTAGCCGCAACGGATCGACATCGACGCCAATCGCGACCCCGGTCTGGGAGCCGAAGCGGGTGAGCAGTTCGCAAAGACACTCCCGGCCCCGTTTCCCGGCCGGGTTTTTAATCAGCAATTGCCAGCGGTAGCGGTTTGCCACCCGCTCGACCGCGCAGGGTGCCGGTCCGAGCAGTTGCCCTTCAAAGTCGGTAGAACCGTCAAGAATAGCGGCCAGGGCTTCTGAAACCGCGATCACCCGCCCTTCTTCAGGGCCGCTGAATTGTAGAGCAATGAACTGGGTGAAAGGCGGATAGCCGAGTGCCCGGCGCTGCTCCAGTTCGGCCTCGACGAAGCGATGGTAGTTGTGGGTCTGAGCCGCCTCGACGACCGGGTGCTCAGGCGCGTAGGTCTGCAAAATGACCTGTCCCGGCTCCTCCCCACGACCGGCCCGGCCGGCAACCTGGGTGAGCAACTGGAAGGCCCGTTCACCCGACCGGTAGTCAGGCAGATTGAGCAGGCCGTCGGCGGCCAGGATACCGACGAGCGTCACCTGGGGTAAGTCGAGGCCCTTGGTAAGCATCTGGGTGCCGACCAGGATGTCTGCTTCCTGGCGGGCAAATTGGCCGAGAATTTGCCGGTGGGAGTCTTTGCGGCTGGTCGTGTCGCGGTCGAAGCGCAAGATGCGTAAGCCCGCGAAGAGTTCGGCCAGTTGAGCGGCGATGCGCTGGGTACCGGCTCCGAAGTAGCGCAGGTGCGGTGAGGAGCACTGCGGGCAGGCGCGCGGCTGGGCACGGCTGTAGTTGCAGTAGTGGCAGCGCAGGTGGTCCCCCGCATCGAGCCTGTGATAGGTGAGCGAGACGGCGCAGTGCGGGCAGCGCAGGGATTCGCCGCAGTTGCGGCAGAGCACGAAGGTACTGTAGCCGCGCCGGTTGATAAACAAAATGCCCTGCCGCCCGGCTTCGCGCATGTCGCAGATTGCTTGCTGCAGACGGGCACTGAAAGGCGAGAGGTTGCCCCGATTGAGTTCTTCGCGCATATCGACCACTTCGACGGCCGGTAGGGGGCGACCGGCCACCCGCGCCTTCATCGTCAGATGCAGAAATTCTTGGGCTGTCGCGCACCGATAGCTTTCAATATCCGGTGTGGCCGAGCCGAGCAGGACCGGGCAGCTGTGGGTCTCGGCGCGCCAGAGGGCGACGGTACGGGCATGGTAGCAGGGGGCGGGGCGGTCCTGCTTGTAGGAGCTGTCGTGTTCTTCATCGAGGACGATAATGCCGAGCTTCGGGAGCGGCGCGAAGACGGCCGAGCGGGTGCCGATGACCACCTGCGGCTCATCCGAGAGCATCTGCCGCCAGGCGTCGTAGCGTTCGCCTTCAGAAAGGGCCGAGTGATAGACCAGGACTGCCGCACCGAAGCGAGCCGTAAAGCGGTCGGTCAACTGAGGAGTGAGGCCGATTTCAGGCACGAGCACCAGAGCCGACTCTCCGCGTGCGAGCACCGGCGCGATGGCCTGCAAATAGACTTCTGTCTTACCCGAGCCCGTAACTCCGTGCAGGAGCACCCCACCGGGAGAAGCTGCTCTCAACTGAGCGAGCACCGCCTGCTGCTCGTCTGTGAGTGCTTTGGGAGAATCGGCCGGGGCGAGGGTGAGCGTGCCACGCCGCACTGCGCGGCAATCGATAGCAAGGCACCCGCGCTTTTCGAGGGCGACCAACACCGAGCGGGCCGTACCCGCCCCGGCAACCAGGGCTTCGACTTTGGCTTCCCCCCCCAGCCGCTTCAAGCACTGCAGCACCTCGCGCTGTCGGGGCGTCAGTCCCTCATACTCCTCACTGAGAAGAGAGACATACTGCTGAGTACGCGCCTTCGGTGGATTTGGCGAGGCGAAGTAACTTTCAAGCAGGCTCTTACCCAGTAATTCTTTGAGGTAGCGGTTGGCCTCGGGCAGACGTTGCACCAGAAATCGCCAGCTAAAATCGGTCCGCTTCTGAGCGCGCAAGAACGCGAGCATCCCGGTCGCCCCGGCACTGAGCGTCCATTCGACGAGCGGATTGTGAGTCTCGCAGAGCCGAACCCGACGCTGAGCACGACTGAGCAATCCGGGCGGCAGGGCGGTCTCGATCACGCGGGCGAGCGGAGCCAGGTAATAATTTGCCACCCGTTCGAGCAATGCCCAGTAGCCGGGCGGAAAGAAGCCACTCCCGAGCACAGCTTCCACCAGCTTCATCTGGTCTGACTCCAGGTGCTCAGGCAGACGATCAAGACAGCCAATCACGATACCGCCGACCAGGCGCGGTCCAAAAGGCACGCACACCACATCACCCTGAGTCGCCGACAGGCCCTCGGGCAGGCGATAGGTGTAGGTGTGTGCGGCACCGGGCGCATCGACCATCACCTCAACCCAGCCAGCAGCGGCCGTCGGGCGGACTTCGCACAGAAGTGGCGTTTCCATACTCCAAAACTAAACTTAGCCAATAGTACCTGTCTTTCACGCTAGACCTGGAGTGCCAGACAGCCCGCACCCCAAAAATTGCACAATCGAGCGGACGAAAGTAAACCCACCATGACCGTCTTCGAGCAAAAAATCCTGATTGCCGCCCCTCTCCCATCCGTAGACCGCTGTCTCACAGAACCCGACTTAATGCGCCGCTGGCTCAACCCGTTGCTCCGCTGCGAACCGGTCGGCCCCTGGTCCTGCGAAGTCGGTGGCCAGTTTCGCTTCTCCTTAAATTTACCGCCCTACCCATCCCTCGCCTGCCGGGTCACAGCACGGCGGCCGGGACTCATCGAGTGGACATTCAGCGGATTCTTCGACGGTACCGATCGCTGGGAGTGCTCTTCTTGTCGTGGCGGCACCGAACTTGCCAACCGATTCTGCTTCGAGGTCCCCAACCCACTCGTCCGCTTTGGCTTCACAGTATTTGCCAGTCGGGCCACCGAAGCCGACATGCGCTCCCAGCTAACCCGCCTAAAAGTCGTCGCCGAAAGCCTGCCCTGACCACCTGCGCTATCGTAAAAGGAGAGCTTTACACACCGCAATGACAGCCAACACAGGACTATTCAACCAGCGGTTCGCCAAAAACTTCGTACCGCTGCCGGGCTTCCAGGTGCCGGGAATCGGCGAAGTCGCCCCCAGTTTCACGCTGCCACGCGTCGGAGGCAACCCGATAAACCTGACTGACTACCGGGGTATCCAACCGGTCGTGCTGGCCTTCACCCGCATCTTCACAGACAAGCTCTTCTGTCCTTTCTGCTACCCGCACATCCAGGACCTGAAGACCCGCTACCCCGAGATCAAAGCAGCGGGAGCCGAACTCTTGATGATAACGAGCACCGACCCGGCCCAGAGCGCCGACATCGTCCGCGACCTCGACCTACCCTACCCATTCTTGTACGACCCAGAGTGCACGACCTTCCGCCGATACGGAGCCGGCCAGGCCCTCGGCGCACCCCTCCCGGCCCAGTACATCATCGATCGCCAAGGCCGCATCGCTTACCGCCACCTCTTCTCCTTCACCGACAGCAACGCCCCGACCGACACAGTCCTGACCACCCTCACCAGCCTCTAACCCCCGCGACCTGCCTTTGTCCACCAGCACCGCTGTCTATTCAGCCCGCCCGGTAGCAGGCCCTAACCGATCCCATTTGACGCCCCACCAGACTCCCCTTGTAGGGGGTGCAGGGGGCGGACGCCGCCCCTTGCTC